>JANNBP010000115.1:0-71892 GCA_031385555.1 Deltaproteobacteria bacterium | reverse complement strand
CGTCAGCGTCGACGACAACCCGCGCGCCCCGGTCTCGCGACGCAGCGCATCGGCCACCACGTGGTCGAGCACCGGCTCCTCGATCGCGAGCTCGAACCCTTCGAGCTTGAACTCGCGCGTCATCCGCTGGACGACATCGGTGCGCAGGATGTCCTTGAGTGTCCCGGTATCCAGGGCCTTGAACGGCACGACCCGGGTGAACCTCGCGATCAGCTCCGGGAGAAACCCGTAGGCCTGGAAGTTGGCGACGTTCTCGACTTGCTCGGCGGAAAACTCCACCGCGATCGCCTCCGGATCGACCCCGCCGCTCGCCTGGTCGCGACCGAAGCCGATCTGATCGCGCATCGCGCGGCGGTGGGCGATCTGCTGGAACCCGGAGAACGCACCTGCGGCGATGAAGGCGATGTCGGCGGTCGACATCACCACGTGATCCGCGTACGAGCTGTGGGTCAGATCGAGCGGCACGACGACCTCGCTCGACTCGAGCATCTTGAGCAGCTCGCGCTGGACGCCCATGCCGGTGACGTCCTTCGTGGTGCCGGCACCGGCGAAGATCGCGTTGTTCTGCCCGGAGGCGATCTTGTCGAACTCGTCGAGGCAGACGATACCGATCGACGCCAGCATCGGGTTCTCGTCCGCGGTGTGCAGCAGCCGGGTGAGGATCGTCGACGGATCCTGGCCGACGTAGCCGGTCTCGCTGTAGGTCGTGATGTCGACCAGCGCGGTGGGCAACTTGAGGAGCTTGCCGAACAGCGTCTCGACGAGGAACGTCTTGCCGGAGCCGGTGGGACCGACGCACAGGAAGTTCGACTTGCGCGGCAGCTCGGCGCGGTCGACGCCGTCGACGTAGATCCGCTTGACCCGGCGCACGTGGCGGTACGCCATCAGGCAGATCGCGCGCCGCGCCTGGTCTTGACCACGGTACCCACACTCCTGGAGGGCCGCGAACATCGCCTGCGGCGACGGGCACGGCAGCTCGCGCACGAACTTGATGAAGTGCTCGAGCCCCTGCTTGCGGACCTTGCGATTAGGCTCCATCCGACCTGGAGATCGTAGCCGAGGGGAGATCGTTTGACCAATCACCTTCTTCGGTGGCCTACTCGGGCAAGGTGACCTCCCCGCCGCCGCTAGTGCGCCCGTTCCTCGATGCTGCACCCGCGGCCGTGCGCGCCACGCTGGAGGCCATTCCAGAGCTCGAGCGCCGGCTGTGGACGCTCGTCGCCGAGGGCCGCGCTGCCTGGCCCGAGCTCGCGATCGACGCCGCGTACGTCGTCGAGTTCATTGGCCGGCAGGTCACCACCGAGCTCGCCGACTCGGCGCTCGACGGGCTCAGGCCCGCGGATCTCTACCTCGCCGCCGCGTGTGCGAAGCAGCTGCCCGGCGCGATCAACGCGTTCGATCGCGACTACATGCGCGAGGTCGACATCGCCCTCGCCCGCATGCGGATCGCACCGGCGCGCGTCGCGGACGTCAAGCAGCTGGTGCGTCAGCGCTTGTTCGTCGGGGGTGGCACCGCCGGCACGCCGACCAGCCCGGGCAAGATCTCCGAATATGGTGGTCGCGGCGATCTGCGGCGCTGGGTGCGCTCGGTCGCGGTGCGCACGTGCCTCAACGATCTTCGCAAGGGCAAGCGCGAGATCCTGGTCGACGACGATCACCTGATCGCGCAGCACGCGGTCTCGGGTGACGACCCCGAAGTCGAGTACATGAAGCGGACGTACTCGGCCGAGTTCAAGGCCGCGTTCTCCGAGTCGCTCGGAAGCCTCGGGCCGCGCGAGCAGACGCTGCTCCGCTACCACCACGTCGACAACCTCAACATCGACGAGATCGGTGCGATCTACCGGATCCACCGCGTCACCGCCTTCCGCTGGCTCGAGAAGGCGAAGGAGCAGCTGGTGCGCGGGACGCTCGAGATCCTGCGCGGTCGTCTCAAGCTGCCCGCGAACGAGCTCGATAGCGTGCTCCGGATGATCCGCTCGCAGATCCACCTCTCACTCGTGCGCCACCTCGGCGGTCCGTCGGACACGGTCAGCAAGGATGACGACGGCGCGATCGAGCTCGACCCGTCGGAGCTGGAAGAAGTTCCGTGACCCGGCCTCCGCGACTCCTGTCGCGCACGAGCTGGCCGGAGCTCGCGATCGCGGCCCTGGTGATCGCGGTCGTCGGCATGCTGATCGTGCCGCTGCCGACGGCGCTGCTCGATCTCCTGCTGGTCCTCAACATCGGCTTCGCCGTCTGCCTGCTGATGGCCGCGGTGTTCTCGCCCAGGCCCCTGCACTTCGCGTCGTTCCCGACGCTGCTCGTGATCACCACCCTGTTTCGCGTCGGGCTCGAGGTCTCCGCCACGCGGCTGATCCTGCGCGATGCGAACGCGGGTGAGGTGGTCGCGGCGTTCGGTGGCTCGGTCGCCGGCGAGTCGCTGATCGTCGGGCTCGTGGTGTTCGCGGTGATCACGATCGTGCAGCTGGTCGTCGTCGCCCGCGGTGCCGAGCGCGTCGCGGAGGTCGCCGCGCGCTTTGCCCTCGATGCGATGCCCGGCAAGCAGATGGGGATCGATGCCGAGCTCCGCGCCGGGTCGATCGATGGAGAGACGGCGCGAGCACGCCGAGCGGATCTCGAACGCGAATCGCAGCTCTACGGCGCGATGGATGGCGCGATGCGATTCGTCAAGGGAGACGCGATCGCCGCGATCGTGATCGTCGTGATCAACCTGATCGGCGGGCTCGCGATCGGCGTCGGCTCGCGCGGGATGGCGGCGGGCGACGCGGCGCACTCGTACCTGCTGCTGTCGATCGGCGAGGGCCTGGTCGCGCAGATCCCGTCACTGCTGGTGGCCGTCGCCTCGGGCTTGCTGGTCACCCGCGTCGCCAGTACCGGCGATCGTGCGCTCGGAGCAGACCTCGGCGAGCAGCTCGGTGGGCAGCCGCGCACGCTCGGGGCCGCGGCGATCCTGTTGATCGCGCTCGGGCTGGTCCCCGGCCTTCCGCTCGCGCCGTTCCTGTTGCTCGGCCTGATCACCGCGACCGGTGCGTTGTTGGTCGCACGTGCGCGTCCGGCCACCCCGACGAAGCTCGACGAGGAAGGCGCCAGCGTCGTGCGCGGGCCGCGGCTGACGCTGCGCTTGTCCCCGCAGCTGCGCCGCGAGTGCCAGCCTGGCGAGCTGCGTACCGCGCTCGCGGCGGCGCGCGCGAAGGTGACGAAGGCGACGGGCATCCCGATCCCACCGTTCGCGATCACCGTCGACGATTCTCTCGAGCATCGCGAGGCCGCGATCGCGAACGACGCGACCGCCGTCGCCTGGTTCACCGTGTCCGAGCCCGTCTCGCCCCGCATCGGGCTCGAGGTCGAGTCCCAGCTCGGCACGCTCGCGCCGGAGCTGCTCGGCGTCGATCGCGTCGCCACGCTCGTCGAGGCAGCGAGCGTCCACGCGCCGGTCACCGTGCGCGAGGTGGTCGGCAAGACGATCACGCTGCCGCGGCTCGCCGAGCTGCTGCGCGAGCTCGCGCGCGAGGGGCTGCCCGTCGACGATGTCGCCGCGATCCTCGAGGCGATCGCGATGGCGCCGGCGTCGAACGAGCTGTCCGCGCTCGTCGATCACGTGCGCACCCAGCTGCGCCGGCAGATCACCGCGAAGTGGGCGCCGCGCGGTCAACTCGCCGTGTTCACGGTCGATGCGATGATCGAAGAAGCGGTGCGCACGTCGATCGACCGCCGCGGCGGGACCGACGTGCTCGCGCTCGAGCCGGCGATCGCCGCGGACATCGTGGCTGCCGTCAGGGCCAAGCTCGGCACCACCGGCGTGATCCTGGCGAGTGGAGATATTCGCCGCCACCTGCGCGCGCTGCTCGAGCCCGAGCTCCCCGACGTCGCGGTGCTCGCCGCCCACGAGCTCGCGCCGCATACGACGGTTCGAACCTCCGGTCGCATCGAAGTGTGAAGCCGCTCGTCGCGCTGGCGCTGCTCACCGCGACGGCGCACGCGGACGATCGCCCGTGGCACGGCAGCGTCGGAGTCGGAGGCAGCCTGGTGCTCACCGGGGAGCAAGGCGATCGCAATCGGATCGATGCCGCGATCGACGTCAAGCCGGCCTCGCGGTACGGAGTTTCGCTCGCGTGGCGAGGGATCGAGCCGAAGAGCAACGATCACCACGACGGCCTGCTGATCGCCGGGCTGGTCTACGAAGGTGCGGCCGCACGGCCGCGCCTCGTGCTCGATCTCCACGCCGATGTCGGCATCGATCTCGACGCGCGCCGGCCGTTATTCGGGGGGGGCATCCGGCCGACGTTGATGATCTACGGTCCGCTCGGGCTGGTGTTCGATACCGGGGTCTACGTGATCGTCGATGGGATCGACCGCACGCGGCTCCAGGTGATGAGCTCGACGCTGCTCGCGCTGCGTTGGTGATGGCGATCGACTTGGGGCAAGGCGCACCGACTACCGCTTCGTACACATCGGTTCGCTGCGGATGCGCGCCGGGTGCGGCGTGCTTCCGAGCTCGAACAACCACGCACAGCGGGTGACCTGGATCTCGCCCTTGTCGTCGAGCCGCATGATCCCGAGTCCGGTGACCGCGGCGATCGCACCATCGGCGAGCCACACCGCGTGCGTGATCCCCGTGAACGGCTTCGTCCAGACCGGCTTGCCGTCGGCCGCGTACATCGTCAACCCGGTCTGGTGTGCGACGAGCACCCGCTCGCCCTTGCCGTCCGGCCACACGCCGCGCGTTCCCTTGTCGACCGCGAGCACGCCGATGCGCTTGCCGTCGCGTAGCAGCGCGAGCTCGAGCGTGCCCTTCTCGTTGGTCCACGCGTAGACCTTGCCCGTGACGTCGACCGCCGCGACCGCGCCGTCGATCGTCATCATCGGTCCCTTGTCGAGCACGCGCGGATCCGCGACCCACCGCACCGTCGACGCATCCCTCGCGTGCGACACGATCACCTGGGTGCCTCCCGCGAGGGCCGGCGACACCGGGTACAACATCACGCGTTCGTACGGCGGCGGTTTCGGAAACTGCGAGACCGACTCGAGCCGGGTGCCGGCGAACCGATACACCTCGGGCGCGACGCCGAACGACACGCCGACCAGCTTCGTCGAGGGTTCGAAGGCGAGCTGACCCGCCGGTTGGTTGGTGCGGATCTCGGTTCGCGTCGTGCCGTCGATCAGCGCGAGGATCGTGGTCGCGTTGTCGAGCTTGACCGCCTGCGCGAGCCAGGTCTCGCCGGTCAGCCAGCGCAGCGCGTTGATGTTGTGCCCGGTTGGAAACAGCAGCATGGGCTGGGCGCGCAGCTCGTCGTCCAGCAGCGCCGCACGGTCGCCCCACGCGATCGCGAGTTGACCGTGGTTGCCCGCCGTCGCGAGCTGCGTCACAGGCAGCGCGTAGCCGAGGAACTTCGACGTCGTCGCGTCGGAGATCACGAGCTCGTTGCCGTTCGGATTGAACGATCTACCGCCACCACTCGCGAGCACCCCCGGCGACGACGACTGGTTGATCATCACGTTGCGCGTCTTGCGCGGGCTGGTGGTCAGGTCGAGCCAGATCGTCTGCCCGTTGGCGCCTCCATAGACCACGTGATCTGCATCGGGCATCTCGATCGCGAGCGCGTTGAACGCGTTCTCGGAGTACACCGACGAGCCGTCGGCGACCTCGAGCACCGTGAGCTTCGGAACGCCTCCCTGCGGTGATCCACCCTGCGGTGATCCACCCTGCGGTGGTCCAATAAACCCGAACCGCTTGAGGTCCGGGGACACCGCGAGGTTCGGTTCGATCGCGTCGCCCGCGGGGATCCAGCTCCCCCACGCCAGCTTGTCGCCGATCGAGAGGAACCGCGCGCGCCGCCACGTCGTGGTGTCGGTGCTGCCTTCGATCACGGCGATCGCGCGCTCGGCCTTCGCGATCGCAGGCACCGCAATCTGCAACACGCGTTGGCCCTGCTCGGTCGCGAGCTGCCCGGTCGTCTTGCCATCCGCCGCGAGCCGCACGATCCGCTGATCCGATCGCCACGCGAGCGGACCGCGCTCGGTCATCGCGATGCCCTTGTAGGTCGGCTCGAGCGGCAGCGTCGCGCGCTGCACCAACGCGCCTTCCTGATCGACGAGCTGCACCACGAGCCCACCCGCTTCATCGATCAACGCGATCAAGAAGCCTTTCGGATCGCGCGCGATCGCGAGCTGCGATGGTGCGGGCAACTCGATCACGCGCGGTTCGAACTGGCCATCGAGTGCGGGCCATAACCGATGACCGCCGAGATCATCGGATGTCACTGCGGCAGTTCCGTCTGCCGTCACTGCGAGATCGGTAATGCTGCCACCGTGCGGCGACTCCAGGCGTTGAGCGTGCTTCGTGGGCACGAGCAACGAGACGTGCTGCAGTGCGTCGACGGGGAGATCTGTCCCCGCGTCGAGAGATATGACGGGTGGACCAGCGGATCCTGATCGTGGTGGTGGCGCGGATCGCGGACCACACGCGACGAGCACGAGGCAGAGTGCGACTCGCATCGAAGAGATTGTGTTCCCGGTTACCCGTGTCGTTCTCGGCATTTCGGTGTCGATGAAGAATTCCACAACGTTTCGCTTTCTCCGCGAATTGTATTGATGACAAACGCGCCGGATGGTCAAACGGCTCTTGCCGGTTTCCGAACCGGAATGTGGAGGGCAGTATGGCGCTCGGTACCGTCAAGTGGTTCAACGATGCCAAGGGTTACGGCTTCATCAGCCGGAGCGATGACGGGAAGGACGTGTTCGTCCATTACTCGTCGATCACGGGGGATGGGTTTCGCACCCTGCTTCAGGGCCAGACCGTCGAATACGAAGAGCAGCAGGGAGACAAAGGTCTGTTTGCTGCGAACGTTCAGCCCCACGCAAGCTAGCTGGCGAGCTGCGTGGGCCCGAAGCGATCCTCGGGCAGACGAGCTTCGTTGCTAGTCGCAGAACGCGACGATGAGCGCGGTTGCGAGCAGTGCGTCGAGACCGATCACAACGCCGAGCGTCACCTTCTCGCCGGACGTGAAGAAGTCGTTCGGTACCACCAAGCCGGCAGTCGCGACCCCCTCGGCAATCCCTCCGAGCGCGGCACCGGTCACGGGACACGATTGTGGTTCACCCGTCGATCCCTGTGATGGTTGTTTCGCGATCTCGAGCACCAACCCGGTGGTCGCGCAGCCGGACGTCAGCACTGAAACCAACATCACCTTCACAACGCTCATGATCGACCATGACACGAGCCCCGTGGTCGCCAGCCGGCACAGTGCGGTGGAGTCAGCCGCGGCTAGCGCGCGATCTGCGTGGCGCGGTAGTCGCCTGACTTCGTGCGCGTCATCACCACGGCAAAGGATTCCTTCGCCGTTCTGATCTGCAACACGACGTTGCCTTCGGGCAACCCGCCGCCACCGCTGTATTCGCTCGGCGATAGCAGCTTCCAGTCCTTCATCGGACCGGACTCGACGACGAGGCCGCTGAACATATCCTTGAGGTCGCCCGCGGTCTGCGCGGCGACCTTGCCACCGGCGTAGAACGGCACCGTGGAGTACTTCACGAGCTTGTCGACCTGCGCGGTGGCAAATGCCGAGACCCACAAATTCGCAGCGAACACCGCCTGCTGATCGGTGACTGACGTCGACGGCGACACCTTGGTGTTCGTCTTGCCGTCGTCCGGCGTCACCGTCTTGTCGCCGAGCGGGCGCTTCTTGCCCGGCAGCTTCGCGGTGTTCTTGACGAGATCGCTGTCGGTCTGAGAGCCGTCGTCGCTCGGCACGCTGGTCAGGATGTAGGGCTCGACGTTGAACGTGCCGCACTGACGCCAGTTCCGATAGAAGCCCCAGCGCAGGTAGACCTTGCCGTTGACCGAGCGGATCGCTTCGGGCGTCTGCTCGAACGGCGCGGACGACAGCACGGTATCGACCGCCGCGACGTCGAACTCCGTCGAGCCCGACGTCTTCGCGATCGTCACCTTGTGCACGCTGCCGTCGGCGTTCACCGAGACCTCGAGGTTGGTCCACAGGTCCGGCTTGTTGAGCGGGTGGCTCGCCGGTTTGTCGTCGAGCTGCTCGAGGAAGCCGAAGCCCCACAGCTCGTGGATGCGGCGGTGCATGCGCGCGATGTAGAGCGCGAACGGATGCGCGCGCGTCTTGAGCGCCGTCTGGTTGCCGACCTGGACGTCGGGCACGAAGTTCTCGAGCGCGCTCTTGACCGCGTCGAGCTTGCGCTCCCAACGGCCCTTCTTCGCGCTCATCTTGCGCGCCGAGATCTGGCGCTCCTCGTCGACCTTCTCCTTGCCGACGATGCGCTCGTAGTCGTTGAACGCGAGCGGCGTGTTGATCCCGGGCGTGCCGCGCTTGCCGGCCTTCTTGCCGTCGCCCTGCTCGGTGAGCTTGCCGCGACCTTCGATGCCACGCATGCCCATCAGGTTGTCGGGCTTCTTCTCGCCCGTACCTTCCTGACCGTCCTTGCCGCCGTCACCCTTGATCTCGCCCTTCGCCACCTTGTCCTTGCCGGACTGGTCGGAGGACTCCTTCAGGTTGCGCTTGTCGGACTCGGCGTCCTCGGTCTGCCTGATCTTGTCGTCGGGGCCGCCGACCTCCTTGCTGGTCTTGTCGGCGCTCTCCTTGGTCGCGACCGTCTTGCCGTCCTGCTCCTTGTCGAGGTTGGTCTCCTTCGCGCGCTGCTCTTTCTCGACGTCGCGATTCTTGTCGGACAGCTTCGTCGCGTCGTCGGGAGCCTTGTCCTTGACGTTCTTGTCGTCCTTGACCTCGACCATCACCATGTTCGGTGGCGGCGTTGGAGGCGGCGGCTTCGGGGGTTCGGGTTGCGCCGGAGGAGGAGGCTTGATCTGCGGTGGAGGAGGCTGCGGGAGTTTCTTCGGCGGTGCGATCGCGACGGTGAGCTCCTCGAGCTTCTCCGCATCGATCGGGGCGACGGGCTTCACCGTCGGCACGGGCTTGACGTCGAGCTTGGCCATCACCTCCGGTGGGTTCATCCGGAGCTCCTGCGTATCCGGAATCTCGCCGAACTCCGCCGCGAGCTCGGTGGTCGCCTGGATCGTGAAGCTGCAGTCGAGGACGCTGCCCGCCGCGGCCGCTTCCATCACGTCGGTGGCGGTGCACTTCGCGAGCGGATCACCGAGGTACGGGATCAGCTCCGTCGGGGTACGCATCGGCAGCTGTTGATAGCCACCGAACGTCGCTTCCTTGCCGAGCACGGCCGTCACGCGCACGCGGGTGCCGACCGGTAGATCGACTTCGCAGCGCGTCGCCTTCTTCTTCGCGCGCACGGTGCCGACGACGTAGTCGACGACCTCGGCGACCGCAGGATTGGTCGCATCGTCGATGTACCCGAGCTCGGTGGACGTCGGTTGCTGGTTCGCGCAGCGCAGGATCGGCGACAGATCACCGACCTTGGTGACGTGGACCTGCCCCGCGCCGTCGCCGACGAGCCGGATGCTGAGCTTCGGTGGTGGCGTGGTTCGCGTCACCGCGTAGACCACGAACATGAACGCGGTCGCCACGCCTGCGAGCCCGAGGGCGGGCGTGACCAACCAGCGATTGCGGTACTGACGCTTGCGGCTGTGCTCGCGCGCCGCCGTCGGCATCGTGGCGATCAGCGCGACCGCGATCGCCGCGAGCGCGATCGCACCGCCGATGATCACGCGCAGGTCGCGAGTCTCCGACGTTGCCTGGAAGATCAGGAAAACACCAACCTGGATGGCGATCGAGCCAGCGATCGCGGGCGCTAACAACCACCGGTTGCGGTAGGAACGTTCGGATGGTCGCCGGCCCACTGGGTTCGGTCAGTTTGACACGAGAGTCCCAGATTGGTTGTCCCGAAATGCCCTGACATATCCGGACGTAACGCTACGCGCACCATGCGAAATCGCTTCCTCACGTGCGACGATCTGAGCGTCCTCGCACTCCCGAACGAATCGCTTTGGGATCGTTGAGCTTTTAGAGCTTGCGGTAGATCCCGACCACGATCCCGATGATGTCCACCGACTTGAAATCTAGACGCCGCACGATGATCGGCAACATGTTCGAGTTCGCAGGCTGGAACCGGATGCGATCCCCTTCCGGGTAGTACCGCTTCACGGTGGCCTCCCCCTCGATCATGGCGACCACGATGTCTCCGGGGTTTGCTTGTGGAGTCTTCTTCACGAACACGTAGTCGCCGTCGAAGATCCCGTCATCGATCATCGATTCACCGACGATGCGGAGCCCGAAAACCTCGCGATGCCCGCCGATCAACACGCGGTCGATCCGCACGGTATCCGTGGCCTGCTCGACGGCGAGGATCGGCTGACCGGCGGCGACCCGACCAAGGATCGGGATCTCGGCCATGTCGTCCTCATTGAACTGCGGGACCTCGACGTTGCCGGTGTGGCGTGGCCACTGACCGGACGCGGCGGCCCGGAGTTGGACGACCTCTCCTCCATCCGGATTCACCGGACGCATCGCGCGGGACTTGAGATCCTCGCGCCGCAGGTGCCCCTTCTTCTCGAGTGCCTTCAGGTGATCGTTCACGCCGTTGGTGGACCGGATACTGAAGTGCTCTCCGATCTCGCGGAGCGTGGGTGGAAACCCACGTTCGACGATCGAGGCCGAGATGAAGTCGAGGATTTCTCGTTGCCGCTGGGTCAGCGCGTCGGCCATGTCGTTGTCTCTCTCCGGAAAGGCGGGATCTGGTACTGAACGGACTCACCGTACTGAACGCATCATCACCCTGTCAATTTTTCTCAACGATTTTCTCGGGTACGTGACGGGATCCCTGCGCTGAGCCACGATGAAGCCGTGGTTCAGAGCTGGATCCTGCTCGCCGCCGGCCTCGCGTCGATGCGTGCCGCGATCGATCGGGGTGATGTGGACGAAGCGGCCCGCCAGGGAATGCTCGCCGGCCCGGCCGTGATCACCCGGGCGCTGAACGCCCCGGACCGATCCGCGAAGCTCGCCGGGATCGCCGCCGCACCCTCTTCGACCGATCGAGAGAGCTTGCTCGGTCCGCTCGCGAAGGTCGCCGGTGGCGCCGATCGACGCACGGCGATCCCGGCCGCACGCGCCGCGCTGACCATCGCCCGCGAGCTCGCCACCCGCATCGATCTGCCCGACGATCTCGGTGCCGATGAAGTCGCGGCCTGGCGAGTTGATTATGCCGACCTCGCACGCGACCGCGATCGCTGGATCGAGCTACGCGTGCTCGCGCTCGACACCGCGGCGGCGCTGGAGCGTGGAGGTGTCGGCGTCGATCTTCTCGTCACTGCCCTCGCCGATCCGGATCACGCCTTTCGTCGCGCCGCGATCGCGCTGGTCCCCGCGCCGGTGCCGAGTGCGATGCGCGCACCGCTAGCCTCGTCGGTCCTGAAGGACGCCGATGCCGGTGTGGCGCTCGCCGCCGCTGCCGTGCTGTGCGCGGATGCGACTGGCGAGTTGGTGCAACCGATCCTCGACGCGCTCGGCGCCGCCGGCCTCGAACGCCTTCGCTCGCTCGTCACGCAGAGGGGCTCGGCTGCCGCGATCCGCGACGCCAAACGCTGCCTCAAGTCATAGGCCGAGCGCCGCGGCGAGCCTGCCGTAGGCCTCGCGACGAAACCCGACGACCTCGCCTGCTTCGGACAGCTCGGCGAGCGTGTGGTCCTCGCCGGCTGGCACGAACAACCGATCCCAGCCGAGGATCAACGGACCCGCGGGTTGGTCCGCGATCCGGCCCTCGCACGCGACGGTGAACATCTCGATCTCGGCACCGGCCGTGCGGCGCAGCCCGATCGCGAGCAAGATGCGCGTCGGCGTCTCGCGCCACCACTTGCAGAACCGGTTCGCGTTTTCGGAGTCGAGCTCGAGCCGCAGGCTCTTGCCTTCCATCGTGGTCAGATCGACCGCCTCGGCGAAGCAGCCAGTCTCCGTGTGATGCGCGAGGATCTTGTCGCGCGCACGCTGCCCGGGCTCCGGTGCGCTCGTCGAGAACCCGGTCTGAAGGGCCTCGACACTGACCTGGAGACCGGGGACGATCTGCGCGAGCTCGGCGCACCGCAGATCGTTGCCGTCGATGAAGATCCAGGTCACGCGCGCACGCTACTACGTCGCCGCCAACTCCGCTGGTTCGTGCGAACATCATCCTCACGTGCTGCGCACCGCCGTCCTGGTGTTGGCCGCGGGGTGCTTCACCAAGCCACCGCGTCCCGACGGCGCGTCGGGAGATGCCGGCACCGACGGCGCAAGTTCTGCGCGCCCGCGGCTCGTCGACAAGCTGCCGGCCGCCCGCCAGCAGGCGAGCTCGGTGGCGTACAGCATCAGCGTTCCGGACGAGCCGGATCCCTACCTGCTCGTCACGCTCCAGGTCGGCACCCACTGCGACGACGCCGCACCACCGCTCCTCACCGCCGAGGTCCGGAACCAGATCGGCGAGGTCCAGCCGCTGGGGTCGATCGCGAACATCACCGGCACGCCGTGTCTCGGCAACACGCACTCCGAGCTATTCGAGCTCCGCGCGCCTGCCCCGGGGACGTACGAGATCGTGCTCTCCGTCGCGGGCGTCGCGCCGTCGCTGCACAGCGCGGCCCTGGTGTTCGCGAATGTCGATCGCGAGAGCCCGACGCGTCAGACGGCCACGGCCTCCGGCGAAGGCGCGCTCGCCGCCGTGCTGATCCCGTCGGTGGAGAGCGATCTGATCGTCAACGCGATCGGGCACGGCACCACGCTCGAGCCTCCCGGTCCGAACGCCACCGAGATCTTTCGGCGCAACATCGATAGCTCGACGACGCTCAACAACTCGGGCGCGAGCTTCGCCGCCGGTACGGGCGACCTGGTCGAGATGACCTGGGACGCGGTCGCCCTCGATCAGTGGCAGACGATCTCGGCGGCACTGCGTGCCGCAGGTGAACCATGAGTGACGAGGCGACGTTCCAGAAGCTACTCACCGAGCATCCCGACGATGCGGTGACCTGGCTGGTCTACGCGGACTGGCTCGAGACCAGCGGCGAGAACCTGCGTGCGTCGGTCGTGCGCCTGCAGCTCGAGCTGCTCGAGCAGACCGAGCACGTGCCGCGGCTCGCGATCGCGCGCAAGATGCTCGACGCTGCGAAGGAGCTGCCGCGCGCGTGGCTCGCGAGGTTCCCCGTGCGCCACGCGCTCGCCGGTGGGTGCTGGGGCTCGCGCGACTGCGACGAGGGTGTCTATCTCCTGCAGTTCCGCGCCGACGGCACGATCTTGTTCAAGCAAGGTCAGGCAGGCGACCCCGCCGACGAGCCGGACACCAAGCATGGTGACGGCTCCTGGATCCAGATCGGCGACGCGATGGCGTTCTCGATCGCGCTCCACGACAACCGCAAGCAGGACTTCTCGCGCCAGGACGGCGTGCTCACGCCGGGAGGCAAGCAGCCGCGGCCTTCCGGTATCGGCAGCAACGCGGACGGTGCGATCTGGACGTGGAAGCTCGCGCCCGTGAAGCTCGCCGCGTTCGACGCCGCCGAGCTCCCCGAGCTCCCCGACAAGCCGAAGGACAGCAGTCAGCGCAGCACCGACAAGAAGAGGCACCTGCTGCCCAAGCGCCGGTGGAAATGATCACGGCACGCGCGATCGATCCTGGGTCTGGTGCGAGCTCGATCGTCGGAGACCGGGCGACCGCGAACGGCGACGAGCCGGCGCAGCGAGAGGAGGTAGGGCTCGCCGCGACGCAGGCTCGCCGAGCGCCCGATCAGATCGCCGGGCCGGAGCTCGACGACACCCGATGGCAACTTGAAGCGAACGTGCGCGGTCACGCTACAAGCCACACTCCTCGCACGTGCAACGCAAAGCAGCCGCCCAAGAGCGGCGGCACCCTTCACACCTCTTACACGGTGAGGATTCTCGCGCTCACGGAAGATTCAGGCGGTTGCGCACGACCTTCCACAAGGCGCGGGCAGCCGCACGTCGCGGGGCGCTCTGGTCATCGCTGCTCGACGAGGGCACCGCGGCGTCGGCGAGCGCCTGGTTGGTCGCGCGACCGATCATCGTGCGGAGCTGGCGGTGCGTCACCGACTGCGCCGGACCGAACTGACCGTTGCCGATACCGGAGACCACACCCACGGCGACCAGCGTCTCGATCGCGCTGAATGCCCAGTGCGAGGTCGGCACGTCGGAGAACGAGGCGGTCGCGGGTGTGCGCAGCGGGAGGTTCAGGGCGGTGACGAGCGCGAGCGCGGTCTGCGCGCGGTTGAGCGTCGCGTCGGGCAGCCAGTGGATCGACGTCGCCTCGGGACCGCCCATCACACCCGTGCCGCCGACGAACTGGATCGCGCGCCAGTCGGCATCGCCCGGCAGCACGTCGTCGGTCCAGTAGACCGGCACGCCGTCGGTGAGCAGGCGCTCCTGGAGCTCGCGCACGTGGCCTTCATGCGCGTACGCCTCGCGCGGTTGGAGCCCCCACGACAGGCACATCGCGGCGAAGGTCCCCGCGGCCTCGCCGGCGGTCCACTCGATCGGATGCAGGCGATACGCGCTGTTCGACAGGTGCGTGGTGCCGAAGTTCTTCGCGCTCGCGAGCAGCCCGTCGACCGAGTCCGAGATCAACGCGCCGAGCGGCACCTGGAAGGGCAGCGAATGGCCGCGCGGGAACCCCGAGCCGGCGGCGGAGTTCTGGTGCATGTCCATCGGATAGAAGCCGATGCCGACGGTGTCGAGGAACGGCCGCGCACGGGATCCGGAATTGTAGGCGTCGCTGATGTCCTCGGCGCGGATCGTGACCAGCGCGCGCAACCGCCGCGCCTCGCGGATGTACGGGTACTTCGCGATGCCGTCGGCGGTGCCGAGCAGATCGGTGCGTAGCTTGAGGTACGGATAGCCCTTGCCGTCGGCCTCGGTCTGCAGCCAGTAGACGTACGCGAGCGTGCGCTGCTTCGCGCGCTCGAGGTGCTTGGTCACCTCCTCGGGCGACTTGTCGAGGAGGTTGCCGAACGCGTAGTCGTTGCCCTCACCCCAGTTCATGATCGACAGGTCGGTGCCGCCGAGCTGGCTCGCATCGCGGATCCGCCGGTAGTTCCACACCGAGCTCGCGCCGAACATCGCGAAGCCGCTCATCGAGAAGCCCTTCATCCACGGCTCGACGCCGTAGCCGGCGGGCTTCGCGATCACGGTGCGCTCGCTGGTCGGGCGCTTCTCGAGGATCACCTGGTAGGTGTACGACTGCACGCAGTCGAGGCACGCGGTGGTCGGCGCATCGGCCTCGTTGGTATCGCTGCGCGGCTCCTGGCCCACGCGGTAGGCGGCGCCGGACAGCTTGATCAGATCGCCGAGCTCGGTCGCATCGATCATCAACTTCGCGTTGATCCGGAACGTCTTGCCGTCGGCGACACGCGCGAACGTCGCGCTGCTCAGCCGGTTCCCATCCTTCGACGCGGACACCGGCTTCACGTTGTAGAACACGCGCAGCTGGTTGTTGGTGATCGCCGTTCGCGTCAACCTGCCGATCGCCGACAGCGCGACCTTCGGCTCCGCGCACAGGTGGCTGACCCAGCAACCTCCGGGGTTCGACTTCCCTTCGTAGTTGTCGCGCATCAACTTCCGCAATTGCGCGAAGCTCTTCGTCGAGCCGGTGGTGTCGATGAAGCGATGCTCGTCGGAGGCGTTGAGCCCCTGCTGCGTGAACTGCCCGCCGAGCCAGTTCGTCTCCTCGGTGATGCACACCTTGGCGCCGGTCCGCGTCGCACCGAGCGCGGCGCCCACGCCACCCGTGCCACCACCGACGATCAGGAGCTCGCAGTCGAGCGTGCTGCCCGCGTCGGGGGTCGAGCCCGCGGCACCGTCCGCCTTTCCCCCATCGACGTCGGGATCGTCGTCGACGATCTCGTCCGGATCGACGGCGCAGGACGTCAACGTTGCGATGGAGAGGAGTAAGCGAAGGGAGCGATCGAGCGTCAACATCGTGATTCGCGCTAGAGCAAATCAAGAGCCATCGACTGACGCCGTGCGCGATCCGAGAAGTCGGCACGTTGCGAACGTGAGAGTGAACACCATCGTTTCCACGACCACTCCGGTAGCCGGAAGCTGCCGAAAGAACGGGCGTTCGCGACACGCACTAGCGATCTCGCGCCGTCGCGAAAGCCGTGATCGTGGCGCGAAATCGGCGACCGATTACTCGGGATCGGCCGACGAGACGTCCGCACACGCGCCGACGGATGGCAGCGCCAGGACGGCCCTCACGGCGTCGCGCAGGTTGTCCTGGTCGCCGCCGGTGAGCTGCTCGACGAGGGCGCCGAGCTCGTGACGGCGACGCTGCAAGCACTGCACGCGGAGATCGAGCAGCGCCTCGGATTGCGCGCCCCGCGCGGTGGCCCGGCAGGTCTCGGTCGCCGTCGACGACCACGTTGTCGCGTACCGCTCGAGCTGGCTGTCGATGGTGGCGAGCGACGTCTTCGCGTCCGGCAAGCCCGAGCGCTCGAACGCTTGCGCGAGCTTCGCGCGCGTCGCGTCGTCCCACACACCCGCGAGATCCGCGGCCTCGGCGCACGCGGGACCGCTCGACGAGCGGGAGACCAGGATCGCGGCGATCGCACCGGCAGCGAGGAGGCCCACCGTCGAGCCGATGAGCTTGCGCGGCGAGTGCTCGAGATCCTCGAGCAGGTCCGAGAGTGCAGGAAAGCGCGCCGCGGGATCCGGCGACAAGCCGCGGCGCAACAACCGCACGAGGTGGCGCGGGATCGGTTTCGCAGGGAACGTCAGCGTCGCGTGCGCGGTGCGTAGCGTCGCCTCGGTCGACCCCTGGAACGGCCGCTCGCCGTAGAGCGCCTCGAACAGCGTCACGCACAGGCTGAACTGATCGGAGGCGGCCGTCGCGGGCTTACCCTCGAACTGCTCCGGCGCCATGTACGCGGGCGTGCCGGCGTGCCCGTCGACGGACTCACGCGCGAGACCGAAATCGGTGACCAGCACGCGACCATCGTTGCTGACGAGGACGTTCTCGGGCTTGAAGTCACCGTGGACGAGCCCCGCGGCATGCGCGGCCGCGAGCCCTCGACCAGCGCTCTTGATCAGCTCGACGAGCGGTTTCCACTCCGACGCCTCGAACCGTGCGCGCAGCGTCGAACCGGTGACGAGCTCCCTCGCGAGGAACACGCGATCGTCGACCGTGCCGACGTCATGGATCCGCAGCACGTTCGCGTGCGCGAGCTTCGCCCTCGCCTGCGCCTCGCGAAGCAGCCGCGGTTGCGAACCGCCGGCATGCAAGATCTCGATCGCGATGTCGCGACCGAGCTCCGGATCCTCGGCGCGATAGACCTCGCCCATCGCACCGGCACCGATCAGCTCGACGAGCTTGTAGCGCCCCGCCGTCTGCCCGATCCACTGCCCGGCAGTCATCCCTCGAGTTCCGCACGATCTACTCCCTCTCGTCGAGAGCAAGCTCGAGCTGTCGTTAGGTCGTTAGATCGTTTGCTACGTTCGCGCGTCACCGAGCCGTAGCCATGGCACCACCACGGCCGCAACGATAGTGTTGCGCGATGGGACGAGTATCGTACGGAGTGATCGGTGTGAGCCTGCTCGCGACGCTGCTGTCGTGCGGCGGCAAGAGCTCGACACCTCCGACCACGGGCAGCGGATCACCGCTCTCCGACCTGGCGATGGTGCAACTCGAGGATGCGCCACCGGGCCTCGACCTGCGCGTCTCCGACGGCAAGCTCGGACCACCCGCGTTCGATCGCGCGAAGCTCGCACCGGCGACCAAGCTCGATGCCGCGGCGACCGCGACGCTGTTGTCGCGCACCAAGGCGATCACCGCCGACGCGAATGATCAGCAGGCGTTCGCGCTGCGACCGCGTTCGCAGCCTGCGCCGCGCACCGGCACCGTCGTGACCGGGACGTTTCCACCGCCGGCCTCCTCGTTACTGCCTCCGAAAGCCAGCGACGCCGGCCAGGACCTCGAGGTCCTCCGCTACATGCCCGAGGGCAAGGTGCCGATCGCCCCCGAGCTCAGCGTCACGTTCTCGCAGGCGATGGTCGCGGTGACGTCGCAAGGCGATGCCTCCGCCGTGCAACCGGTGAAGCTGTCGCCGCAGCCGAAGGGCAACTGGCGGTGGCTCGGTACGCGCACGTTGCTGTTCGATCCGTTGCTCCGCTTCCCGCAGGCGACCACGTACACCGTCGAGGTCCCCGCCGGTACGAAGTCGACCAACGGCGGCGCCCTCAAGACTGCCAGGAGGTTCACGTTCGAGACGCCGACGCCGACGCTGATCGGTCGTTATCCGAACGACTCGCAGCCGCAGCACCTCGACGTGCCGATGTTCGCGCTGTTCGATCAGAAGATCGATCCGCAGGCCGTGTTCGCGAAGCTGACGGCGACGGCCGCCGGCACGCGCGTCAAGCTCGAGCTCCTCGATGACAAGGCGATCGCCGCGCTCGAGGACAAGCAGGTTGCCGCGTTGATCGCGTCGGCGAACAAGAACGAGCAAGCTGGTCGCTACCTCGCGTTCCGCGCGAGCCAGAAGTTCCCGACCGACGCGGAGATCCAGGTCCAGTTCCCGGCAGGCACGCCGTCGGCGGAAGGCCCCAACACCACGCCGAGCGAGCAGAGCTTCGGCTTCCACACCTATCCACCGCTCCGGATCGAGCGCAACGAGTGCTCGTACGGCAGCGATTGCCCTCCCAACACGCCGCTGTTGATCGAGTTCAACAATCCGCTCGACGACGACAAGTTCGACGACAACCAGCTCTCGATCAGCCCCGAGATCCCCGGCGTCCGCATCGTCCAGAACGGCTCGGTGGTCACGCTCCAGGGCCTGACCAAGGCACGCACGATCTACAAGGTGCGCGTCTCCGGCGGCGTGCTCGACCAGTTCGGCCAGACGCTCGGCAAGGACGCCACCCTGACGTTCAAGGTCGGCGATGCGCAGCCGAACTTCTTCGGTCCGAGCGGCATGGTCGTCGTCGATCCCTCGGCGAAGACGCCCACGCTCGACTTCTTCACCACCAACTACGAGCAGCTCAAGGTTCGGCTCTACAAGGTCGTTCCCGCCGACTACGACGCGTATGGCTTCTACATCCAGAACCAGTGGAACAAGGACAAGCCGCCGCGCGTGCCCGGCACCAAGGTGTTCGACCAGCTGGTCAAGACCTCGGGCAGCAAGAACGCGCTCGTCGAGACGCACGTCGAGCTGGCCTCGGCGCTGTCCAATAACCTCGGTCACGTGCTCGCGATCGTCGAGCCGTATCCGTGGACGGAGAAGTACGACCCGCCTCGCCTGATCACGTGGGCGCAGTCCACCAAGCTCGGCATCGACGCGCACGTCGACGGCGACAACCTGATCGCGTACGCGACCGACCTGTCGAGCGGCAAGTCCATGCAGGGACTCGAGCTCGAGATGCGTCCCTCCGCGCTCAAGGCGCAGTCCGACGACAAGGGACTGGCCACCATCGCGCTGCCGGGCGGCGGCCTCAAGGGCGCCGGGCTGCTGCTCGCGAAGCGCGGCACGGACGTCGCGTTCGTCACCGAGAGCACCTGGTACAACGAGTACGGCAGCTGGGTGAAGCAGAGCCGCGGCTCGAGCCTGGCGTGGTACGTCGTCGACGATCGCAAGCTCTACAAGCCCGGGGAAGAGGTCCACCTCAAGGGCTGGTTGCGCACGATCGATTACGGCAAGAACGGCGATGTCGGTGCGATGCCGGCGGGGCTGACGACCGTCACGTACAAGGTCACGGACTCGCGCGGCAACGAGATCGGGAAGGGCTCCGCACCGATCAGCGCTGTCGGCGGCTGGGACACCACGTTCACGCTGCCGAAGACGCCCAACCTCGGCTACGCGTATGTCTCGCTGTCGTCGGGAGGCGGCGATCACACGCACACGCTCCAGGTCGAGGAGTTCCGCCGCCCCGAGTTCGAAGTCTCGACCCAGGCCTCGCAAGGTCCGTTCATCGTCGGCAGCACCGGCGATGTCACGGTCAGCGCGAAGTACTACTCGGGCGGCCCGCTGCCCGGCGCGCCGGTGAACTGGTTCGTCACCGCGAACGCGACGAACTTCACGCCGCCCAATCGAGACGACTACGTGTTCGGCGAGTGGACGCCGTGGTGGGGATACTCGCGGTTTTACGACGAGCCCTCGCCGTATCGCGCGCAGAAGACGTGGAACCACGTCGGCAAGACCGATGCGATCGGCGCCCACACGTTGCACTTCGACTTCCTGTCGATCAAACCCGCGCGTCCGATGTCGGTGACGGCGAACGCCTCGGTGACCGACGTCAATCGTCAGACCTGGACGTCGAGCGCCGCGATCATCGTCCACCCGGCCACCGCCTACGTCGGCCTCAAGACCAAGAAGCCGTTCGTCGACAAGGGCACGCCGTTCGACGTCGACGTGATCGGCGTCGACCTCGACGGAAAAGCGCTCACCGGCGCGAAGATCGAGGTCAAGGCGGTGCGCAAGGACTGGGAGTACAAGAAGGGCCGGTACGTCGAGACGGCAAAGGATCCGCAGACGTGCGCAGTCGCGGCTGGGAAAGATCCGATGCCGTGCAGCTTCAAGACCACGCAGGGCGGCACGTACTCGGTGACCGCGACGATCGTCGACGACAAGGGACGCTCGAACACCACGTCGTTGACGTTCTGGGTCGCCGGTGGTGACACGCCGAAGTCGCGCGACGTGGCACAGGAGAAGATCCAGCTGATCCCCGACAAGAAGGACTACGCGCCGGGCAACACCGCCGAGCTGCTGATCCAGGCCCCGTTCTATCCTGCCGAGGGTCTGGTGACGTGGCGCCGCGGCGGCATGGTCAAGATCGAGAAGATCGCGCTGACCGGTCCCACGAAGATCATCACCGTGCCGATCACGGATCAGATGACGCCGAACCTCCACGTCCAGGTCGACCTCGTCGGAGCGTCGGATCGTCTCGACGACAAGGGCGATCCCGATCCGAAGTTGCCGAAGCGACCGGCCTACGCGGTCGGCACGATCAACCTCTCGGTTCCGCCGCGGCAGCGCACGCTCGCCGTCTCGGTGTCGCCCGCGGTGCCGAAGCTCGGGCCGGGTGAGTCGACGAAGCTGAGCGTCGTCGTCAAGGACGCGGCGGGCCGGCCGGTCCCCGATGCCGAGGTCGCGGTGATCGTCGTCGACGAGGCGATCCTCTCCCTCACCGGCTACCAGTTCCCCGATCCGGTCGACTCGTTCTATCCGGGCCGCAGCCCCGACACGCGCGATCACTACTCGCGTGCGTACGTCAAGCTCGCGAAGCCCGACGCCACCAAGCTCGCCTCGAATTCGTCGCCGCGTCGTGACGCGGTGAAGTCGGCCACCGCCGGTCCTGGTGGTCCGCCGCCACCACCACCGCCGGCACCACCCGCGGAACCCGCGCCGGAGAAGCCGAAGCCCGTCACCACGCAGAAGGTTCCCGATCCAAAGCCGTCGGCGGATCCGAGCTCGACCGCGGGTCCGGCGATCGCGATCCGCTCGAACTTCAACCCGCTCGCAGCGTTCGCGCCGGCGGTGAAGACCAACGCGCTTGGTAGCGCGACCGTCGAAGTGAAGGTCCCCGACAACCTGACGCGTTATCGGATCGTCGCGATCGCGACCGCCGGCACCAAGCAGTTCGGCAAGGGCGAGAGCGCGCTGACCGCACGGCTGCCGCTGATGGTTCGTCCGTCGCCGCCCCGGTTCTTGAACTTCGGGGACACGTTCGAGCTGCCGGTCGTGGTGCAGAACCAGACCGACGCGCCGATGACGGTGCGCCTCGCCGCGCGGACGACCAATGCCGCACTCACCGACGGTGCCGGTCGCCAGGTCACCGTGCCCGCGAACGATCGCGTCGAGGTCCGGTTCCCCGCCGCCGCCGAGATGGCGGGCACCGCGCGGTTCCAGCTCGTCGGTACGGCGGGTAACGCATCGGACGCAGCCGAGCTCGCGCTGCCGGTGTGGACGCCCGCGACGACGGAGGCGTTCGCGACCTACGGCGTGATCAACGAGGGTGCGTCGGGCGTGATGCAGCAACCGATCGCGCTGCCCGGGAAAGTGGTCACCGTGTTCGGCGGCCTCGAGGTGACGACCGCGTCGACCAACCTGCAGGCGCTGACCGACGCGTTGATCTACCTCGTGCGCTATCCATACGAGTGCGCCGAGCAACGCGCGTCGCGGATCATCGGCATCGTGGCGCTCAAGGACGTGCTCGCCGCGTTCAAGGCCAAGGATCTGCCGTCGACCTCGACGATGGAGGCGAGTGTCAAGGCCGACATCGAGCGGCTGTCACAGATGCAGAACTACGACGGTGGCTACGCGTACTGGGAGCGTGGTCGCCCGAGCGATCCGTACCTGACGGTGTACGTCACCAACGCGCTGACGCGTGCGAAGGCGAAGGGCTTCGACGTCCCGCAACGGCTCCTCGATCAGGCCAAGCCGTACCTCAAGGACATCGAGCAGCGCTACCCGGCCTACTACGGCATCGAGGTGCGCCGCACGATCAGCTCGTACGCGCTCTACACGCGCAAGCTGATGGGCGACCTCGACATCGCGAAGGCGCAGAAGCTGCTCCGCGACGCCGGCGGTCCGACGAAGCTCAACATGGAGGCCAACGCGTGGTTGCTCGGCACGCTCGCGGGAAACGCGGCTGCCCAGGCGGAGCGTGCCGCGATCGTGCGCCACGCGATGAACAAGGTGAGCGAGACCGCGGGTGCCGCGAACTTCACGGTCGGCTATGCGGATCAGAACTACGTGCTGCTGTCGTCGGATCGCCGCGTCGACGCCCTGATGCTCGAGGCGCTGATCCAGGAGCAGCAGAACCTCGATCTGATCCCGAAGCTCGTCACCGGCCTGCTCGCGCATCGCAAGGCGGGCAAGTGGCTCAACACGCAGGAGAACACCTTCGCGCTGCTCGCGATGGACCTCTACTTCCGCACCTACGAGAAGACCACACCCGACTTCGTCGCCCGCGTCTGGCTCGGCGATGACTACGCCGGTGACAAGACCTTCAAGGGCCGCTCGACGGACTACTTCACGATCCCGATCCCGATGAAGGCCGTCGCGGCGCACGACAAGCAGAACCTGACGATCCAGAAGGACGGCAAGGCCGGTCGGCTCTACTACCGCGTCGGCATGACCTACGCGCCGGCGTCGCTCAAGCTCGAGCCCGCCGACTACGGCTTCGTCGTCACGCGCGTGTACGAAGGCGTCGACGATCCGAAGGATGTCGTTCGCCAGCCCGACGGTTCCTGGAAGGTCAAGGCGGGTGCGCGCGTGCGGATCCGGCTCAACGTGATCAACGAGAACCGGCGCTATCACGTCGCCATGGTCGATCCGCTGCCCGCCGGCTTCGAGGCGATGAATCCGGCGCTCGCGACCACGGGCCCGATCCCGCAAGATCCGAGCGAGCAGAAATCGCGCGGGGCGTATTGGTGGTGGTACGGCCCCTGGTACGAGCACCAGAACCTGCGCGACGAGCGCGTCGAGGCGTTCGCGTCCCTGCTGTGGGAAGGCGTTCACCGCTACGACTACGTCGCGCGGGCCACGACGCCGGGCAACTTCGTCGTCCCGCCGCCGAAGGCGGAGGAGATGTACATGCCCGAGACGTTCGGGCGAGGGGGTAGTGATCGCGTGATCGTCGAGTGACGCTTCACTCCGCGAAGCAGTAGAACCGGCCCGTCGAATTCGAAGTCGGCCCGAGGTTGCAGAACACGTGCTCGCCACTGTTCCACGACGTCGCGGCTCCGGTCACGGTGCCGGCGAACGTGTTGCGGAAGCTGTTGTTCGAGGTCCAGTTGCCGCACGCCGCGTTCGCGAAGCCGAAGTCTAGGAAGTCGTTGTCGCCCTGGGTCTCGGCGGTGCCGTCGGATCTCGAGGCGGTCAGGATCACGTGCTCGCCCTGCGGGACGAACGCGCCGTTCTCGTCGAGCATGAGCCCGCTGGGGATCCCGCTCGCGTGTAACGTGGCCACGTTCGGCGCGATCTGGACGCCATCGAAGTTGAACCACGGACCGAAGCCGATGCGATCGCGCGCGTTCACCGACGTGCCGTCCGACTCACCATTGGTGAAGTTCGATGTGGTGCTGAGGTACGCGTGCCAGGTCCTGTTGCGAACCTCGTCGGCCACCGGCGCCGCGTTGATCAGCGCCTGACACTTCAGGTCGGCCGCCGCGACGCCACCGTAGTTACCGCCTTGGTCCGTGTTGCCGACGCTGGTGATGAAGAAGGACATCGTGCCGACGTCGGGCTGAAACGCCTCGCAGGTCGACGTGGCCGTGTTGCAGACCAACGCCTCGCAACAGCTTTCGCCGTCTCCGCATGCCTGGCCGATGTCCGAACAGGAGTTGACGGAGTTGCACACGCCGCCCGTGTTGCAGGTGCCCTGGCAGCAAGCGAGGCTGGAGTCGCACTCCTCTCCGGCGTTGGCACACGTGCCTCCCGCACCTTCGCCGCACGCGAACGAGCCGACCACCAGCACACCGAGAAGGACGCGACTTCCAACCATCCGGCCAGCGTATGGCTGACGAGCGGTAGGCACTACTCGCATCCGGCTCTCGTCGGAGACGCGCGCCGGAGCCCGGACGCGCCCCCGACTTGCTCACATCTAGTCCGCCGGCAACCAGTCGCCCCGCTGCAGGGAATCGCCACCGACAACGCATCGAGGGCTCCCTTCAAGAACGCGCGGACCATCTCCTCGTCGAGACTGGGATGGCGTCGTAGTCGACGCTCATTCCGCTACTCGATGACGACGCGGTCGCTCCCGCCCCGACCGAACGTCTCCGGCATGTACATCTCCTCGGCCTTCGGCGGCGGGACGACGAAGTTACCGGGCGTGGTCGCGCGCGCCACGTACTGATACCGGTGCACACCTTCCCAGAGCAGCGACGCGAACGCCTCGACGCGCTCGTCGCGCATGTTCTGGTGCTCGTACCAGGGGCCGTACCACCACCAGTACGCGCCGCGCGATTTCTGCTCGTTCGGATCGAGCGGAATCGGCCCGGTCACCGCCAGCGCCGGGTTCATCGGCTCGAGCCCCGCCGGCAACGGATCGACGAGCGCGACGTGATAGCGCCGGTTCTCGTTGATCATGTTGAGCTTGACCCGCACCCGCGCCCCCGCCTTGATGTGCCAGACCCCGTCGGCGTCGCGTGTGACGTCCTTCGGGTCGTCGGCACCTTCGTAGAGTCGCGTCACCACGAACCCGTAGTCCGCCGGGTCGAGCTTGAGCGACGCCGGTGCGTAGGTCATCCCGATCCGGTAGTACAGCCGGCCCTTGCCGTCCTTCTGGATCGTCAGCGCCTGCTTGTCGTGCGCCGCGACGTCCTTCATCGGGATCGGGATGGAAAAGTAGTCGGTCGTGCGGCCCTTGAACGCGTGATCGCCGGCGTAGTCGTTGCCGAGCCAGACGCGCGCCACGAAGTCGGGCGTCGTCTTCTCGTAGGTCCGGAAGTAGAGGTCCATCGCGAGCAGCGCGTAGGTGTTCTCCTGCGTGTTGAGCCAGCGGCCCTTCTTGCGATGCGCGAGCAGGCCCGTGACGATCTTCGGGATCAGGTCGAGATCCTGCTTCTCCTGGATCAACGACTCGAGCATCACCGCATCGACGCGGCGATCCGACGCGAGCAGCAGGTGCGCACCGTCGGCGTAGCCGACCGTGAAGTTCGCCGCACCGGCCGTCTCGCTGACCTTGTTCATCGCGTGGCGGACGATCTGATCGCGCTCCGTCTTCGCCTTCGCGTCGCCGGCCATCGTGCCGAGCAGCCACCCGAGCGCCTCCATGTTCATCTTCGTCGGGCCGCTGTACTCGCGATAGATCCGCTGCGCCTTCGCGATGTCGACATCCTTCATCAGCTTGCGCGTGTAGAGCGCGAAGCTCGAGATCGTCTGCCGGATCTCGGGACCGTAGTAGTACGGGTAATAGTTCTCGATGTTGCGCAGATACTGCTGCGCACGCTCGAGGATGCCGGGCTTGATCTCGAAGCCCTTCGCCTTCGCGCGGATCAGCGCGTTCGCGACGTAGACCGTCAGGTACGGCTCGCTCGGCCGCCCGCGCTCCCAGAACGCGAAGCCACCGTCGTAGTTCTGCATCTGCGAGATCCGCTCGACATCGGCGAGCACGCTGTTCTGCATCACCGCCGGTGACGGCAGCTCGGCGGTCTTGAACGCCGCGAGCACGTCCTTGAGCGCGACGATGCCCATGATCCGCGACGCGCGCTGCTCGGCGCACTCGTACGGGTAGCGCACGAGATAGAGCAACGCGTCGGTCAGCGCCTGCAGGTTCGTCGACGCCGTCGTGATCTCGAGACCACCGAACGCGGTGATCACCTTCTCCGGGAGGGCGATCGGCTGCGCGGTCGTGCCCTCGTCGAGGACCCCGTACGTCGCGAACGCCTCCGTCGTCGCCGGCGTCCACACCGGCAGCGAGACCTCGGCGGCATCCGTGTACATTGTTTGCCCGCTCGTTCCACCGGCGGTGCCGACGAACTGGAAGCGCGCCGTGCCCGCCATCTCCGCCGCGGCGGGGAACAGGATCTCGACGCGATCGTTCGCGGGCACCGTGACTTCACGACCGGCACCGTCGACGAGCGCGGCATTGGTCGTCCGCGCCGCGAGCTTGACCGACATCGGCAGATCCGTCTGGTTCTGCACCGTGACCGACAGCTTGAAGGTGTCGCCGAAGTTCAAGAACCGCGGCGGCGACGGCCGCACCATCAGCGGCAGCCGCGCGGTGACCGCACTCTCGCCCTTGCCGAATTGCTTGGTGCCGAGCGACGCGATCGCGACGATGCGATAGCGCGTCAGGTTGTCGGGCATCTTGACCTCGACGGTCACCATGCCCGACGCGTTGGTCTTCGCCGACGGCGCGAACGCAGCCAGCGGATTGAAGTTCGTCCGCAGCGCGATCGCCGGTCCCGTCGGCTGCCCGGGTTGCTGGCCCTGCCCTGCCTGCTTGAGGTTGTCGATATCGCCGGCCAGATCCTTCTTGGCCTCGGCCTTCGCCACGATCGGCGCCGGTGCCGCGACCGCGGAGGTGGGCGGCGTCACGGGTGCGTCGGCGACCGCAGCTCCGTAGGCTCCGCTCTCTTCGCGGGCGAGCTCGTTCTTCTCGAAGTCGGCACCCGAGGCGCCCCGTTGAGCGCGCGTGCGTCCTCCGCCGGGTGCACCGTTGCTACCGGTCACCGTCGACGCGTCGGGCTTCGCGAGCTTCACGTAGCTGCGCAGGTAGTGATCGCGTACGTCCGCTCCGCGCTGGCCGTAGAACGTGTCGATCGGGTTGACGTGCTTGTAGCCGGTCAACGCGAGCACCGCTTCGTCGACCACCATCACCGCCACCTCGGCATCCGCGACCGGCCGACCTTGCGCGTCCTTCACCATCACCGTCAGCCCGGTCTTCTCACCCGGGCCGACCTTCGCCGCCGCCGGGGTCACGACGACCTCGAGCGTGCGCTGCTTCGGCGGCACCGGCAGGTTCAGCGACCCGACCGCGTACGCCGGACGCTTCGGCAACTTCGGATCGGGATCGCCTTTGTCGTCTAGCCGGTCCGCTAGCCCGACGAGATCGACCTGGACGTACATGTTCGGCGTCATCGCGTCGGTGATCGGCACCGTGATGACCTTCGTCGGTCCGGTGATCTCGATCCGCTCGGTCTTCACCAGGCCGCTGCGGCGCCAGCTGACGACCGCCTCCGCCGGATAGAACGGCGCCTGGATCAGGATCTCGGCGATGTTGCCCGGCGTGTAGTCCTTCTTGTCGGGGATCAACTGCACCCGCTCGAGCGCGACATTGCGCGCCTTCGGCTGCGCACCCCCCGAGACCCAGAACGTCAGCTTGGTCTGGTTCGGCCGCTTGCGACTGTCGAGGATCGTCGCGGTGACCTCGTACGTCCCGCCCTCCTTCGTCGCGAAGCTGCACGGCGTCGGATCCTTGGCGGCGGCCACCGCACACGTCTGCGGATCGACCTCTTTGCGCTGATAGCGACCCTTCTTGTACTCGTAGTCGACGCGCACGGCCTTGACCTCGATCTGCGCACCCGGCAGGACCTTGCCGTCGAGATCGACGCCGATCACCTCGAGCTCGAACGGCGTGCCCTTCTCGACGAACGGCTTCTTGCTCTTGAGGCCGACGTACGCCGTCGACGGGTGGACGATCAAGGTCGACGCCGCCGACCAGGTCTGCCGGTTGACGTCGGTGACCGACGCATTCGCGCTGACCTGCATCGGCATCGCCGGCTTGACGCTCAGGAAGTCGAGGTGCATGACATGCGCACCCGACGCGTCGGTCTTGCCGACCAGGTTCCACGTCTTCGGGGGCTTGTAGCCACGCCCAGACGCATCCTCGTCGTCGTACGGCACGTAGCCCCACCACGGCACCCAGGAGCCGAACGTGTACTCCTCGCGGTTCGGTGGTGTGAAGCTCGTCGTGCTCGCGGTGACGTACCAGTTGGTCGGCGCACCGGGCAGCGGCCCGCCCGAGTAGTACTTCGCCGTGACCGTGACATCGCCGTTGCCACCGACGACGAACGGTCCTTGCGACGCGTTGGCCGACACCTCGAACTCGGGGCGGCGGAACTCCTGGAGCTGGAAGCCGTGGCGATACGTGCCACCACCGCCGCTCCACGGATCCTTCGACGACGCGGTGAAGTCGATCCACGCGTAGCCGAGGTTCGGCGTGCCCGGCAGCTTGAATTTGGTGTCGAACGCGCCGACCGCATTGACCGAGGTCTGGCCCTTCGCGAGCTCGTTGTTGCGCGAGTCGCGAACGACATACGTGACCTGCGAGACGCCGCTGTCGATGCCGCCGATGTCGCCGCCCTTCGCCTGATCGATCGTGCGCAGCCAGCCCTTGAGCGAGACCTCCTCGCCCGGCTTGTACATCTTGCGATCGTCGGCGACGTACCACGACAGCGTCGTGCCGCGTCCCTGCTTCACCCACGAGCCACCCTCGCTGTAGTAGCCGCTGTGATCGGTGACGAGCGCGACGTCGTTGCCCTTGCGCGCGAGCAAGTAGTGCGCGCCCTTCACGCCGCCGTTGCCGAGCGAGATCGTCGCGAGCCCGTTGTCGGCCGACTGGGCCTTGAGGCCGAACGGCCGGATCTCGAGCGCCACGCCGCCCGCGGGCTTGGCCGTGCCGAGCTCGGTGGTGAACGCGACGAGATCCGTCGCATCGACATACGCGTCGACCGCTAGCCGAGTGCTCTGCACCCAGGAGATGAACGTCGGCGGATCGTAGGTCTCCTTCCACGGATACGGCTGGACGATCGCGATCGCGTGGCCGAGGCCCTGGCTCAGGGCCGGCGACATGTCGACCGAGGTCTCGACCAGCTCGTTCTTGCCGACCGTCGCCTTGAGCAGCTGGTCGAACACCTTGGTGCCCGGCAGCCGCGGCGGGTTGTCCTTGTTCCAGCGGTTGCGGAGGTAGTTGTAGTAGACGTCGAGATCCGTCGCCGGATCGACCTTGTAGAGCGTGACCTTGAGCTGCTCGTAGTTGGTCGAGAAGAAGTCGAGCGTCGGCTTCGCCGCGGCGGGATCGAGGACCACCATGCCCTGCGGTCCGAAGAACGACGGTCGCGCATCCCCGACGGTCCACGCGCGCGTCTCGTCGTCGCCGAGGTTCTGACCGAACTCGTCGACCAGGTTCTTGCTGACCGTGGCCTTGTACGACGTGCGCGCCTTGGTTGCGCCCATCACGTTGATCACCGAGCTCGACTGCAGGATGCGCAGCCCCGGGATGTCGGGCGCGGCGGTGACCTGCTCCTCTGCGAACTTGTCGCTGTCGAGTGGGTTATTGAACCGCAGCGTGAACGCCGTGCCCGGCGGACAGTTGTTCTGGTACCCGCACGTCGACTCGACGAGCTTGAGCGGCGGGTACGTGCGGAACGCGAACGTCTGCGGGGTCTTCGTCGGGTTCGGCCCTTCGGCCGAGGGCGTGCCCGCCGGGATCGTGATCGAGATCGCGGCGTCCTTGGGGAACTCCTGCGCGGCGCGGAACGCGAGCCAGCGGCCGTCCTGCTCGTTGCGCTTCGCCGCGTCGACCATCGCCGCGAGCTGCTTGCTCCGGGGATTCGCCTTCTTGTCGTCGAGGATCTTCTTGATCTCGGCGTCGTCGATCTTCGTCACCGCCACGGCCTGACCGTTCGCGGTGACGGTGATCTTCGACAGCACCGCCTGCGCGTCGATCTTCTGATCGAACAGCACGAACATCGGCACGTCGAGGTGCTGCGGCTGGTAGTCGACCGGGAACCGCGACACCATCGTCAGCGGCGGCGTCTCGAACGTGAACTTGGTGGCCGCATCGAGCGTGTTGCCGTTCGCGGCCTTGGTGCCTGCGGGGACGGAGGCGGTGTACGTCGTCGCCATCGGGAACCGGATCTCGGGATCGAACAGGATCGTCCGCGTGCCGAGCCATCGCCAGTTGCCCTTCGGCTGCGGGGTCAGCTTGACCGGCGTGGTCTTCGCGGCATCGCCCTGCGACGTCACCGCCACCATCGGCTGGTTGAACGTGACGCTGAGCTCCGGTGCGATCGGCACCTGGCCCTCGGGCATGAAGCGCAGGACCTTGAGCTTCATCGAAGCCTCGTTCGGCTTCGGTGGCAGGAGCGACGACGCAGGCGGAGGGAACGTGCCGACGACCGTGTTGCCGGTCCGTGGCACCGGCTGCGAATTCGGTCGCAGCGCGAACGCCTTCTGATCGGTCGGATCCGTCGTGATCGGCTTCGCACGCGCGAGCATGCCCTGCGCCTCGGCGTCGGACAGCTTGGTCGCCGGAGCGAGCTTGCTCTTGTCGAACGCCGGTGCGCCGAGCTTGCCCTCGGTCACCTTCAGATCGAGTCCTTGAGGCGCGTCCTTGAGCTGGACGTAGGCCTCGTCGGAGATCGGCGATTGACTGCCGACGTTCGGCGACGCGCCGCCATCGTCCTTCTTGCCGCCGCATGCAGCCACCAAGAGAACTGCGACGAGTGCTTTGTTCATGACGCTCCTCTTTATTGGGGCTTCGGCCCCAAACCCTTTTATTGGGGCTTCGGCCCCAAACCCTTTGATTGGGGCTTCGGCCCCAAACCCTTTGATTGGGGCTTCGGCCCCAAACCCTTTGATTGGAGCTTCGGCCCCAAACCCTTTGATTGGGGCTTCGGCGCCAAACCCCTTCATTCGACCACCACGCGGTCAGAACCACCGCGACCGAAAGTCTCCGGCATGTACATCTCTTCCGCCTTGGGCGGCGGGACCACGAAGTTACCCGGCGTCGTCGCGCGCGCGACGTACTCGTACGTGTGGACGCCTTCCCAGAGCAGCGATGCGAACGCCTCGACGCGTTCGTCGCGCATGTTCTGGTGCTCGTACCACGGGCCGTACCACCACCAGTACGCGCCCTTGGCCTGCTGCTGTTTCGGATCCGCAGGAATCGGCCCGGTGACCGCGAGCGCCGGGTTCATCGGCTCGAAGCCGGCCGGCATCGGATCGACGAGCGCGACGTGATAGCGCCGGTTCTCGTTGACCATGTTCAGCTTGACGCGCACCCGCGCCCCGGCCTTGACGTGCCAGACCCCGTCGGGCGTGCGCCAGACATGCTTCGGATCGTCGACCGCCTCGTAGCGCCGCGTCACCACGAAGCCGTAGTCGGCCGGCTCGAGCTTGAGTGACGCCGGCGCGTAGGTCATGCCGATCCGGTAGTACAGGCGACCCGCGCCGTCCTTCTGGATCGTCAGCGTCTCGGAGCCCGCGACGTTCTTGGAAAGGCGCGTGGCGACGTCCTTCATCGGGATGGGGATCGTGAAGAAGTCCGTCGAGCGGCCCTTGAACGCGTGATCGCCGGCGTAGTCGTTGCCGAGCCAGACGCGCGCGATGAAGTCCGGCGTCGTCTTCTCGTAGGTCTGGAAGTAGCGATCCATCGCGAGCAACGCGAACGTGTTCTCCTGCGTGTTGAGCCAGCGGCCGCGCTTGCGATGCGCGAGCAGGCCGGTGACGATCTTCGGGATCAGATCGAGATCCTTCTGCTCCTGGATCAGCGACTCCAGCATCACGCTGTCGACGCGGCGATCCGAGGCGAGCAACAGGTACGCGCCGTCGCCGTAGCCCGACGTGAAGTTCGCCGCACCGGCGGTCTCGCTGACCTTGTTCATCGCATGCCGGACGAGCTGCTTGCGCTCGGTCTCGACGCCCTTCTGCTGGGCGAACGCCCCGAGCAACCAGCCGAGCGCTTCCATCGGCGCCTTGTCGATCGCGCCGTAGTCGCGAAGTAGTTTCGATCCCTTACCTAGATCGAGATCGCCGAGCAACTTGCGGGTGTAGACCGCGTAGCTCGAGATCGAGAACCGGACGTCCTTGCTGTAGTACCAGGGGTAGTAACGCTCGATGTCCTTGAGGTACGGCTTCGCGCGATTGATCATCTCGTCCGTCCCGGTGAAGCCCTTGGCCTTCGCGCGCTGCAGCGCGTTCGCGACGTAGACCGTCAGGTACGGCTCGCTCGGATGACCACGCTCCCAGAACGTGAAACCACCGTCGTAGTTCTGCATCTGCGACAGCCGCTCGAGATCCGTCTTCACGGTCGCTTCCATCGCCGCCGGCGACGGCATGTCCTTGGTCTTGAACGCCGTCAGCACGTCGCGCAGCGCGGCGATCGCCATCACGCGCGAGGCCCGCTGCTCGGCGCACTCGTACGGATACTTGACGAGGTAGAGCATCGCGTCCGTCAACGCCTGGAGATTGGTCGAGGCCGTCGTCACCTCGAGGCCACCGAACTCGGTCACCACCTTGCCCGGCAACGCGACGGGCTGAGCGACCACGCCGTTGTCGATCACGCCGTAGGTGGCGAAGGCCTCCGTCGTCGCCGGCGTCCACACCGGCAGCGCGAGCTCGCTCGCATCACCGTACATCTTTTGCCCGTTCGTCCCTCCCGAGGACGCGACCAGCTGGAACCGCGCCGTGCCTGCGAGCTGCGCCGCCGCCGGGAACCGGACTTCGAGTCGCTCGTTCGCGGGGACCGTGAGCTCGCGCCCGGCCCCATCCGTGATCGACGCGTTCGACGACCGCACCGCGACCTTGACGGTCATCGCGGCGTCGGTCTGGTTCTGCACGATCACGGGCAGCTCGAACGTGTCGCCGAAGTTCAAGAACCGCGGCGGGCTCGGCCGCACCATCAGCGGCAGCCGCGCCGTCAGGGTGTTCTCACCCTTGCCGAACTGCTTGTCTCCAGCCGTCGCGATCACGATCACGCGATAGCGCGTCAGGTTGTCCGGCAACTTGAGATCGACGGTGGCCGCACCGTTCGCATCGGTCTTGACCGACGGCGCGAACGCCGCGAGCGGATTGAAGTTCGAGCGCACCGCGATCGAGGTGTCCTGACCGGACTCGCCACCCTCGGCTTCACCATCGAGATCAAGATCAAACTTATTCTTGCCGTCGGTCGGCTTCCCCTTCTTCTTCGGCTCCGCCTTCTCGACATTCTTGCTGTTGCGCGTCGCCAGCCCACCCGTCGGGCGACGCACGCTGCCACTGATCGTCGTGGTCTCGAACGCGCCGTTCGCGTCTTCCTCGTCGAGGATCCCGTCGGCATCGCGATCCGCCGTCAGGTCTCCCAGCGGACGCGCGAGCTTGACGTGAGACCGCAGATAGTAGTCGCGCGCGTCGGGACTGCGATGGCCGTAGAACGTGCCGATCGGGTTCGGGAACTGATACCCGGTGAGCGACAGCACCGCTTCGTCGACGACGAGTACGGTGGCATCGGCCCCCGCGACCGGACGCCCCTGTGCATCCTTGACGATCACCCCGAGCTTCGCCGCTTCGCCCGGTCCGAGCTTGCTCGCGTTCGGTGTCACGGTGACCGCGAGCGTGCGGTGCTTCGGTGGCACCGGCAGATCGATCGAGCCCACCGCGTACGCGGGGCGCTTCGGTAGCTTCGGATCCGGGTTGCCCTTGTCGTCGAGCCGCGCGGCCATGCCGACGAGATCGACCTGGACGAACATGTTCGGAGTCATTGAATCGGCGATCGGGACGGTGATCACAGTCGTCGGCCCGGTGAGCACGCGACGCTCGGTCTTGACGATCCCGGAGCGGCGCCAGCTCAGCACGGCCTCCGCGGGATAGAACGGCGCCTGGAGCAGCAGCTCGGCGGTGTTGCCCGGCGCGTACTCCTTCTTGTCCGGAATGATCTGGACCCTCTCCTGTGCCACTTCGCGCGCCGGCGGTTGCTCGCCACCGGTGACCCAGAACGTCAGCGTGGTCTGGTTCGGCCGGCCTCGCTCGTCGACGATCAGCGCCGTGATCTTGTAGGTGCCACCCTCCTTCGTCCCGAAGCTGCAGGGCACCGCGTCCTTCGCCGCGACTACCGCACAGGTCTGCGGGTCGACCTCCGTCGTCACGTACTTGCCCTTCTTGTACTCCCAATCGAGGCGGACCGACTTGACCTCGATCTTCGCGCCGGGCTTCGCGCTACCGTCGATGCCGACGCCGATCACGTCGACCTCGAACGGCTGACCCTTCTCGACGAACGGCTTCTTCGTCTTGAGCCCGACGTATGCCTGCGACGGGTGAACGAGCAGCGCCGACGAGGCCGACCAGGTCTGGCGATTGACGTCGGTCACCGACGCGCTCGTGCTCACCGACATCGGGACGGCGGGGTTCGCGGACAGAAAATCGAGATGCAGGATGTGCGCGCCGCTCGCGTCGGTCTTGCCGGCGAGGTTCCACGTCTTCGGCGCCTTGTAGCCGCCCATCCCGTCGCCCTCGTCGTCGCCGTCGAAGCCTCGCCCCCACCACGGCGACCACGTGCCGAACGTGTAGTCGTCGCGGTTCGGCGGCGTGAAGCTGGTCTCGCTCGCGGTGACGTACCAGTTCACCGGTGCGCCGCCGAGGGGACCACCTGCGAAGTAGCTCGCGTTGACGGTGACCTCGCCGCTGCTACCGATCAGGAACGGACCCTGGCTCTGTTGCGCGGAGACCTGGAACTCCGGGCGGCGGAACTCCTGGATCTGGAAGTTATGAGAGTGCGAGCCGGCCATCCGGCCCTTGGCCTCGAAGCTGACGTACGCGTAACCGAGGTTCGGAGTGCGCGGCAGCGTGAACTTCGTGAAGAAGCCACCGACCGCGCTGACCGGCATCGAGCCCTTGCCGATCTCGTTGCCGCGCGAGTCGCTCACCTTGTAGGTGATCGATTGCACGCTGCCGTTGATCCCGCCGACGTCACCGCCCTTGCCGTACTGGATCGTGCGCAACCATCCGGTCAGCGTGACCTCCTCGCCGGGCTTGTACATCTTGCGATCGTCGATCACGTACCAGGCGAGCTGCGTCGGGCGCTCCTGCTTGTTCCAGCTGCCGTACTCGTTCCAGTAGCCGGCCTCCTCGTTGATGAACGCGACGTCATTGCCGCGCTTCGCGACGAGATAGTGCGCACCCTTGACCTGCTTCCCCGCAGGCAGCGCGAGCGTGGCCATGCCTTGCTCGTTCGTCGAGCCCTTGATCCCGTGCGGCCGGATCTCGAGCGCCACGCCACCCGCCGGTTTACCGGTACCGAGATCGGTGACGAACGCGATCAGCTGATCCGCATCGACGTACGCGTCGACCGCGAGCTTGGTGCTCTGCACCCACGAGATCAGCCGCGGCGGATCGTACTTCTCCGTCCACGGGTACGGCTCGACCACCGCGATCGCGTGACCGAGACCCGTGCGATCGAGCGCGCCCTTCAGATCGACGTGGGTCTCGACGAGCATGTCCTTGGACGGCGCGGTCTTGACCAGCTGGTCGAACACCTTCTTGCCCGGCCACGTCGGCGGCTTGTCCTTGTTCCATTGGTTGCGCATCGCCAGCCCGTAGCGATCGAAGTCGTTCGAATCGACCTGATAGAGCCGGACCTTGAGCTGCTCGTAGTTGGTGGTGAAGAAGTCGAGCGTCGGCGTCTTCGCCGCGGGATCGAGGACGACCATGCCCTGCGGCCCGAAGAACGTCGGCAGTGCGTCGGTGACCTTCCACGTCAGCGGCGCGTCGGGGCCGAGCGTCTGGCCGAACGCGTCGAGGATGCCGCCCGAGACCCGCACGCTGTACGTGGTGCGTGCCTTGGTGTTGCCCATCAGCGAGATCGACGCGCCGCTCTGCACGACCTTGTAGCCGGGCACGTCGGGCGTGGTCGAGATCTGATCCGCCACGAACTTGTCGGTGTCGAGCGGGTTATTGAACGAGATCGAGAACGGCGTCCCCGGCGGGCACTTGCCCTGATAGCCGCAGCCCTCGCGGATGATCTTGAGCGGCGGATACGTGCGGAACGCGTGGGTCTGCGCCTTCGTCGTCTTGTTCGGACCCTCGGCGCTCGGCGTGCCGACGGGAATCTCGATGCTGATCTGCGCGTCCTTCGGAAACTCACTGACCGCGCGGAACGCGAGCCAGCGCCGCGGGGTTGGCTTACCCGCCGCCCCCGCGGAGCTTCCATTATTCGGAATGGGGCCCTGCTGATCGCTCTTCGTCAACCCGTCGACCAGCGGCTTGAGGTTCTTGTCCTTCTCGATCGCCGCCGCATCGAGCATCTCGATCTTCACCGGCGTGCTGTTCGCGGTGACCTTGAGCATCCCGAACACGGCCTGCGCGTCGATCTTCTGATCGAACGCGAGCAGCATCGGCACGTCGAGCCGCTGCGGACCACCGCCGGGATAGCGCGTGGTCAGCGACGGCGGCGGCGTCTCGAACGTGAACTTGTGCGGCGCCTTCATCGCGTTGCCGAGGCTCGACTTCGTGGTCGCCGGAACCTCGACGCTGTACGTGGTCGCCTGCGGGAAGCGAACCTCGGGATCGAACAGGATCGTGCGCGTGCCGATCCACCGCCACGTGCCCTTGGGCTGCGGCGACAGCTTCACCGGCTGCACGCTCGCGGCGTCGTCCTGTGAGGTGACCGCGACCATCGGTTGCGAGAACGTGACGCTCAGCTCGGGTGCGAGGGGCACGTTGCCCTCGGGCATCCAGCGCAGGACCTTGAGGTCTTTTCCTGCATCATTCGGAGCCGGCGGCAACAGCGAGCTCGGCGGCGGCGGAAACGCGCCCTTGATCGTGTTGCCAGTGCGCGGTGCGGGCTGACTGCCGGGGCGCAACGCGAACGCCTTCTGGTCATCACTGTCGACCTGGATCGGGCGGCTCCTCGCGAGCAGGGCCTCGGCCTCCGCGGGGCTCAGCTTCTTCGCGGGCGGCAGCTTCGAGGTGTCGAACGCAGGTGCGCCGAGCTTGCCCTCGCTGACGCGAAGGTCGAGACCCGGTGGTGCGTCCTTGAGCAGCACCAGCGCCTGATCGGAGAGTGGCGACGCACTGCCAAGCCCCGGCGGATTGGTCGTCGAGGTGGTCTTGCCACCGCACGACGTGATCACGAAGGACAACAAGGTGGTCGCTGCGACGGCGCGCAACCAATGCGAAGCCGCGCGCACGGGCTTGTGCCCGGCACGCTGCGAAGAGTTTCGATTCACAGGTCCTCCGAAATGCGTTCCATCACCAACGCATCAGCCCCCTGGCTGATCTGGTTGGAACGGTCTCGCGACAATTGAACACGATCAAGGCAACCACCAGGGATCGCGAGGGGTTCGTCGCTTTCGAGATTCGTCGTCCGACCGCTTTTGCCCCGCGACTTTCTCGGAGATCCTTCGTCGTCCCCGGAACGAGCGAGCTAGCTTTCTATCTCTGGTGCTACGCCAGGGTCGATCACGACGAGTCATGAAGAACGCGCGCGACTCTCTACCGACGTCCTAAAGGACGTTCACCGCGCAGGCGGCTTCGTTCGGTGGAGAGATCGCCCGGACTGCCGAGCAAGTAGCTCTCGTTCCCGGGGGACGCTTACAGCCCCTGCAAATTCTTGATCTGCTGGTCGGCGGTGACCGCCTGCTTGCTCCCCGGAAACCGCGCGACGATGTCTTGATAGATCGTGCGCGCCTCGGTGAACTCCTTCGAGAAGTGATGGTCCTGCGCCTGCTTCATCAGCCGCTTCGCCTCGTCCTCATCGACGCGCTCGTCGAGCGGAACGCCGCGGTATGGGTCCGTCGCCATCGACAACACCGGGGCCGGCGGCATCAGCTGGTCGTAGGCGATCTTCACTTCCTGTTCGAGATCGCCGGCCTGGTAGTCGAGCCGGCGCTTGAGCAGCGCCCCGAGCCCGAGCACCATCGCGCGGAGCTCGAGGATCTCGTCGGCCTGCCGCGCGACCTTCGACTCGAGCTCGGTCACGCGCTTCACGGCGCGATCGAGCACCCGCGCGTTCGACTGGATCGCGCTGCGCTCGGAGTTACCCCAGACCCCTTCCAAGAACTCGATCTCGTCGGACATGGCGCATCATACGGTGTCTACGGAGTCACCACGCCGGCGGCTTCGATCGCATTCTGGCAATCCGCCAGCTTCGCGATGTCCGCCTTCGCCGACGCCTCCGACGCTTCCTCCGATGGGCGGTGCGTTCGCGAGTAGCTCACGAACGTGGTCTGCACGTCGCGCGCGCACCTGAGGTCCTTGCAAAGACACATGTCGCCCGCGAGCGCATGGATCTGCCGCGAGTAGGCGTCGCTCGGGGACACCGCATCGCGCTGGTAGTCTCCGTAGCTCTTGTAGCCCGCGCCCTGCGCCAGATCCTCGCGCAGCTGCGACCTCATCCCGAACTTGAACACTCCGAGCAGCGCCACCACGACGAGGCCCCCGATGAACACGAACAGCTTGTGCCTGTTGTGCACGCGTTGCTGCGCGGCCTCCGCCTGTTGAAACGCGAGCGCATCGTTGCGTGCGTCGAGCTCGCGCACGGCGAGCTGGCAGCTCGCGCACGTGCCCGCCACCGACCCGGCCGGTCCGCGATACGACCGGTGGCACGTCGCGCAGGTGTGCTCGAGCGGTGGCAGCACGCCCGGCTCGCGGTACGGCGCCTGCGGTTCGGGCGCGGGCTCGAGCGTCGCTTTCCCGGTCAGGAGCTCGTTGAACACGGCGCGCGAGATAGCACCGGGCGTCGCAGCCGAGCCAGGGGAAACCGCTGCGGTCGCTCGCCACCACGCAGGTGCTGTATGCCTCGTTACGCCGCTGACGTGCCGCGGGCTGCCGAGTTAGTGTCCGCGCATGGCTGAAACGCCGAGTGGTGCCCCGACCGTCGTTCCGTACATCCCGGCGTCCACGAACCTGCCGGAGCTCACCGTCGGCACGTTGATCCTGGGCTCGCTGCTCTCGGTCATCTTGTCGGGCGCCAACGCGTACCTCGGCATGTTCGCGGGCATGACGGTGTCGGCCTCCGTCCCCGCCGCCGTGATCTCGATGGGCATCTTCCGCGCCCTTCGCCGCGGCAACATCCTCCAGAACAACGGCGTGCAGACCGCCGCCGCGTCCGGCGAGGGTCTCGCGGCGGGTGTGATCTTCACGCTGCCCGCCCTGATCATGCTCGGCACCTGGTCGAGCTTCAGCTACATCGAGACCACGCTGATCGCCGGCTTCGGCGGCATCCTGGGCGTGCTGTTCACGATCCCGCTGCGCCGCGCACTGATCATCGATCAGCCGCTGCAGTTCCCCGAGGGTGTCGCGACCGCCGAGGTCCTCAAGGTCGGCGCGGAAGGCGGCGGTGGGGTCGGCGTGCTCGTGATCGCCGGCGTGCTCGGCGCGGCGATCAAGATCGGTGCGACCGGCCTCAAGCTGTGGGCCGAGATCGCCGAGTTCGCGACCTACGTCGGCGGTGGCACGGTCGACATGGCCAAGGGCGCCGCGGCCACCAAGGCCGGCTCGCCGGTGTACTTCGGGATCAACGCCTCGCCCGCGCTCCTCTCGGTCGGCTACATCGTCGGCTTCAACGTCGCCGCGGTGATCTTCGCGGGCGCCGCGCTCAACCGGTGGGTCGCGATGCCGGTGTTCGCCGCGGTCGGGGATCCGTCGACGATCGTCGTCGATCCCGATTCGCACTTCGCCGCCGCGAAGCTCGCGAAGGAAGCCGCGTACGCACTGTGGGCCGACGGCCTCGCGCTGGTCGGCACCCTCGTCGAGAAGCTCAAGGATCTGTCGTGGGTCAACGACGCCATCGACCTGGTCGAGCCGTGGGGGTTCACCAGTCACGGTGCGATCGCCGGAGATCCCGCGGTGCGCGCCATCGCGCTCTCGCAACCGCTCCCCGATCTCCCGCCGATCGCCGCGGCCGCGCAGTATCAGAAGTGGGCGACGCGGTATCTGGGCGTGGGTGGCATGTTGGTCGGCGGCATGTGGTCCTTGTTCAAGCTCCGCAAGTCGCTGCTCGGCGGCATCAAGGCGGGCCTCGACGCCTACAAGCAAACCAAGGCCGGCGGAGCCGCGGTGCCGCGCACCGAGCGCGACATGCCGATGAACATCATCTTGATCCTGATCGGGCTGTCGATCATCCCGCTGTTCGGCATCTTCTGGTACTTCCTCGATCAGGCCGGCGCGAACCACGTGGTGATCGTCGCCGCCGTGATGTCGGTGGTCGTCGTGGTCGCGGGCTTCTTGTTCTCCGCGGTCGCGTCGTACATGGCCCGCCTGGTCGGCACGTCGAACAACCCGGTGTCGGGCATCACGATCTCGACGATCCTGGTCTCCGCCCTGCTCCTCCTCGCGATGGGCCTCGAGAGCCCCGCAGGTCCGATCGCCGCGATCCTGATCGGTGGTGTCGTGTGCTGCGCCGCCGCGATCGGTGGCGACAACCTGCAGGATCTCAAGTGTGGCCAGCTGGTGGGCTCGACGCCGTGGAAGCAGCAGGTCATGCAGATCGTCGGCGTCGTGGTCGCGGCCCTCGCGATGGCGCCGATCCTCAACCTCCTCAACGACGCCTACGGTATCGGCGACAAGCTCCCGGCTCCGCAGGCCGGCTTGATGGCCACCGTCTCCAAGGGCGTGTTCGCCGGCGGGCTGCCGTGGACCATCATCGGCACCGGTGCGGTGCTCGCGGTGGTCGTGATCCTCATCGATGCCTGGCTTGCGTCGAAGCACAGCAAGACGCGGATCCCGGTGATGGCGTTCGCGGTCGGCGTCTACCTGCCGTTCGATCTCAACGTGCCCATCATGCTCGGCGGCATCGTCGCCCTGCTGGTCGAGAAGACGCTGCACAAGATGAAGGCGAGCCCCGAGCGACGCAGCGAGGTCGAGCGGATGGGGCTGCTCGCCGCCGCCGGCTTCATCACGGGCGAGGCGCTGATGGGGATCGGCCTGGCAGTTCCCGTCGCCGCCACCCTCGACGAGGACGTGATCGCGGTGACGCCGCACTCGTGGGTCGAGAGCCCGTGGTTCAAGCTGCCGTCGCTGATCCTGGTCGTGGTCTCGCTCACGCTGCTCTACAAGCTGGCGCTCAAGCGCGAGCCCGTGGGAACCAAGAAGGGCCCGGACGGCGGACCGGATTTCCCGGAGGCCCGCGCGATCAATCGCGACGACGACTAGCCAGCGGCGATGAGATCTGCGCGAGTTGTGCAGAACGTGATTTTCTCGACGAGAAGTCACGCGGAAGCTCGAGTAGCCACAGACAAGAGACCCGATCGATGGGTGGGAGCCATGTCGACAGGGTTCGACAGTCACCATCCCTAACGGGTCGGATCCGCGTCGCCCGCGCCCGAAACACTGCGGCCTGTCGTTTGCTGTGGGTGCAGGTGTCTTCAAGGAGCCGCCCGCCATGACTCGCTTCGCTTCGATCGCCGCTTCCGCCGCCGTTTGTTTGGTAGCCGCCCTCACCGGTTGCACGCCGTCTCAGATCGGCGACGGCAACCCGCCCGGCCCCGACGCCGGCAACGACCCCGGCCCCGGTGGCCCGGACGCGAGCTGCCCTGCGGTCAACTTCACGGCAACCGCGGTGATTCCCTCGGTCCAGCTCCTGATCGACCGCAGCGGCTCGATGGACGAGTCGATCGGCAACAAGACCCGCTACAACGCGGTTCGCGATGCGCTCGTCGACCCCGCGAACGGCGTGGTCACCAACCTCGAGAGCCGCGCGTACTTCGGCGCCTCGCTGTATTCGACCGATTCGCCATGCCCGAAGCTCTACTCGGTCGGCCGCTCGATGAACAACCGCGGGGGCATCGCGAACCTGATCGCGAGCCAGGCGCCGGGCGGCAACACGCCGACCGGACCGTCGATCGACCAGGCCGTCGCCGACTTCGCCGCGAACCCGGCGCCGCCCGATTCGCCGCCCGTCATCGTGCTCGCGACCGACGGTCTGCCGAACGGCTGCAATGGTGGCGATGGTCAGCAAGCCGCGGTCACCGCCGCCGGCGGGTCGTACGCCGCCGGCATCCCCCTGTTCGTGCTCGCGGTCGGTAACGGCATCGCCGACGGCCACCTGCAGAACGTCGCCAACGCCGGCGCCGGCGTCCAGGCCGGTCAGCCGAACGCGAAGTACTACGTCGCGAACACGCCGAGCGAGCTGCGCACCGCGTTCGAGGACATCATCGGCGGGGTGACCTCGTGCGAGCTGGCGATCGACGGCACGGTCGACGAGGCCCAAGCCTCGAACGGCACGGTGACGCTCAACGGCACGCAGCTGTCGTACGGCTCCGACTGGGAGCTCGGCCCGACGGGCAGCACGATCAAGCTGATCGGCCAGGCCTGCACGACCCTCAAGGGCTCGACCAACCCGGTCGTCAGCGCCAGCTTCCCGTGCGGCGCGGTGATCCTCTAACCGAGCGCGCGAACCATGCGTAGTGCACGCTGCCCGCGATCGTAGGTCGCGGAACCATCGACGACGCGAAACCCGTTGCGCGCGTAGAGCCGCTGCGCCGAGGTGTTGGTCTCCGACACGGTGAGCCGGAGCGAGTGGATCTTGCTCGACGGCGCCACCCGCTCCGCCACCTCGATGACGTGGAGGAGCAGCTTGGAGCCGAGGCCCTTGCGCTGATACGCCGGGAGCACCGCGAGCGCGAGCAGGTCGGCCACCACGGCCGACGACTGCATGGTCTGCGGGACGGCACCCAGCGCCGGCGGGGTACTCTGCTCGAGATAGAACCCGAGCATCGCGAAGCCGCGACCGCGCCCGACGAGGTCGTGATCAATCCACGACAACACCCCTGGTTGCTCCAGCCACGATGGCAGGATGCGGGTGTAGTCACCGAGATCCGCGTAGGCCTCGGCGCCGGTCGCGACGATCCAGGGATGGTCCGCGAGCTCGGCCCGGCGGATCACGACGAGGGCTTTAACCTACGAGGCCGTTACCGACGTCGCTGTCGGTGCGCGCTCGCTGCGTCGTCGCAGGAGCCGCGGCAGCCGGCTTGCGAGCGCCGATCGCCGACATCGGGTTCGGGGCCAGTGCCCCGACGATCGGCTGGCTCGACGCCGCGGCCGTGGCCGGGGTGGTTGCGGACGCGAGCGCGCGGAGCGTGTAGCGCCCCGGCGAGGTGCGGACGAACAGCGAGCCTTCGGCGTTCCGCTTGATGTCCATCGACAGGTCGCGAGCAACGACGGTGTCCGGAGTCTTCGACTTGCTCGGAAGACGGACGCCGGCGCGCTCGACAATTTCGCGCACGGACATCGGCACTGCGGTCTCGCGCAGGATCTCTTCCACCACAGCAAGCGTACTCATGACCGTCGTGCCTCCCTCGAAAACGTTTCGGCTGCAACCGCGAGACAGGCGCCATCCTAGCGCCGCCGGTTTCCGGAACCAGTCTTGACATCAGTTATTTTTCGAACACGCGCTGTCACCGTTTCAGCGGCGCTTCGCGATTGATTTTTTTTGGTTGTGAGCGAGCCGACGCGAGGCTTGCGTCCTCGGGGAGATTGAGCGAATGCTCGGCCCGGGTGCGCCTAGGGAGTGCTGCACCGAGGAGGCTCCTGTGATCGGAATCGTCGAAATCATCACCCTGTTGCTCGGGTTGTCGGGCTTTGGGCTGACCCCGAACCCGAAGCCGGCTACGTCGGATCAAGCGCTGTACTACGCGATCCCCGAGGCCGACCTCGTCGCGCACCTCGACATCGCGAGCATCGTGCCCGGCAACTACAAGAACCTGCTGGCACTGCCCAAGCACCCCTCGATCAAGTCGTCGCCCGAGCTGTCGAAGATGGTCGGCAAGCTGGTCGCCGAGGTCGAGGGCGCGCGTGGTGCCGCGAAGGCCGCGACCGGCATCGACATCACCACGGACCTCACCGATGCGACCGCGTTCGTGTCGTTCGTGCCCGGGATGAATGACCCGGCGTTCATCGTGGTGGTCCGCGGCAAGCTGGACGTCGCCATGATCGACAAGATCGCCGGCATGAGCGGCAAGCAGTCCACCGCGGTCGGCGCCGGCAAGATGATCGACATGGGCGGCAAGGAGCCCTCGATCGGCATCACCAAGGACGGCGTGCTGCTCGCGGGTACTCCGCGGCTGGTCAAGGAGCGCCTCAACCCGGGTTGGAAGGCGCCGCAGAAGGCCGCGGGCGCGAGCCTCGCATACGCCGCTCAGACGATCGACGGCAAGCCGGTGTTCTCGATCAACGTCGCGCTGTCGAATGTCGCGCGCAAAGAGGTCCTGGCGCAGCTCGGTCCGAAGAAGAACCTCATCACCGACCTCGCGTCGCGCCACAAGTCGTGGTCGTTCTCGGTGTTCCAGGACGGCGTAGGCTGGTCGTGGTTCGACTCGAACAAGGCCGGCCTCGATCAGTTCGCGCAGATGTCGGAGGGCTGGGTCGACCTGATGCGCGCCGCGCAGATCGCACCGCGCGGCATCGCGAAGATCCTGCTCGCCGCGATCGACTCCTACAAGGGCACCGACCGTCAGATCGACGAGGTGATCAAGCGCAAGGCCGACATCTGGAAGATCGTCGAGACGTACACCGGCGACGGCAACTTCAAGGTCGCGGTCAACAAGGACCCGACCAGGAATGCCCTCACCGTGCGTTGCACCGGCAAGTCGCTGTCGGAAGTGCTGCCCGCCGGCCTGGTCGGCCCGGGGATGGCGTTCTTCCTGCTCGTGGGACGCAGCGCCGGCGGGTCGATGTCGACGCCCGTGATGCAGCAGCCGGTGGTGACCCCGAAGCAGGGTCAGAAGGTGCGCAAGGAGTGCATCGACAACCCGCTCGCGAAGGGCTGCTAACCGTAGATCAGCACCGGCTCGTCGTCGAGCGCGACGCGAGCCAGCGATTCGGTGTCGAGCTCGTCGTTCGAGCTCGCGGGCGGCAGGCTGCTCACCAGGTCGCGGATCTGGGTCAGGTCCTCGAACTCGACGTCCTGCCTGTCGTCCATCGAGACCTCGATGATCATGTCGTCGTCGACGGTGGGGTACTCGGTACGCAGCGCACGACGGTCACCGACGCGGCGCTCGTACTGGAACACCCGCGAATCGGACTTGCCGATCCGGCGATCGAGCCGCCGGCGCTCGCGCGACACCACTTCCTTGAGCTCTGCCAGGGTCTCGGGGAGCGGCACCAGGTGCAGCAGCTGTCCCGCGCAGTTGAAGCACATCGGCTGCCACTGCTTGTGGAGCTCGACGCACTTGAGGAAGCGCCGCCGCTTCTCGGAGCAGGTCACACACCGTGCGCCGACCCCGACGGGCCGCGCATCGACCCAGCGCGCGTAGCAACCCCAGCAGCGTCCACGACGGAGCTCCGAGACCTTCGCGTTGCAGACTTCGCAGCTGTGCATGGTCGATTGACGTAAAGGCAACCGGTTCCCTGCCGCAACTTTTCTGCCCGGCTCGCAAGCTCGCCGCATTCTCGGCTAGGCTGGTGAACCGTGCCGTCGACCCGCGCGCTCATCCACGCCCCGTGGTCGGCCAGTAAGGTGTCGACGGCGCTGCGCTGTCCGCGGCTGTTCCACTGGAAATACATCGAGAAGATCAAGGAGCCGGAGGTCATGCCCGAGGCTCGGATCGGCAAGGCCATCCACAAGGCCCTCGAGCTGATCCTGATGGGTTCGACGATCGTGGAGGCCACCGCCCAGGTGCGCGCCGAGTTGCCGAGCGAGCACGAGCAACTCCGCTACGACCGGCTGTGCATCGGCATCCCGGCGTTCATCGAGCGGATCGGTCAGTTCCGCCGGCGCCGCCGCGTGTCGCGCCAGATCGTCGAGTACTCGCTCGCGGTGCGCGAGGACATGTCCGTCACGCAGTTCTACTCGGGCGACGCCTACTACCGCGGCGTGCTCGACGTCGGGTACCTGTTCGCCGACGACGCGATCGCGCTGCTCGATCACAAGACCGGCGCGCGGCTGCCCGGGACCTCGATCACGGATCAGCTCGAGGGCTACGTCGTGCTCGCCGCGGCGGCGTTCCGGCACGTCAAGACGTTCTGGCTCGGCGTGCACTGGATCGCGGAGCGCGCGGTCGAGTGGGGAACGCCGGTCAAGGTCGAGCACGTGATCGATGACCTGATGCCCGATCTGCTCGACAACATCGAGGCCGCCGCGCTCGCGGTCGACGACGGGCCCCGGCCCAACCCCGGCACCTGGTGTGATCGTTGCAGCTATCGGGATCGGTGTCCCGCGAGCAAGGAGCTGCGTTACGAGCCCGTCGAGTACTACGAGGACGACGAGGACTGAGGTCCGCGTGAGCGCGCTGCTCGCCCTGATCCAGCGCCAGCGTCGCTTCGAATGGGAGCTCGCCCGTGACGAACAGGCGCGCGTGGCAACCGCGCTCGTCGGTGGCCGAACGCACGATCTGCTCAACCTGATCCAGGTCGTCGAGCTCGCGGTGTTTCGGCTGCGCCACGACGGGGTCGGGGCCGAGGACACGCTCGACGAGCTGACCCGCACCTCGCGGTCGGCGACCGCGCAGCTCCAGGCGATGATGGCGGTGGCGCGGCCGGAGCTCGCGATCGTACGGGGTGCGCCGGTGACCGCGGCGGTGCTGGCGATCGTGCCGACGTTGTGCGAGGTCGCGAACCTCGAGGTTCACGTCGACGTCTCGATGGAGACGGCGACGCGCTGCTCGACTGCGGAGCTCGAGCACCTGCTGATCGGCTTGGTCCTCGACGCGATCGATCAACGGATCGCGCTGACGATCCGCGAGCGGACGATCGAAGGGAGACCGTTCGTCGAGATCGTGCGTGCGACCTCGCGAGAACCTGACAACGATCGCTACGAGCTGAAGGCGGTCAACGCGATCGCGGCACGCAATGGCGGCGAGGTCGCGACGTCCGAGCGGCGCGGTGGGGGGGTCGAACGGGTGGTCGCCCTCCCGATGGTTCCGACCCTCTGAGCCTCGGAGACCAGCTCAGAGCTGATCGATCATCCGCCGCGACCGGGGCCGCGCCAGCGAAGCACCCGAGCGGGCCACGCCGGCAACCCCTCTTCCCGACGCTTCGCGACTCCTCGCGCGAGGAGCCTGACCTGCATCGCGAGATCGTCCTGGAGGCCTTGCGAGGCGCCGGTCGACGGAAGATCGAACGTTCCATCCTCCCGGAGCTCTGCGCTCGACGAGAACTCCGCGTCTGGCGTGAAGATCACCGCCCGATACGTCGCGCGATCACCAGCCTCCGACGTGCGCTCGAGCAAGAACCGAGCGCCCGCCGTGGGACGCAGCTCGTTACTCGCCAAGGTCAGTCGCGAAGCGCGGCGTCACCGCGGCCGGGTTGCCCCACGACGACTTCTTCCACTCGACGTTCCACTGGCGGAGCATCCACATCGGATCGAGCAGCAGGCGGGCACCCACCGACGAGCCCGACTTCATCCACAGGTCGTTCCGCTCGTTCGGATCCTTCGCCAGGTTGAACAGCGTCGGGGCGCCCGTGCCGGCGAGCTTGAGCTTCCAGTTGCCGAGCTTGCCCGCGTGGAAGTTCTCGTACTGCGACGCGACCGCGAGGTGCGGGTACGGCTGCGCACCGGTGGCGACCGGCAGCATCGAAGCGCCCTGCCACTCGGGGTCGATCGCGACACCGAGCGCGTCGGCGATCGTCGGGACGATGTCGACGCCCTCGGTGCCCGAGGCGTACTTGCCGGTCGGGAACATCGCCGGGTAGTGGATCAACATCGGCACGTGGACGATGGTCTGCTTCGGCATCCGAGCGTGGCCGACGGTCTTGCCGTCCTCCCACAACTCGTCGCCGTGATCGGCGGTGATGATCAGCATCGTCTGGTCCCAGACGCCCTGTGCCTTGAGCTTCTCGACGAGCTTGCCGAGCTGATCATCCTGGTAGGAGACGTTCGAGTCGTAGATCGCGCGGACGTGATCCTTCTCGCGATCGGTGACGTCCTTCGGGAAGCCGTTCGGCTCGTCCCCGAACTCCTTCTCGAACCGGCCCTTGTAGCCGCCGTCGTACTTCTCGATCCACGGCGACTTCCCGCGCCAGGTCACGTGGGTGTCGATGAAGCCCATGTAGAGGAACCAGGGCTTGTCCTTCGCATCCTTGATGTAGCCGGTGCCACGCTCGACGATGTCGACCGCCTTGAGCCCGCCGCCCTTCTCGAAGTGGTTGATGTACTTGTCCCAGCCGTCCCCGAAGCCGCGTGCCGGGCGGATGTAGCCATTCGCCGAGACGCCGGCGGTGAACTTGCCGGCCTTCTTCGCGACCTCGTCGATCGTCATCCACTTCGACGCGAGCTTGTCGGACATCTGCGAGGCGCGATGCTTCGCGAGGTACATCGACGTCCACATCGACGCGTGCGAGACCTGCGATTCGGTCCCCTGCACGTAGTGGCTCGTGAACACCGCGCTCGACTCGGCGAGCTTCTCCCAGTTCGGGACGTCGGGGCGCGCCTTCGCGTTGAACGGCTTGATGCGATCCGCGCGGAGCGAATCCATGATGATGAACAGCACGTTCTTCGGGGCATCGCCACGCTTGACGACCGGCGCCTCGCCGGGGACGACCAGCGCCGCGTTCGACAGCAGCGTGCGCTCGCAGCCGGTGGCTTCGAGATCGAGCCGCACGCCCTTGCCGCCGAGCGCCGCGAAGTCGACCGCGGAACCGAGGCCGTTGAGCTTGCCGGATGCGCTCGCGCCGTCCTCGGCCTGCGCCGTGACGTTGAGCGTGCAGTTGCCGTCGGAGAGGTCGCCGGTGAGGCGGCCCTTCTCGGGCATCATCACGAAGTAGCTCATCGCGCCGTTCTGCGGGATCGCGAGCGCCTTGCTGCCGCCATCGTAGAACGCGGCCGAGCCGTCCTCGCCGACGGCATCCTTGCCGCCGATCTGGATCCACGCGACGGTGGCCTCGCTCGACTTGGTGAACAGCTGGATGGCGTTCTCGCCCTCTTGCAGCTGGCTGGCCGCCTCGAGCGTGACCGTCTGCCAGCCCTTGGTGACCTTGCCGTTGATCGGCTTCTTCTCGTTGTCGTTGATCTGCAGCGAGAACGTGCCCTCGGACTTCGCGTTGATCCGGACGCGAACGGTGCCGTTCTTCGCCTGCTCCTTGGTGAGCGGCACGAACACGCTGGCCATCTTGCCGGTCATCTTCGCGACCTTGATGCCACCATCGGTCTGGCGGAGCTCCCACGACTTGCGGGTGCCCTCCTTGATCTGGTTCGAGAACCGCACGTACTTCGCGAAGCCCGCCGACCCGCCGGGCAGCAGCAAGCCGCCGTTGCGCGTCAGGTGCGCCGAGAGCCGGTTGTCGACCAGCGAGTACACCGAGCGCTCGGCTCCGCGCGAGGCGGCCTTGGTCGGGGTCTTTGGCGGAGCGCCCGCCGGAGCGGCAGGCGCGGTGGTCGTCGGCGGCGCTGCGGTCGGAGCGGCGGGTGCCGTCTCCGAGTCGGAGGCCTTGCCACAACCAAAGGTGGCGGCGAGCAGGATCAGTGAAACGTGGGTCTTCATCGCAAGTGCCCCGAGCATGGGTTCATCAGATCGGCGAGGCAAGAAAGCCGTCTGTGATGCCGATCCGGGGCCGGTATTTCAAACCCCGTCGACAAGGTCAAGCGTTCCGTCGAGGGGGCTGACCTGGGTCAGATCGCCTCGTCAAAAGTCAGCGAATTCGCCAGCCGTGCGCGTAGACGTTGGCCCGATCGCCACGGACGAATCCGACGAGGGCGACGTTGAACCGCTCGGCCAGCTCGACGGCGAGCGAGCTCGGCGCCGACACCGCCGCGACGATCGGCACGCCGTAACTGATCGCTTTCTGGACCAGCTCGTAGCCGAGGCGACCCGACAGGAACAGAGCGTGGCGCCCCGGATCGATGCCCGCGTCGAGCGCCCAGCCGACGAGCTTGTCGACGGCGTTGTGCCGCCCGACATCCTCGCGACAGGCGACCAGCTCACCGGTGGTCGTGAACAGGCCGGCGGCGTGCAACCCGCCGGTCGCGGAGAACACCGACTGGGCCGCGCGCAGCGTGGCGGAGAACCCCGCGATCGTGGTCGCCGCGATCGCGGTGTCGGCCTCGACCACGCGCGCGCGGGCTTCCAGATCCGCGATCGCGACGCGACCGCAGACGCCGCACGCCGCCGACGACAGCAACCCTCGACCGGCGAACGCCGCCGGATCCAGCTCGGCGTCGACGGCGTCGACCTCGACCTGCGCGATCGCGACGCGCGGCATCCCCTCGGCGTGCAGCAAGCCGCGCACGAGCTCGAGGTCATGGCCCGGCGTCCGCATGATCGTGGCGACCGGCACACCCCGTGCGCGGACTTGCAGGGGCGCCTCGGCGACCACACGATCGCGGACCGGGGTACGCGTGGTGCCGTCGATCCGATCGATCGCGATCTCGACCACTGCCATCGGGGCCTCATAGCATCTGGGAAAACCTCGCGTACTATCTAGGACCATGACGAGCTTCCAGAAGGGTTCCCTGATCGCGATCGCTGCAGGCACGTTGTTCGCTGCGGCCTGTAAGAAAGAGGAGAAGCCCACGCCGCCGGCCGACAAGCCCGCGGCCGCGGAGACCAAGCCCGCCGAACCCAAGCCCGCTGATCCGAAGCCGGCCGTCGCGCCGGTCGAGGACAAGCCGACGCCCGTCGAGAAGCCCGCGAACGCGGCCACCGTCGAGAAGACCGACAAGGTCCACTGCGCCGGCATCAACTCGTGCGCCGGCAAGGGCGGCTGCAAGAGCGAGAGCAACGCGTGCGCCGGCAAGAACGGCTGCGGCGGTCAGGGCTGGGTCGAGGCGACCGAGGACGACTGCAAGGCGAAGAACGGCACGATCGTCGCCGCCACCAAGATGTGAGGCTGTGATGTTCCCGCAGCTCGGTGACGGCCTCGGGCTGCGGACGCCGCACTTCTCGCGCGCCGCCGCAGGTGACTGCGTCGGGGTCGATTGGTTCGAGACGATCACCGAGAACGCGATGGTCGCCGGCGGCAATCCGCGCCGCGTGTTGCGTGCCGTTCGCGAGCATCGACCGCTCGTGCTCCACGGCGTGTCGATGTCGATCGCCGGGCTCGATCCTCTCGACGACTACCTCGCGCGCTTGGCTCCGCTGGTTCGCGAGCTCGAGCCCGCGATGGTCAGCGATCACCTGTGCTGGACCTCGCACGGCGGGCACACCACGCACGACCTGCTGCCCGTGCCGTACACGCAGGAGGCGCTGGTGCACGTGGTGACGCGCGTGGCGCAGGTGCAAGACGTGCTCGGGCGGCGGATCCTGCTCGAGAATCCGTCGACATATGCCGTGTTCGCGGACGCCGAGCTCGCGGAGCACGACTTCCTCGCCGAGGTCGCGCGGCGTGCCGACTGCGGGATCCTGCTCGACGTCAACAACGTCTACGTGTCGTGCGCGAACCACGGCTGGAACGCGCGCGCGTACCTCGAGGCGATGCCGGTCGAGCGCGTGGGGTACCTGCACGTCGCCGGGCATTCGCAGGAAGGTCCGCTGCTCATCGACACGCACGATCATCCAGTCTGCGACGACGTCTGGGCCTTGCACGCAGTCGCACGAGCTCGCTTCCCACACGCCTCGACGCTGCTCGAGCGCGACGATCACATTCCGGACTTCGACGAGATGGTCGCCGAGCTCGCGCGTGCGAAGGCTGCATGACTGGGGCCGCGACCAATCGCCGTGACGACGCGGCCAGCGACCGCCCTACGCTCCATCGTTCCGCACGAGCCATCCCTCGGCCCGACCTCTGGCCCTCACTCCATCTTCTACGAAGCTGCCCGACGAATCAGGGGCGGCGTCGGTCGCGCGGTGAACAGCTGTGAAGCTCGCGGACCAACTCGCGCTGTTTCATCGAACGATGATCGGTGCGGCGCCGATCGCCGAGGCGATGCCGGCGTTGCGCGAGTACGGGGTCGAGCGCGAGAGCCGCATGCGCATCTATGTGAACGCTTACCTGTCGCGCATCGGCGGCGTCCTCGAAGAGCACTACCCGAAGCTCCGCACCTTCCTCGGCGACGCCACGTTTCGCCCACTCGTACGCGACTACCTCCGCGCGCATCCACCGAGCGATCCGTCGCTGCGCGAGGCCGGCGCCCTGCTCTCGCGGTTCCTGTTCCACGCGCCGACGAAGACCGATCTCCACCTCGACCTCGCCCGCCTCGAGCGCGCGCGCCTCGAAGCGTTCGACGGTCCCGAGGCGAACGTGCTGACACGGGACGTCGTCGCCGCGTTCCCCCCCGACGAGTTTCCCGAGCTGCGCGTTCGCCTGGTCCCGACGGCGCAGCTGCTGCTCCTCACCACCAACGCAGATGACGTCTGGGACGCGATCGAGGACGGGCGCGCGCCACCCGACGGGAGCAGCGTCCGGCGCGTGATCTTGGTGTGGCGCCGCGACGTCACGGTCCTCCACCGCACGCTCGAGGAGGACGAAGCGAGCGCGCTGCTCCAGACCTCGTCGTACAGCCATGGCAACACGTTCGCGGGCGTCTGCGAGACCTTCGCGACGCAGCCCGATCCCACGGCGCGTGCCATCGAGCTGCTGCTGCGCTGGCTCGACGCCGAGATCCTGCGTGCGTGAGGCAGCGGGCCGCGTGCCGCGTGATAGGTTCGCGGCATGCGCTGCCTCGCGGCGATCGTGTTGTTGCTCGGTTGCGAAGGCGCCCCGGACACGCCCGCGCGCCTCGAAGAGCTCGGGGATGTCCCGCAGAATGGCCAGGAGCTCCCTGCCGCCTTCGATTTCGATGACTCGCTCGTCCTGATCGATGGGAACACCGGGCTGCGGCGGTTCGCCGACGGGCGCCTGCTCACGGTCAACGGCGGTGGAGCGATCACCTTCGGCGTGATCTGCGTCGATCGCGACGGCACGCTGCTGATCGGCAACTCGAACACGCTCCAGCTGCAGCGGCTCGAGCCCGCCGCTCAGCTGGTCAGCGTCGTGCCGCAACCACCCACCTCGTTCACGCGGTGCACCGGCACACCGAGCGGCGCGTATCACGTGCTGCCGTTCGGCGCGGCGACCACGCTGACGTTGCCCGCGGCAGGCACGGCGTGGGTCGACAGCATGCGCACGCTCGATCGCACGCAGCTCGCGCCCGATGGCACGATGTACGCGATCGAGAACGGCGACATCGTGAGGCTCGGTGCCGACGATGCACCGACCGTCGTTGCCTCGTGCGCGGAGTTCGCCGGCGGCGTCTGTCCGGACCTCGCGTTCGCGGGCGTTGACGGTGCGGGCCACGTCCACATGGCCATCAAGGGTCTGCCCGACCTCCACGTGCTGGATCCGAGCACCGGTGGCTATCGCGACATCGCCTTGCCTGGCGGCCTGGAGATCGAGGCCGTCGCCACCGGCCCGCTGAACACGCTCGTGCTCGCCAACGATCCGGAACGCCAGGACGCTCGCTCGCTGTGGCTGTTGCCCGACGGTGGCGATCAGCTGCTGCGGTTCGCATCGCTCGCCTCGTCGCCGCTGCAGTTCATCTTCGTCCGCATCCTCGCGGATCACGCCGGCACGCTGCACGTGATCGAGAACGGCAAGCTGTCGCGCGTGGTGCCGCTGTGAAAGATCGCGTCTTCCGAGACCCGGTCCACGGGCTGATCGAGTTCAAGGGCAACGATCGCCCGATCGCGGACCTGCTCGACACCCGCGCGCTGCAGCGGCTTCGCCGGATCAAGCAGATGGGGTTCGCGTGGCTGGTCTATCCGGGCGCCGAGCATTCGCGCTTCGGTCACGCGCTCGGGGCGTTTCACATCGCGCAGCGCGTGACGCGACGGCTCGAGCTACCGGCGACGACGGCCTTGCACGTCAAGGTCGCGGCGCTGCTCCACGACATCGGCCACGGCCCGTTCTCGCACGCATGGGAGCACGTGTTCGCCGGCAACTCGCACGAGCAGTGGGGCGCGCGGATCGCGACCGAGGATCCCGAGCTGGTCGCCGCCCTCGAGGCGCTCGAGCCCGGCCTGCCTGCCACGCTCGAGGCGTTCTGGGGGGGGGTTGGGGCCCTCGCCCCAAATAGATACAAGCCGCACTACGCGCGCAAGCTGGTGTCGTCGCAGCTCGATGTCGATCGCCTCGATTACCTGCTGCGCGATGGCCACTACTCGGGCGCCGGCTACGCGACGTACGATCTCGACTGGATCATCCACGCGATCCAGGTCGCGAAGGTCCGCAGCGGAGGTGACGATCCCGAGGATCTCGTCGTCGACTACCGCCGCGGCATGTACGCGGTCGAGCAGTACCTGTTCGCGCGCTCGTACATGTACGCGCAGGTCTATCACCACAAGACGGTGCGCGCGGCCGAGTGGATGTTCATCAAGACGCTCGAGCGGTTCGCGCACCTCGCGCGCCAGGGTGCGGAGCCCGCCGGGCTGCCGATCGCATCCGCGATGGCGACGGGTGGGGTCAACGTCCCGGTGGCCGACTACCTCGAGCTCCACGACGTCACGCTGACCATCGCGCTCGATGGCTGGGCCGGGTACGGCGGACCGCCCGCCACGGATCCGGTGCTGCGCGACCTCGCCCGGCGGCTCGTCGACCGGAAGCTGTTCAAGACGTTCGATCTCGGCGACGACAAGACCGCGGCCGACTACCTGTGGCCACAGGCGCTCGAGGTCGCGACCAGGCGGTTCGGCGAGGCCGCCACCAGCTACGTCCACCTCGATACGGCGCGCCAGGTCGGCTACCTCGCCGCGGACGACGAGGAGCTGCACGTCATCGATCACCCGAGGTACGGCGCCGTCACGCTGTCGCGCCTCCTCGAGGACATGCCGCTCGGCCAGCCGATGTCGGCGATCCGCCTCGTCTGTGCGCCGGAGCTGGTCGACGACGTGCGCCCGCTCGTCGACCACGCACTCGCGCGCGGACGCGGTCGTCGGTAGGGGAAGATCGAGCTATCCATGTCCGGACCCGGCGGCTGCGCTATCCTCGTCGGGTGAGTCGACGCGGGGAAGGTGGGACCGATGAGGTCGATACCGCGATCTTGGATCCGCGTGCGGCGGCCGCACGTCCACTCGGGGTCCCGAAGGAGCGCACGTCGAGCCCGACGATCGATCCCGCCGTCTCGCTGCGCATGAAGTCGTCGGTCGGCTCGAGCTCCACGGTGGGCTCGCCGATGGAGGCGCTCGAGCGCGACGAGATCATGCGGACGCGGAAGTTCTGCATGATCGCCGCGATCATCTGTACCGCCGGTGGCGTCTCGACGATGATCCTGCCCGGCGATCCGACCGCGACGATGCTGGTGCTCGCCGGCGTCGCCGCCGCGTACGTCGCGATCGCGTTCCTCTACTACCGCACCCGCGACCCGCTCGAGTTTCGCCGCTCGAGCACCGGCCTCGGGTGGTTCGTCCCCGCCGCGGCGGTCACCGCGGCGATCCCGTTCTTCGGGGTGTTCTCGCCGATCCCGATGATCCTGGTGCTCGGCGTCTACTTCACCGGGCTCGGCAAGAGCACGCGCCTCGCGTATGCGGTCTACGGCGTGTGCGCGGGGGTGCAGCTGATCACCAGCGTCCTGGTGATCACCGGCGCGACCCACGACACCGGGCTGATCACCGCCCCGCTGTCGACGCGCAACCAGATCATCGTGCAAGGCCTCGTGCAGTTCGTGCTGCTCGCGACGTTCGTCACCGCGCGGATGTCGCGGCGCACGGCACTGACCGCGGTCGGCGAGCTCGAGCGTGCGGTGCGGATCGCCGCGCATCGAGAGGCCTTGCTGCTCGAAGCCCGCGAGGAGCTCGAGCGTGCCCTCGCCTCCGGGCGCGGTCGGTTCAGCGGGCAGACGCTGTCGGGTTACGCGCTCGGCGCCGTGATCGGTCGCGGCGCGATGGGCGAGGTCTACGAGGCACAATCGGCGCAGGGCAACCAGGTCGCGATCAAGCTGCTCTCGCAAGCCTCCCTCGGGAACCCGCAGCACGTGATGCGCTTCCTGCGCGAGCTGCGCACGTGCGCCGGCATCGAGTCGCCGCATGTCGTCAAGGTCATCGAGGTCGGCGAGCAGCCCCTGCCGTACCTCGTGATGGAGCGGCTCGAGGGCATGACCCTCGCCGAGATCCTCAAGGGCAAGCGCTTCATGTCGGCCGGCGAGGTCGGCGATCTGATCCTGCAGATCGGCGCAGGCATCACCGCCGCAGCGGCCGCGGGCATCGTCCATCGTGACTTGAAACCGCAGAACCTGTTTCTCCATCGCGGCCAGTGGAAGGTCCTCGACTTCGGGGTCGCGCGCGCGATCGACCAGGGTGACACGCTGACATCGGGGCACGTCGTCGGCACGCCGTCGTACATGGCGCCGGAGCAAGCGGCCGGCGGGCACGTCGATCACTGCACCGATCTGTACGCGCTCGCCGCGATCGCCTATCGCTCGCTCACCGGGCAGCCGCCGTACGCCGGTGGGGAGATCGCCGAGACGCTGTATCGCGTGGTCCACACGCGCCCGAAACGCCCGACCGAGATCGCGCCTCATCTGCGTGTCGATGTCGACCTGGTCCTCGCCATCGGACTGGCTCGTCGGCCCGGGGAGCGGTTCGGGGCCGCCATCGATTTCGCGGGTGCCCTCGTCGATGCGCTCGAGGGCCGGTTGTCGCCCGAGCTTCGCGCCAAGGGCGAGCACCTGGTCAAGAGCGGCGCGTGGACCCACGCGATGGTGCGCCCGTCGACGGCGCGGATCCGCGGTCCCGCGCACTGACTCGTAGTAACGTCCCCACGTGAGCTCGATCCAGCGCACGATCGCCGTGGCGGTCGCCGAGGTGGCGATCGGTCATGGCGCACCCCGCGACGGGCTGACGCCGTTGCTCGGCGAGCCCGATGCCGAGCGCTTGCCGATCGAGCAACTCTACGAGATCTGGGAGCTCGGTCTGTCGTCGACGAACTGCCGCGGCCTGCCCGTCCGCGTCGGCAAGCTCGCGAGCTTCGATCGCTACGGTGCGCTCGGGATCGCCCTCTATGTCTCGCGCGACATGAACATCGCCTTGCGCCGGCTGATCCGCTACCACGACCTGCTCACCGACTCCGGCAAGTGGCAACAGAGCGTCGAGGGTGATCGCGTCGTGATCCGGTGGGCGCGCGACACCGGGGGGCGGCTCGGCGCGCAGCTCGCGAACGAGCAGATCCTCGCGTCGTTCGTCACCGTGCTGCGCCAGGTGGTCGGGAGTCCGGTGATCTCCGAGGTCCGGTTCCGCCACACGATCGACGACGACACCGAGCATCGCGCGCATTTCGGCGCGCCGTTGATCTACGGCGCCGCCGAGGACGCCGTCGTCGTCACCGCGTCCACGCTCGACATGAAGTCCGCGGCGGCGGATCCCCACGTCGAGCGCTTCATGGTCGCGCAGATCGAAGCCGCGACCGGCGGTGCGAAGCCGCAGTCGGTCGCCACCGAGGTCACCCGCGTGCTCGCCGAGCTGCTGCCCGACGGGTTACCAACGATCGACGACGTGCTCGCGAGGATCAGCACCACCGAGCGCACGCTGCGCCGCCGCCTCGCCGACGAGGGCACCACGTTCGAGCAGCTCCTCACCGGCCTCCAGCGCGAGCGCGCGATCGCGTTGCTCGGCGGCACCACACCGATCGCCCAGATCGCCCACGCCGTCGGCTTCGCCGATGCGAGCGCGTTCTCGCGCGCGTTCCGGCGGTGGACCGGCAAGTCGCCGTCCGACTACCGGCGCGGCACGTAGGCTCGCGCCGCGCCGCGTGACCACCACAGGCGTCAGTGGCGCCGGCTAGCTCGCTTGCCGAGTGCTGTGCACGTGCGGCCGGCAGCTGACCGGCTCGGCCGGTTTGGGTAGATAACTCCGCGAATCGCCACCTGGATCGGCAGTTGCTGAATGGGTTTCCCATGCAGCCAGCCATCGCCATGCCCCGCCTCGACGCCGGCAACCGCATCGAGCTCCCGAACCAACCCGCTCCCTACGGCACGCCCGCACCGGAGATCGGCCCGATCCTCCAGGTCGCCAGCGACCTCACGAAGGACGGCTACGGCACGGATCCCGAGACCGGTCCGATGCCGATCGGTCGTCGCATCGGAATCGGCATCGCGGTCGCGATCTGCGCGTTCGGCTTCACGTGGTTCGGCGCGATGATCATGCTGCGCGCCGGATCTGCCGCAACGATCTCGGCGCTCCTCGTCACCGCCGGCGCCGTCTACTGGTTTTGGATCGCCGTCGGCAAGACGGCGCGCACCGGTCGCTGCGTCTACCTCGGGGCCAACGGCTGGACGCGCATCAGCCTCGAGAAGGGCAAGCAAGAGATCAAGACGATGCTGTTTCGCGACGACATGCTGACCACGACCTTCGCGAAGGACCAGTACGTCAACGGCTACTACATCTACTCGCTCGAGTCGGTGACCTTCACGCACAGCGATGGCTCGGTCGCCGTGCTCGTTGGCACCTATCACCACACCGCCGGTGTCGATCAGCACACGCTGATGGTGCGCCGCGCGATCAAGCTGGCCGCGACTCGGCGCTTGCCGGCAGCGCAGCAGGCGCTCGCCACCGGCCAGCAGATCGTGTTCCCGCTCGCCGACGGTGGCGGTCACCAAGATGGTGCGCTCGTCCTCGAGCAGCACGTGCTGTCGTACTTCAAGCACCGCGGCGCGCAGCCACTCGTGCTGGCGCGCAACAACGTCTATCTGTCGCTGCGCCAGGGCTTCGTCGATCTGACGATGCGCGACTCCGGCATCGTGCTCGGTACGTTCGAGCGTCAGACGCTCGCGAACTTCGAGTTGCTCGAAGCGCTCGTCGCGTAAAACGTCAGACCCCGCGCGCATGGTTTCTGCCGTGCCCGCGAAGGATCCAAAGCAACGCCGAGCGACGTGGAACGCGTGGTACGCGCGCACGAAGGAAGCGCGGCGCGAGAAGGAAGCGCCGCGGATCCGGCGCAACGACAAGCGCCGGCGTGGAGAGCTCGCGAGCTGGTACGCGGAGCTGAAAGCACAGCTGATATGTGCACGCTGCGGTGAAACCCACCCGGCGTGTTTGCAGTTTCACCACGACGACCCGAGCACGAAGGAGCACGCCGTCGCCGAGGCGATGCGGCGGGCGTACAGCCGTGCACGCATCCTGCGCGAGATCGCGAAGTGCACCGTGCTCTGCGCGAACTGCCACATCAAGCACGCGGGGCTGTGATGAGCTGGGCGAAGAAGAGCCCCGAGAACCGCAAGCGGTTCAACGAGCACTGGCGGAGGTGGTATCGCGAGAATCGCGAGAAAAAGATCGAGTGGCAGATGCGTCGACGCGACGAGATGCGAGCCTGGTTCCGCGAGCTCAAGTCGACGAAGTCATGCCTGCGGTGTGGTGAAGCAACGATCGAGTGCCTTCAGTTTCATCACCACGATCCAGCCCAGAAAGACATCGAAGTTTCGAACATGATCAGTGGCTGGTCGCGCGAGCGCATCCTTGCAGAGATCGCGAAGTGCGCTGTCCTCTGCGCGAACTGTCATCTCAAACTTCACTGGGAGGAGCGACAGGTTGAAAAAGGGTCGGGATGACTGGATTCGAACCAGCGGCTTTTCGCACCCAAAACGAACGCGCTACCAGGCTGCGCTACATCCCGTTGCTCGTCGAAACGAGCCCTCGTTACTTACCCGGTAAATCCACCCACCGCAACCCCTGCCGAAAATGACAACGGGCCGCAGTCACGCGGCCCGGGTTCACTGATGAGGAAGAGACCTAGCGGCCCTTCTTCGGTGCCTTGCCCGGAGGAGCCTTCGCGGGCGCCTTGGCCGGAGCCTTCGCAGGCTCGGCCTTCGCCGGAGCTGCTTCCTTCTCTTCCGGTTCGGCGGCCTTTTCCGCCTTCGCGGGTGCCGCGGGCGCTGCCGGAGCCGGCGCTTCCGCCGGGGCCGACGACGGAGCCGACGGCGTCTTGCCACCGGCCCACGAGAAGTAGTGGCGCAGCATCGTGGTCTCGAGGTTGAGCTCGCCGAGCGTGGTCTTGCCCTCGCCCGCCTTGATCGCCGCGTCGAGCTTCGCTTCGCAGCTGTTGCACGGCGTGTTCGCGATCTTGGGCAGCGCGAGCAGGATCGACTGACGGATCAGGCGATTGTCGCTCTTCGCGTTGTCGAGCAGCAGCTCGGTGAACTGCGACGCGGCCGCGCCCTTCTTGCCGAGCTCGAGCATCGCCCGCTCGATGTTGCCCTCGAGCAGACCGAGCTTCTCATCCTTCGACCATTCCTTGAGGTCGGTGAAGAACTTGGCCAGGTTGGCCGTGTTGTCGGTCGGCTTGAAGTCGACCTTGCTCGGCCCCGGCAAGCCCTTGAGGTGCGCGACGTAGCAGTCCGAACCCTTGCCGCTACACGCGGTCAGCGCCTTGATCTCGAGGTACTTGGCGACGTTGCCGTAGACCTCGTCGGGCTTCGCCGACAGCGACTTCGAGTAGCAGGTCAGATCGTTCTGACAGCGCATCGCGATCTCGATCCGCGCGGCGTGCGACTGGAACATGCGCGCGAAGCCCTTGTAGGCCTTCGCCGCGTTCTCGGCACCCTTGAACGCGCCGGTGCCTTCCTTGTGCTTCTTCTTCGCCAGCTTGAAGACGTCCTCCGCCTTCTTCGCCTCGTTCGTCGCGGCCTTGATGTCAGCGGCGCTCTTCTGAGGATCGCGCGTCGTCTTGAGGACGTTCGCCTTCGCCTCGTCGAGCTTCTTCTTGTCTTCCGCGAACACCTTGTCGGCGGCGTCGGCGTCGGTCTTCGCCTTGCCGTCGGCCTCTGCCCGCTTCTGCGCGGCGGCGTTGAAGTACTTGTTCGCGAGGATGTTGAGCGCCTCGATGTCGTCCTTGCTGCGTGCGAGACGTGCGAACGCCTCGGCCGCCGACTGACGGAGCCCATCATCGGCGCTGTTGTCGCGCGCGATGTCGCCGAGCTTGTCGACGCCGGTCAGATCACGCGCCAGGAACGCGTATGCGTTGATCGCGAGGATCCTCGTCGGCAGGTCCGTACCAGCCGGCGCTTCGGCCTTCTGTCCGGGCTTCGCAGGCTTCGCGGGAGCGGCGCCGCCCATCCACATCTGCCGCACGACGGGCGCCGCATCGGCCGAGCCGATCTTGCGGAGCGCGTCGAAGATCGCGTTGTACTGCGACGGACCCGCCTGCTCGTCGGCGTAGTACGCCGGTGCCGGCTTGTGCGCCTGCAGGGCCGTCAGCAGATCGGGGACCGTCTTGGGATCGTAGAAGTCGCCGAGCACGAGCGCGGCGTAGAAGTCCTTGAGCGCGACCGGCTGGCACTGATCTTTCGGGAGGTCGCCCTTGTCGCCGCAGTACTCGTAGAGCCGCTTCGCCTTGAAGAGGTCTTCCACGTCCTTCTGCTTCTCGGCGAGGACGAGCTTGAGCTCTTCCTTGGCCGACGGACCAGACGCGACGAGCGCGCGACGGATCTGCGTCGCGAGCTCCGGCGTCCGGTAGAGCGAGAGGATCAGCGTCTTCGACGCGTTCTGGACGTGGAGCTCGCCGAGCGAGTTGATCGCCGCGCCAGACATCGCGAGGAACATGCCGTACTTCTCCTCCATCGCGCGGCCTTCCTCTTTGGATTTGGCCGTCTTGGGATGGGGAGGAGGATCCTTGTCGATCAGCTTGGTCAGCGCTGCGGCAGCCCGACCCTTCTCGTTGTCGAACTTGCCGAGCGCACGGATCGCACCGATCTGCGCCTGGAACAGCTTCTTCGACGGCGTCTTGTTCGCGATGTCGACGAGCGCGTCGAGACCCGCGCCGAGCTTGGCTTCGCCGAGTGCATCGGCGGCCTTGGTCGCCGAGTCGACGGAGCGAGCGTTCGCTTCATCGACCTCCTGGAGCGCCTTGGTGAGAAACGGCAGCGCCGCATCCCAGTTCGCCGGCCGACCCGAGTCTTCGTAGTCGGTGACGAACTTCGCCTTCGCTTCCGCCGGCGTGAGCGGCCGAGCGAGCGAGATGATCACCTGGAGGTCGCGGACCGGTTTGCCCTGCTTGTCCCACTCGGCTCCGATCTCGGAGATGCCGGTGGGGTCGCCGAGCTGCTCGAGCTCTTGGAGAGCTCGCTCGTGCTCGCGACCGCCGAGCTTCTTGGTCCAGCTCGACGCCTTGTACGGATTATCCGGACAACCAGTGGCGCCGAAAAACAGAAAACCGGCCAGTAAGGCCGAGGACAGGATGCGACGCATGGGTGTTTATCCCTTGTTTTTCACCGCGAAGAGCAGGTTGTCGAACCCTGCAGCCTTTGCGGTGTTGACGATCTTATTGATCAGTCGAACGTCCGTGGTCTCGTCGGCCTGCAAAATCGCCAACCCATCGGGACAGATCTTACCGGCAACCGGCCGGATACCTCGCTTGGCTTCTTCACACGCCTTGACGAGGTCCTTGGCCACCCGGTTGCTGATACCAGACGAAGCCTCTGCGACATCGGTCTTGATCTTCTTCGCCGCCGCATCGAGCCGCTCGAACAGCGCGTCGATCTTGAAGGTCGGCGAATCGTCGCGAAGCACGCTCTCGACGGTCGCGACCATCGTGCCCTGATACGTGATCTCGCTCTTGGTCACGATGATGACCGGCGCCTGCTGCAGCACCGCGTTCTGCTGCGCGACCGGGAGATCCAGACCCTTTTGGGCCTGGAGCAACGTCCCCGACGACGAGAACACCATCAGCAAGAAGCAGACGAGGATCGTCATCATGTCGACGAACGGGACCAGGTTCAGCGAGATGTTCGACGACTTCGCCGAGGTGGCGCTGCCGGACTTCTTGACCAGGTGCTTGAACTTTACGCCGTGGTAGAGGCGTGAGCCTGCTGCGTGTACTGGCATGACGGCTCCTTACAGCGTCGGCCTGGCCGCGAGGCCTGCCGGGTCTGAGAGACCCACGTCCTGGAAGCCGACCTGCACGGCGACATCCATGGCGTGGATAATGTCCTGGTATTTGACGGGAGAAGCCGCCGTGCTCTCGGCCGCGATCTCGAGGTCCTGACGCTCACTGAAGAACGCCGACTTCTTGTGGATCTCGAGAGCGGTCTTGTACTTGTCCCAGTCGTGCTCACCCGAAGCGAGCTTCGGGATCGGCTGGAACTCGTTGACACGCGACAGGCCGATCCAGATCTGGTCGGACTGCACGAGCACCGACAACGTGACGTGCTCGTCGTCCTGCTGGACGTTGGCAGTGTCGCGCGTCTTGCCCTTCGGCTGGATGTTGATCTGGGCAATGTTGACCCAGACCGCGGTGACGAGAAGGAAGGCCGTCAAGCAGCTCATCAGATCGATGAACGGGACGATGTTCAGCTCGACGTTGACGCTTCCTTTGCCGTCGGTACCTACTGATGCACCCATGACTAAACCTCCTCGCTAGTGGTTACGTAGCGGGGAAGAATTACGCCTGGGGCTGCATCTGGGCGCGGTGCGACGTCACGAGGTTGACGACCTGGACGGTCACCTCGTTGATGTCGTCGACCACATGCGTGGTCTTGCCCTGGAGCAGCGAGTAACCGAGGAGGCCGAGGAGCGAGGTACCGATGCCGAACGCGGTGCAGTTCAGGGCTTCGGAGATACCGTTCGCGAGCTCGGTCGCCTTGTTGCCGCCCTCGTCGCTACCGACGGAGCCGAACGACTTGATCATGCCGGAGATGGTGCCGAGGAGGCCGGCCATCACGGCGAAGTTCGCGAGCATTGCGAGGTACGGGGTGCGGGCGTTGATCTTGGGGAGCTCGCGGAGGGCGGCCTCGTCCATCGCGGCCTGCACTTCGTCATCGCTCTTGTTGAACTTCATCAGACCGGCCTGAACGATGCGGGTCATCGGCGTCGGGTTACCCGAGCACACCTTGATGGCGCCCTGCACGTTGCCGCTCATCACCTGGCTCTTGAGGAGCGCGAGGAGCTTGTCCTTATCGACCGAGGCACGGAACAGGTAGACCGCGCGCTCCACGATCACGGCGATCGTCAGAACCGAGGTGAAAAGGATGGGCCACATGCCCCATCCACCCTTGTGAAACGCGGTCGAGATAGCGGTCAGCATCTTGAGAACATCTCCTCGCTCTTTGGTGAGCGGTGCAGGTTGACGAGGCCGCGATGTGCAACGCCCGATCCACGGCGCAACCATCCGAGATGGTTAAGGATGCGCGATCTGATCACGGGATCACCAGCGGGGCATCTCGGGACGCACCGTAGCTTTTCGCCCCGTATGTACGATGAACAGGTTTTATTGCCGCGATGCGGTGGAGAGCGCGCGGGAACCGATCGGAAACGCTATTGTCTTTGAAGCATGCAGCTGCGCCGCTTCGTGGGACTGGTCGACCTCGGCGTCCTCACGATCCTGATCGCGGCGGTGATCCTACCGCCGCGCGAGATGCTCGCCGACTCGGCGATGAAGGGTGATGAGAAAGACCGCTTCGCGTTGGCGCTCGCCGAAGCGAGGACGATCGCTCGCCCCGAAGACCCGAACCGCGTAGAAAAGTTCCAGCACGAGCTCGGCGAGGTGAACTTCAAGGACTGGGCGGTCGAGGCGTCGATCGATGGCGCGGCGAAGACCAAGGCGTCGCCGGAACACTGGCGGTCGCTGCTCGCGGCGTCCGTCGCATACATCGAGCGGCTCGAGGCGAAGCCCGCGCTGACCTGGGCCGTCGAGGCGTTCAAGGCATGCGAGAAAGTCGGCGAGCCCGCGTGCCCGAGCTGGGAGAAGACGCGGATGGAGATCTACCGCGACCACATCCAGGCAGGCGTCGAGGCTGGGATCGATCCGCGGAAGAACCCCAAGGCCTTCCGCGAGGCCGGCGAAAGCAAGATCCGCGCGACCCGCATCGGTCCCGGCCACGACCGCGAGCAGGAGACGCCCACGCCCGCCCCGCCGACGCCCTGAGCGCAACATCACGTAACACCGGGTGTTCGCGCTCGTGTCATCTCGTGATCGCGCGCTAGAATCTTCGCATGCGCAGGCTGCTGCTGCTCGGGGTGCTAGCTGCTTGCGGACCGAAGACCAAGGGACCGGCGATCACCGCCCCCCCCAAGTCTCTGTCCGCCAAGGAGATCGCCACGCAATCCAATCCGGCGATCGTGTTCATCGACGTTGGAGAAGGTGATCAGCGCGGAGCCGGCACCGGCTTCATCATCGACAAGTCGGGAGTGATCGCCACGAACTTCCATGTCGTGCGCGGCAACAGCTCGATCAAGGTGAAGCTGTTTGGAGGCGAGACCTACAAGGTCTCGCACGTGATCGGCATCGATCCCGGGAGAGACCTCGCGCTGATCCGGATCGAGCCCACGAAGGCGCTGCCGACCGTGAGGCTCGGCGATTCGGATCAGATGTCCGCCGGCGATCAGGTGGTCGCGATCGGCAACCCGCTCGGCTTGGATCACACGGTGTCCAGCGGCCTGGTCTCGCAGGTGCGTCCGCAATGCACCGCCGAGATGGTCGACTTCGCGCTGAAGAACCAGAGGCGCCTCGACGAGCTCGCCGCGAAGGCGCAGTCCCGGCAGCCGCTCACCGACGCCGAGAAGGAAGAGGCCAGCAAGCTGCTGTGCCGGCAGGAGCTCAAGTACTTCCAGATCAGCGCACCGATCTCGCAGGGCTCCAGCGGTGGACCGTTGTTCAACCAGGCCGGTGAGGTCGTCGGCGTGACCACGCTGATCTATCTCAACGGTCAGAACATCAACTTCGCGATCCCGACGAACTATCTGAAGGAGCTGGTCGCGCGTCCCGCGAAGCTCTCGCTCGACGACTTCGCCGCGAAGACCAAAGATCCTGATCAGGAAGACAATGGTCCGGCGTTCAAGCTCGAGCGCAAGGTCCCCGATCACGCGCTGTCGATCTTCGACGGCTGCAAAGGCGATCAGATCCTCCAGCTCGAGAACGACATCTGGGGAGCCATCGGCGTCGGCGCGCCGATCTACAACAAGGGCGAGTTCGAGGCGTGCTTCCGGATCTATGAAGGCGTCGCCACCAAGTACGAGAGCAACCCTTCGTGCAAGGGCGTCAAGATCGCGTTCGGAGATGGCCTCGTGCGCGTCAGCACCATGGACTACAAGGGCGACGACAAGGGCGAGCGCGTGAAGTCGTGGAAGCAGAAGGCGTGGGCGATGCGCGACACGTTCGACGGTTTGCTCGGAGCCGCGAAGCGCTGGCGCGATGCGAACCCCGGTAAGTTCGACCCGAAGCTGCTCGGCCCGAACTCGAAGTGATCCTCTACCTGTTCGATATCGACGGGACGCTGCTCCACGCGCACGGCTCGGGCCGCGAAGCGTTCGATACCGTGTTCGGCGAGCGACACAAGATCGAGAATGCGAGCGAGGGCATCCGGTACGGCGGGAAGACCGATCCGCAGATCATCCGCGAGATCTTCGAGGCGCGGATGGGGCGTGCGCCGACCACGGAGGAGGTCGACGGGTTCCTCGATGCATACATTCCCTTGCTCAGGACGCTGCTCGAGCGCAATCGCGTGATCGTCATCGAAGGTGTGATCGCTGCGCTGACCGATCTCGCGAAGCGTGACGGCGTGATGCTCGGTGTCGCGACCGGAAACATCCGGCGCGGCGCGCGCGAGAAGCTCGAGGCCGCGAAGCTGACGAGCTGGTTCGATGTTGTGGATGTCGGTGGGTATGGCTGTGACTCGGCGGTGCGGAGTGAATTGGTCGCGAGGGCGATCGAGCGTGGACGCGAACGCGGGGCGACCGGTGAGGTGATCGTCGTCGGTGACACGATCCACGACATCTCGGCGGCGCGTGCGTGCAACGCGACCGTGGTCGCCGTCGCGACCGGCGCGGATCCTGCGGACAAGCTGAGTCATGCAGATGTCGTGTTGGCGTCGCTGGCGGAGCTGCCGGCGTGGCATGCGCGTCGGTTCGATGCTGATCGTCCCTGACTTCGTGTTCGGGACGGACCCCGGGACGTTTGGTCAGGCCCGTAAGGAGAACCGGCCGTGGGGAACCCTCGCCGAACTGACGGTCGTGTGACAGTGGTCGTATGATCCGAGGAGCGTCTGTCGACCGTGACCGCGGGCTGCCGAGCAACCAGGTCCACGCGATCGCACGAGACTCTCGGGGGCGACTCTGGCTCGCGGGGCCGGCAGGCTTGTCACGATACGACGGCAGCCGGGTCCGGACGTTCGATCGACGCGACGGGTTGACGTGTGCGGGCCTGCGCTCCGTCGTGGTGGCACCGGACGACGCGGTGTGGATCGGGACCGATCTCGGCTACGAGGCGCTGACGTCGAATGGTCACCACAAGCGCTGGCACAGCCAGCCGAGGTGGGGATGGGGGCTCGTCGAGTGCATCGACGCCCGTCCATCCGAGATCCATCTCGGTACCGCGCAGGGGATCGTCAAGCTGGTGGACGATGCGGATGGGACGCTGCGGCTCGCGCTGCACGAAGACGTCGGGTTCGTGCGCGACCTGGCGCGGATCGACGCCGATCGGTTGCTGTTCGCCACGGCTGGCCTCGGCCTGATCGAGCTCGACGGGCGCCGCGTCCGGCGCGTGCGCACCCCGCAGCTGCCGAGTGGTGAGGCCCTCAGCTGCGTGGCGATCGGGCCTGAGGGAATCCTGTTGGTCGGCGCCAGCGACGGCGTGTGGCTGCTCGATGCGGCTGGCAGCGTGCAATTGCGCGTCGTCGCGAGCGCCGGGGCCTCGGAGGTCACCGCGCTTTGTTGCTACGGCAACCGCATGTGGGTCGCGTTCGGGCGCTGGGTCGAGAGCTTCGAGCTGGACGGCGGAGCGCCTCGGTCGTGCTCGCGCTCCGAGTTCGCTAGCCGTGTCAACGATCTCCACCTCGATGGCTTCGGCAACCTCTGGGTTGCCACGGATAGCTCGGGACTGTGCCGATCCAGCTGCTTCGACGGCGCCATCGAGCTGATCGACGTCGAGCGATCGGGTGCTGTCTACTCGATCAAGGCGACCGCCAGCGAGTTGCGCATCGGCGGCGAACAGTTCGACGCGACCGTCGACCTTGGCAAGGGTAGAGCACACGGCAGGTTGCTCGGGGAGCTGTCGACGACGATCTGGGACAGCTGTATACGTCCGGGCACCGACGAGACCTGGCTCGCCACCCAGGATGGCTTGTACGTCGCGCGACCTGGCGGTGAGATCGCACGGGTCGGCGCCACCGGCGGGCACGGCGAGCACGACATGCTGCTGGCCGCTCCCTGCCGGACGGTGATCGCGCGCGGCGACACCATGTTGATCGGCACACTCCGTGGGTTGCTCCAGTTCCGCAACGGCGCCGTCGCCGAGATCCGTCCCCTCGACGGGACGCCGTTCGGCTACGTCTACTGCTACTGGATCGACGGCGAAGGGTGGTTGTGGATCGGCACGCTCGGGCGAGGGCTGTGGCGCGAGAGTGCAGAAGGATTCGTTGCGGTCACCGGCAACCCTCTCGATGCCACCGGAAACACGTACGCGATCGTCGGGAGTCCGAACGGGGACAGGATCGCCGTGGTCCAGGACGAGCGCGTGCTGGTGCTGGACGAGACCCTGCGGCCAAGGTTGGTAGGTACCGAGCACCCGGTGGCGGGCTGGACGGCGCTCTGGCTGGATAACGACCGTATCGCGATCGGCTCGTCAGGAGGGTTGCGGGTGATCGATGCCGCGACCGGCGACGTCCACCAGCGGATCAGCGTGGTGTTCGGGGCCGGGGCCTGGGAGTTCACCAACAGTCGTACGCTCGCCCAGGGCCCCGACAACCGGATCTACTGCGGCGTCAACGCAGGCTTGATCGCCGTGGACCTCGAGGCGATCGCCCGGTTCCGTGCACCACCAGTGCCCCAGCTTGACCAGGTGGTGTGGCGCGGTGTGACGCCGCGCAACACGGGCGACGCGGTCGAGGTCGCACCCGGGAAGTGGTCCTTCGATGCGGTCGTGTTCACGCCGTGGTTTGTCGACGAGGCCCAGCTGCAGTTTCGATTCCGGTTGGTCGGCTTCGAAGCAGAGTGGTCCGCGCTCGGAGCCAACGCGGTCGCGCGCTACAGCTCCTTGCCCGTCGGCAGCTACCGGCTCGAAGCGCAGGCCCACACGATCCTGACCGGGTATGGCGAGGCTGTCACGTTGCTGCGGCTGCACGTGCGATCGGTGCGCTGGCTCGCGGGCGTGGAGCTCGCGATCTCCGCGGTGCGCACCGGTTACGAGCAGCTGGCAGGCCAGCCCGCGCGCAACCGCGCACTTCTCGCCCAGAGCAAGTGGGCCGACGAGCAGATCGTCGATCGCACGGACGCACTCACGCGCGCGAACCGCGATCTCGTGCGCCAGGTCGAAGAGCTTAGAGCTACTGCCCTGACCGACCCGCTGACCGAGCTCGGCAATCGGCGACACTTCGAGCAGCGCGTCGCACTCGAGCTCGGACGCGCCGCTCGCTCTCGTGATCCGATCGGATTCATGTTGATCGACATCGACTTCTTCAAGCGCTACAACGATCACTATGGCCACGCCGCCGGCGACGAGTGTCTCCGGCGCGTCGCTCACTGTATCCGCGACTCGTTGCGCTCGTTCGATTTCGTGGCTCGCTACGGCGGCGAGGAGTTCGCCGTCCTGTTGCCGAGCGCGAAGGCTTCCGACCTCGCGCCGATGGGCCAAAGGCTGTGCGAGGCGGTACGTGATCTCGCGGTGCCCCACGCGGGCTCGCCCTGGGGGCTCGTCACGATCTCGCTTGGCGGAACCGCGATCGTCGGTTCGAGTCGCGACGCAGTTACGGCAGCGATGAGGCGTGCCGATCAGGCCCTCTACCGCGGAAAGGAGCTGGGGAGAAATCGCGCGATCATCGACGACACCGTCGTTACCGACGAGGATGACCTGCGCCGCTAGTGCGGGGCGACCGACGTAGCGCATACGCGCGGCGGACTACTTGTTCAGGCCGTGCTCCTCGCGAACTCCCGCGTTGCGCGCATCCGCACGCTTCAGCGCCGGCCGCTGCTCGAGCCGATCGACATACGCGGTCAGCGCCGACGTCGGCTCGATCATCTTGAACTGCAGCATGAAGCGCAGCGTGCCGCCGAACACGACATCCGCCATCGAGAACGTGTCACCGAGGAGGAACTGCTTGCCGCCGATCGCGTACTCCATCGCGGTCAGCATGCTGGCGTAGTCACCCCACCCGACCTGACCTGGTTTGAACTCCCACTTGTTGAGCTTGGCCGTCGCGCCCGGCTCGATCACCGATGGCGCGTAGAACGACCAGCGCAGGTAGGTCCCGCGTCGAGGATCGTCGAGCGCCGGCGCGAGCGTGCCCGACGAGTAGCGATCGGCGAGGTAGAGCGCGATCGCGGCGGCCTCGGCCACCACCACGTCGCCGTCGGTCAGCGTCGGCAGCTTGCCCATCGGATTGATCGCGAGGATCTCGGGCGCCTTCTGCCCGCCCTTCATGATGTCGACGAACGCCAGCTCGTAGGGTTGGCCCACCTCCTCGAGGGCCCACAGAGTGCCGGCCGCGCGCGAAAACGGATGGTGATAGAGCGTGATCATCGGGCGACAGTAGCTCAGTCGTCCTGGACGAGCGACTCGACGTACGCGAGCAGTGCGACCTCGTCGATCGCACCATCGGGTTGCCTCGGCAGCGAGTGGATCTGCATCCAGCCGACGTCGCGCAGATCGCTACCGATCGCCATCGCCGCCGCGAGGTCGATCTCGCCGGGGCGACCGGGACGCGCCGCGAGCACGACGTAGGTCAGTGGTCGACCGTGATCTTCGATCGCGCAGCCGACGACCTCGTCGATCGCGTCGTCGGCAGCCTGGAGGCGCTCGGTCGTCTCACCGGGCAGCGCCACCATGCGCGGCGCGTCGCGGAGGTTGATCACCGCGTCGGTCTCGAGCGGACCATAGAGGTGCGGGAAGTCCTCGTCGGTATCCGCCGCGCGCTCGTACTTGATCTCCGCCGCGACCCGCCGCGGATCGATCCGCAGGATCACCAGATCACTGACGTCGCGGTAGATCCGGTGCAGCGTATGGCGCCACTGCTCCTCGGTGGAGAGATGGATGAAGCCCTCGGTCTCGAGCGAACCGGCTCGGTACTCGCGCGAGGCCTGCGAACGGTTCCAGGCCGCGCGCGTCGTGATGTGAAACAACGGCTTCACGATCGGCGTCCAGCATCGCACGCGTGGCGACTACAACGCGAGCGTCATCATGATGTCGTCGATCGACTCACCATCGAGGATCACACGCCGAGCCCCTGGATCGACATGCCACCGTCGACACTGAGGCACTGCCCGGTGATGTACGACGACGCGGGCATCGCGAGGAACGCGATCGGTCTCGCGATCTCGTGCGGCTCGGCGACCCGCGCCAGCGGCGTGGCCGCGAGGATCGCCGCGAGCTTTGCCGGATCCGCGAGCACCGGCTCCACCAACGGAGTCTTCGTGTACCAGGGCGCCACCGTGTTGACGCGAATGCCATCCCTCGCCCACTCGAGCGCGAGCGTGCGCGCGGCTTGCGCGAGCCCCGCCTTCGCCGACGCGTACGCCACGCCCGTGGGCAAGGCGAGATGCCCCGCGACGGATCCGACGTGGATCACCGATGCATCGCCTGCGGCCTTCAATTGCGGATGCAGATCGCGCGACAGCAACAGCGGTGCGGTCAGGTTGAGGTAGATCAACCGCTCGATCGTCGAGTCCTCGTACGAGGTCAGCGGACCGCGAACATTCGTCCCGGCGTTATGGACCAGCACGTGGAGTGGGCCGGCGATCCGCGCGACGATGCGGGCTCGCTCGGTCGTGACATCCGCGACGAGGACCTCGTGCGGGCACGTCGGGTCGGCCGACCGCGCCACCACGATCACCTTCGCACCGAGAGACGCGAGCTCGTCGGCGACCGCGCGACCGATGCCACGCGTCCCGCCCGTCACCAACGCGGTGCGGCCCTCGAGGCGCCAGTGCTGCGACGTCACTTCGCGTGCTTCGCGACCAGCGCGATGTACGCCTCCATCGCCGCGTCCTTGGTCTTGCCCTTCTGCTTCACCCACGCATCGAACTTCGCGCGCCCCTTGAGGTCGA
>JANNBP010000100.1:0-4761 GCA_031385555.1 Deltaproteobacteria bacterium | reverse complement strand
CGCCGGCGACCGCCGGCGAGGCCACGTCGACCACCCGCCGGACGACAGGTGCCGACGCGGGTTGGGGCACGACCGGCCGGACCACAGGTGCCGACGCGGCTTGGGGCACGCCCTGGGACATGATCGGGCGAACCGGCGCCGGAGGAGGCTTGTCGGGCGTGGCATTCGCCTCGGCTTGCTCGCGGACCCACGCCTCGCGCGTCGGTGCGACCGCGTCCTCGGCCCACGCCTCGCGATGGCGCACCGTCGACAGGTGGCTATCCCAGCAAGTCGGCGTACAGAACACCAAGCGGAACTTGCTGCGCTTGCACGTCGACACGCTGCACAGGTAGTGCTTCCCGCCGTAGGGGATGTCGGTCTTGCACTCGGTGCACCTCAGCCAGGTCTCGGCCATCGGCCGGAACCTATCACTTGCGACGGCGGCGTAGCGCGACGAGCGCGATCAGCGACAGCGCAGCGCTGCCACCGGCACCGGATCCACCAGAGTCACAGCAACCACCGCCATCGTCACCCGCGCCGAACGCCTGCGGATCGCAGGTGCCGGAGACCGGCTCGTTCGCGGCGACCGAGATCTTGAGGCGCGAGGTGACCGACCGGTTGGGATCCGACGTGTCGCTGACCTTGACGACCACCGAGTCGGTGTCGCCGGGCGCGGCGTCCTGCGCGACGCAGACGCGGATCACACCGTCGGCCGAGACCGCCGCCTGGCCCTTCGCCGGCTGCGTCATGATCTCGAACTTGTGCGACGCGCCGGCCTTCGGATCGTTGTGCGCGATCGACGATTCGGCCGCGTCGCCACGGATGCCGAGCAGCGGCTCGTCGAGCGTCGGCTCGGGACCGTGGGTCACCGGCACGCGCGCGGCCTGCTCGATGAAGTCGACGATCAGGTCGGGGCGACCGTAGATGCCACCATCACCGCAGGCGCGCGTCGCGTTCCCGTACGCGCGCGAGGTCACGCCGATCAGGAAGTCGCCGTACGCGGTGGTCAGGTACATCGGACCACCGGAGTCACCGGGGCAGGTGTCGATGCCCATGCCGCCGGCGCCGATCTCGAAGTTCGAGCAACCGGGGCTGGTCGAGCAATCGAAGTCGGTGATCGTCGACGCCGCTTCCTTGAGCGTGTTCGTGGGGGTGCTGCCGCTCGAGTTGGTCGTGCCGAAGCCGACCAGCTGAACCGCGGCGCCGTTCTTGATGTCGAACTTCGCCCAGCCGGTGCCGAGCGCGCGGGGCTTGACCGTCGACGGCTTCGCCAGGATCAACACGGTGGTGTCGTTCTGCTGGAGCTCGATGCGCTCGCTGACGTTGATCTCTTCACCGCCGGTGCGGAGATCGTTGGTGCCGAGCAGCACCTTGGTGAGCGCCGGGTCGTTGCAGTGACCGGCGGTCAGCACGATCGTCGGCGCGATCAGCGTACCGGTGCAGGCTTGCTGGCCACCGAACAACATCGCGCCGGCGTCCGGCCACTTGTCGGCCGGGGCATCCATGCCGCCGATGACCGTGTCGTCCTTGTCCTCGACGACGGGGATGAAGGTGCGTTCAGAATTGTCCTCCGCAGAGGCAATCGCGGGGATCAGGGAACAGGCCAGAGCGACCGAGACAGCGCGCATGGGCAGACTCTCTCACGACTCCCGCGGATTGGCGGTCGCCTCTCTTGGCACCTGCTCGCACCCACCGAGAACCCGGGGCGCAGGTCGTTGCACGGCACGCGCACAGGGCTATTCTCTTGCGATGTTACGCATGTGGCTCGCCCTGAGCCTGCTGGCCTGCAGTGGCACCTCTCACGTCCCTGCAACGTCGTTGGTGCAGTCGGGCGATCCCAGCGGGGTCCATCGCGAGGCGGTCGCCGCACAGCTGGCGCCGTACATCGAGGGTGAGCTGGCGTGGGGGGTGGTGATCGGCCTCTACGACGCCGGTAAGACCGAGATCTACGGGTTCGGAAAGGGGCCCGGCGGCAAGCAGCCCGATGGCAAGACGTTGTTCGACCTCGGCACGCTGACCAAGGTCTACACGGGCCTGCTGCTCGCCGAGGCCGTGCAGCGCAAGGAGGTCGATCTCGACGCGCCGATCTCGGATCTGCTGCCGACCGGCGTGACGGTACCCACGAAGGATGACGTCGCGATCTCCGCGAAGCACCTCGCCCTCCACAGCTCCGGGCTGCCGCGCCACCCGGCGAGCCTGACCGCGAGAAAGCCTCCGCCCGATCCGTTCGCGTCGTACAGCGCCGATGCGCTCTACCAGGATCTGGTCACCACGACCCTGACCACCGCGCCGGGCACCGAGATCCAGATCAGCGACTACGGCGTGGGCCTGCTCGGCTTCGCGCTCGGCCGCAAGATCGGCAGCGGGTACGGCGCCTCGCTCAAGAGCCGCGTGCTCGATCCCCTCGGCCTCGCGGACACGTTCCTCACGCTGCCGGCGGGCGCGACGTCGCGCAAGGCGATCGGCACCGACGACAACCTCGAGCCCGCGCCGCGGTGGACGTGGGGTGCGCTTGCCGGTGCCGGGGCGCTCGTCAGCAACGCGCGCGACTGCCTGAAGTTCCTCGACGCGCAGCTCGATGCCGCCGCCGGCAGCCGAGGCACGCTGCGCCCGCAGCTCCGGCTCGCGCAGGAAGCGCAGCTCGATCGCAGCGGCGAGAACGAGGCGCTGGGTTGGATGATCGATGCCACGGGTCGGCGCTGGTACGACGGGCGAACGTCCGGGTTTCGGACGTACATGGCGTTCGATCCGAAGACCAAGCGCGGCGTCGTCGTGCTCGCCTCGACCTCGACCACGCTCGTCGACTTCCTCGGCCCGCTGATGTTCGAGGTGCTCGCCGGCACCGCGAAGGCGCCGGCGCCGCTGCCCACCGCGGCCCAGCTCGGCACGTACGCCGGCACCTACGACTTCTCGGGCGTCAAGCTCTCGGTCGTGGTCGCCAACAAGCGGCTCTACATCGAGGGGCCCGACGAGCCGCGCCACCGGATGGCACCGTACGGCGACAAGGGCTTCTGGGTCGACGATCTCAACGCCGCTGCGAAGTTCGTGCTCGAGGGCGATGCCGTCAAGGCGATGGTGTTCAACGTCGGCGGCAAGGTGCTGACCGCACCCCGCGTCCCTTAAGGACAGGGGCCCGGCGTCGGCTTGGTCCCCGAGCGCAGCCACGACGTCGCGCACGCGGTGGCGTCGTACCCGGTCACCGTCTGGATCGTCTCGAGCATGTCGGTCATCGTCGCGGCCTTGCCGGCGTGCGAGGCGTAGAACGCGGCGAGGGCCTCGTCGAGCTTGACCGCACCGACCTTGTCGGCGACGCCGCGATAGAAGAACGCGCCGCGGATGTACGGAGCGTTCGTGTAGAGGTTGTCCTGCAGGATGTCGATCCCGTTGCAGCCCTCCGGCCACACCGGGTTGCCGGCCGGGATCCCGGCCAGCTCCGTCGCGTAGCCCTGCCACACGGTCGCGCCGACGGCGGGTGCCACCTCCTCGAGGGCGCGGCCGGCGAGGTACGTCACCGTCCCCTCCGACAGCACGAAGTCTTCCCAGCACGCGATCCGGATGCCGTCCCCGTACCAGCCGTGCGAGGCCTCGTGCGCCTGGGTCTCCTCGCTGTTGAACGAGCCCTTCGCGACGTGCCACAGCGGATGGTGCTCCATGCCGCCGAACGCACCGGGCGGCCATGCGATCGACACGCCGCCGACCTTGGTCCCGAACCGGTACGGGCCGATGTTCGTCTCGAGCCACTCGAACACGGCGACGAGGTTCGTGCCGCCCTGATCCGCCTGCGTCTGCTCGGCGGGAGGATGGAACAGCGAGACCTGCGTGCCCGCCCGTGTGGTGCCGAGCGTGGTCTCCTTGTAGTCACCGATTGCCCACGCGATCTGGTAGCTCGGTGCCTCGACGAGGCTCGCGGGGAAGATCGCCGTCTTGCCCGCGGGGACACCGGCGAGCTCGAGAGAGAACGTGGTCCCGTCCTCGGGATCCGAGTGACATGGAAATACGTTGCCGCAGAAGTACGGCCAGACGAACGTGAACGAGTCGGCGGCGCCGTTGAAGGATGGATGCCGGAGATACGTGTACGTGAACGTCACGGGCAGCGGTTGATCGCTGGAGGGCAGGCCGAGGTTCGCCTTGCCGTCGGCGACCTCGAACTGGATCTCGGCACTGCCCACCGAGACCGCCTCGAGCGCGAGATCCCCGACCTCGACCGTGGCTCCTGGAGCGGCGCTCGCCCCGAACGTGATCACCGCCGTGCCCGTCCTGGCGGTGACGTCGAAGGAGAGTTGCGTGTCGACGATCTCGCGCGCGAGGTTCGCCGTCGGCGCGATCGGCTCGGCGGGGGCATCCGGGGTGACCGTGGTGCCGCCACAGCCGATCAGAAACATTGCTAGCGCCGTTCGCATCGCCGCGGACCATGCCAACCCGACGACAAAGGTTCAACCAAGAAAGCTGCGCCGAGAACGTGGGGCCCCAGTTCCGTTAGAGCCCGCGAATGACTGAGTCCACAATCTGCGTACGGCGTGCCACGTGCTCGTGCCACGTGCCACGTGCCACGTGCTCGTGCTCGTGCCACGTGCTCGTGCCACGTGCTCGTGCCACGTGCTCGTCAGGTGCGTTCTCCCGATCGGAGGTTCCGGCCGAGGCTTTGTTCAAGGCTCGCCCATCTTCCGCGCGCAGCAGAGATGGTTCATGCCGAGGCTTTTTGAGGAGCACCGAGTACGAGCACGAGCACGAGCACGAGCACGAGCACGAGCAGTCGACGTGTCGATCGCGATCCCTCAGTAC
>JANNBP010000076.1:0-2111 GCA_031385555.1 Deltaproteobacteria bacterium | reverse complement strand
GACGTCACGACGACTACGTGCGCCAGGCGTTCCCGCACCTGCGCCAACTCGACGACAAGATCGATCGGCGCTGTGGTCCCGGCTTCGCCCCTCCAGCAAACAGGTCGCCGCGTAGCCTGCATCTGTGAAGATCGCTGGATTCGCAGTGGACCCGCCACCAACCGGCACACCCGACGGCAGACGATCGGAAAGCCCCGGAAGCCCTGACTGGACCGCACGCCCCAGCCGTCCAGCCGCCGCGGGCGTAGGACGCGTCTGTGGCGTAGCGGTGGGTTGTGTTCTGCGCGCGCTGGCAGCACCTTAGGCCCAGTTGGAACGAACTTCGATAAACAAGCTGGGCGCGCGATGACGGTCCCGTTCGACGTCGAGGCGGCGTTTGCCACGTTCGACGAACCTGTGAGCATTTTTTCGTCCGAAGGGGTCTACGTCTACATCAACCCCGCCGGTGAGAAGCTCCTCGGGATCCCGGCAAGCGACCTTGTCGGCCGAACCTACCTTCAGATGTTCCCGGACCTCGCGACGCACGCGTACCACCACGCCTTCGTGCGCGTGGCCTCGGGCGGGTCAGAGGAGCGGCTGGAGTTTCATTACGCAGCGATGGATCGCTGGTCGAGCCAGCGACTTTACGCGACGCGCGGCCACGTCATTGTCATCTGGCAGGACATCACGGAGCGAAAGCGGTCGGAGCACGCGCTCGCGGACTCGCTCGCCAAGGTCGCCGAGACCCAGCGGCAATTCCGCCTCATGATCGAGTGGATGCCGCAGCTCGCCTGGTGGGCCAAACCCGACGGCTTCATCGACTACTACAACCCACGCTGGTACGCGTACACCGGGACGACGGAGGCGGACATGGAAGGTTGGGGTTGGCAGTCGGTTCACGACCCCGCCTTGTTGCCAGGGGTGCTCGCGCGTTGGCAGGACTCGATCGCCACGGGCGCGCCCTTCGAGATGGAGTTTCCCCTACGGCGTCATGATGGCGTCTTCCGCTGGTTTCTCACCCGGGTGGCCCCGCTACGGGACGACCAGGGAGAGATCGTTCGATGGGTCGGGATCAACACCGATATCGACGATCAAAAACGCGCGCTCGCGCAGGTCGACGAGACGCTTGAATCGATGAACGACGCATTCTTTCTCCTCGACCGTGAGTGGAACATGGTGCGCGTCAACCGCAATCAAGAGAAGGTCTCCAGCACGCCGCGAGCCGAATCGCTAGGCCGTCAGTTCTGGGAGCTGTTTCCGTCCGCCGCTGCGCCCACGTCGAAGTATTGGATCGAGTACCACCGCGTGATGGAGGATCGAGTCACGTCGCACTTCGAGGAGTTCTACGCGCCCTTCGATCTGTGGACCGAGGTCGACGCATTCCCTTCACCCGAGGGCGGGATCGCCGTGTTCTTTCGCGACATCAGCGAGCGAAAACGCTCCGAGCTCCAGCGCGCGCAGCTCTTTGCGCGAGAGCAAGAGGCGCGCGCAACCGCGGAGGCCGCGAACCGTAGCAAGGACGAGTTCCTCGCGATGCTTGGACACGAGCTTCGAAATCCGCTTGCCCCGATCGTCACGGCGCTCGAGCTCATGCGGCTGCGAGCACCGACAACTGCACAGCGCGAACGCACGGTGATCGAGCGGCAGGTGACTCACCTGGTGCGCCTCGTCGATGACCTGCTCGACGTATCCCGCATCACGAGCGGCAAGGTCGAGCTGTCGATCACCCGCTTCGACGTCGCGGCGCTCGTTGCACGGGCGATCGATACAGCCAGCCCGATCATGGAAGAGCGGAAACACAGCGTCGCCATCGACGTGACGCCGGGCCTCGTTGTTGACGCCGACGTGCAACGGCTCGAACAGGTGCTCACGAACTTGCTAGCGAACGCCGCGAAGTACACGCCCCCGGGTGGCTTGATCACGGTCCGAGCCGAACGCACGAGTGACATGATCGTGATGCGCGTGTCCGACAATGGCGTCGGCATCACGCCAGACCTGCTCCCGCACGTCTTCGAGCTGTTCGTGCAGGGACGACAAAGCATCGACCGCGCACAGGGCGGTCTCGGATTGGGTCTTGCGATCGTGCAACGCCTCGTCGAGCTACATCGCGGTCACGTCACTGCGGAGAGCGC
>JANNBP010000052.1:0-6876 GCA_031385555.1 Deltaproteobacteria bacterium | reverse complement strand
GCCGCCGCCGCCACCACCGTAGCCGCCGCCACCGCCGCCGTAGCCGCCGCCGCCGCCGCCGCCGCGCGAGCCACCGCCGCCGCCGCCGCGCTGCTGGCGCTCCTCGGCTTCGTTGACGCGGAGGGGGCGACCATCGAGGTTCTGGCCGTCCATCGACTGCATGGCCTTGGCACCCTCTTCGACGGTGCTCATCGTCACGAACGCGAAGCCGCGCGAGCGGCCCGTCTCACGGTCGGAAACGAGATGGACGTCAGTGACGGTTCCAAACTCTTGAAATGCGGTGCGGACGGTATCAGCGGTCGCGTTGAAGGAAAGATTGCCGACGTACAGACGAGTGCTCATTTACTCTTGCTCGATCTAGCCCTGAAAAGATTCCCACTTCGACGAGGGCCGAATACTTCGAAGTGGCGCTAACGTGGCCGGAACCTACCCGTGGCGGGCGGCGAATGCCACATCGATTTCTCGCGACTTCCGGAGCGCGAGATAAATCCGGTCAGCGAGGGCGCGGCCGTGGGATCCGGTACAACGCCAGCTTGTTGACCAGCGTGGTGCGCGAAATCTCCAGTAGTTTCGCTGCTCGCGTCTGATTCCCGGCGCTGTTGTCGAGCGCGTCCAAGATCCGGTCGCGGTCCATCCGTTGCGGGGTGCTGAGAAACCCGAGTTCCTCGGCATAACTATTATTAACTACAGGTGTTTCCGTGAGCGGTTGCGACCGCGGTGCGAACGCGAGATGCGACGGCCCGACGTCGCCGCTGCCGGCGAGCAACACGGCGCGTTCGATCACGGCCTTGAGCTCGCGCACGTTGCCCGGCCAGTCGTACGCGGTGAGGGCGGCGAGGAGCGCCGGCGTGGCGTGGGCGGGTCGCTTCGGGCGTGCCGCAGCGAGGAAGCGGAGCGCGAGCGGGGAGATCAGCTCGACGCGCTCGCGGAGGGGGGAGATCCGCAGCGTCACCCCGTCGAGGCGAAAGTACAGATCGCGACGAAACCGGCCCGCGGCGACCTCCTCGGCGAGCTCGCGGTTGGTCGCGGCGACGAACCGGACCGAGATCGAGATCGGCTTGGTCGAACCGAGGCGCAGCACCTCGCGCGCCTCGACCGCACGCAGCAGCTTGGCCTGGATCCCGAGGGGTAGCTCGCCGATCTCGTCGAGGAACACCGTGCCGTCCTCGGCGGCCTCGAGCAGCCCCGCGCGCGTCGCGATCGCACCGGTGAACGCCCCCTTGTGGTGACCGAACAGCTCGCTCTCGAGCAGCGTCTCCGACAGCGCCGCGCAGTTGATCCGGACGAGCGGTCCGGTGCGGCCCGACAGCGCGTGCAGCGTCGACGCCAGCACCTCCTTGCCGACCCCGGTCTCGCCCTGGATCAGCACGTTGACCGGGCTCGCCGCGATCTCGCGGACCAGATCCGAGACGCGCTCCGGCGTCGGATCCTCGACGACCAGCGGATGGGAAGGCTCCGCGTCGCGCGCCGGTGAACCGCCGACCACGACGAACGTGTACGGCCCGATGTGAAAGCTCTCGCCGAGCTCGAGGGCGACCGGATCGCCACCGCGGATGATGCCTCGCATCGTGCGCGTGCCGTTGGTCGAGCCTTGATCGTGCAGCACGAGCTTCGGCGTGCGGCGGACCACCGCGTGCCGCCGCGACAGCGCGCGATGATCGATCGCGATATCGCAGTCGGCCGCACGACCGATGATCAGCTCGTCGCGATCGAGCGGATGCGTCGACAGCCGACCCTCGCCTGCCACCACCAGCACCGGTGTGGTGCTGCCGACAACCTCGTGGAGATGGTCGATCGTCTGTGCAAGCTTGTCGGCCACCGTGGACGACGCTGCGATCCCTGTGCCGCGGTGAACGCGAGTGATTCGTGTGGTCTGCGCGGATTGTTCGGCCAATTCGACCGGTCGATCTGCCCGGGGCCTGGTCAACGATCGCAGCCAACTACAGAGACCGAGGCGCCCATGACTCGGCGTGATGCTTGCGTGACAAAGCTTCCGTGATCGGGGAGATCGTCGGCAGCTACAAGATCGAGTCGAAGCTCGGTCAAGGTGGGATGGGCGTCGTCTACGTCGCTCAGCATCCGCTGCTCAAGAAGAAGGCGGTCGTGAAGTTCCTGCACGCCGAGCTGTCGAGCGACGGGGAGCTGGTCGATCGCTTCTTCAACGAGGCGCGCTCGGCGACGATGATCCGGCACCCCGGGATCGTCGACGTCTTCGACTTCGGGCATCACGCGAGCGGCTGCGCCTACATCCTGATGGAGTTCCTCCACGGCCACGCGCTGTCGGATCGGATCAAGCAAGACGGTCCGTTCGAGGCCTCGTTCGCGATCGCGATCGGCAAGCAACTCGCGAGCGCGCTCGCGGCCGCGCACGAGCAGGGCATCGTCCATCGCGATCTCAAGCCCGACAACGTCTACCTGGTTCCGGATCGCGAGGCGCCGGGAGGCACGCGCGTCAAGGTGCTCGACTTCGGCATCGCGAAGCTCGCGAACGAAGCGTCGGGCGCGGTCAAGACCCAGGCCGGGGTGGTGATGGGAACGCCGACGTACATGGCCCCGGAGCAGTGCCGCAGCGCCGGGGACGTCGATCACCGCGCCGACATCTACGCGCTCGGCTGCATCCTGTTCGAGATGGTGACCGGGCGGCCGCCGTTCCGCTGCGCGAGCCTCGGCCAGCTGATCGCCGCGCACATGTTCGAGCCGCCGCCGTTGCCGACCTCGTTCGTGTCGTCGGTGCCCGCGGATCTCGAGGCGGTGATCCTGCGCGCACTCGAGAAGGAGCCCGACGATCGGCAGGGCTCGATGTCGAACCTGTCGATCGAGCTCGCGAGCTGTGACACCACCACCGCCACCCCCACGCCGGTCCCGCAGCGCCGAAGCCAGCCGATCATCACGCCGGCGGCCCTCGACGCGACCGTCGCGCCGGTCCAGCCGATCACGGTTCCGCTCGTCACCGCCGGTGCGAACCAAGCACCGGCCGCCGCGGGCATGCTGACCACGCTCGGCACCTCGACGGGGCAGCTGTCGAGGCCGGCGATCGAGCCAGCGCGCTCGCGCACGTGGATGGTGATCGCGGCGGGCGCGGTGTTGCTCGCGGGTGCGGGGGGCGCCTGGAAGCTCGCGTCGAACACCGCGTCGGACACCGCGTCGAGCCGCGAGGCGACGCCGATCGCGACGGCTGCACCTGCGACCCGGACCGTGATCGTCGAGCGCCCCGCCCCACCGCCGAAGCCGATCCTGCTGACGCTCGACTCCGAACCCTCGGGCGCCGAGGTGATCCAGGAGCACGACGGCATGCGGCTCGGGAAGACGCCGTTCGACAAGACCCTCGCGCCGGTCGCGAAGGGAACGCTGGTCTACGTGCTGCGGCTCGACGGCTACGAGGACTATCGCGTGTCGCTCGCGGCCGATCGCGACAACCGCGAGAAGGTCGCCCTCAAGGCGAGAGCGAAGTCGAGCTCGCTCAAGCCGCCGAGCGGTCGCCCACGTCCACCGTCGACGACACCTCCTCCTCTCACTCCACCGCCGAGCGGACCCTCGTCCGACGGCATGCTGCGCCCCAAGATCTAAGGAGCCACTCATGCTGCGTTCCATGTTGTTCGCGTTGGCACTCGCGTGTCCACTCGTCGCACACGCTCAGCCGAAGACTCCGTCGGCCGCCGACAACCAAGCGGCGGTGCAGCACTGGGAGAAGGCGCGCCGTGCGTACAGCTTCGGCAACTACGACATCGCGATCGCCGAGTACCAGGCCGCGTTCGATCTCACCGGCGCGCCCGAGTACATCTTCAACATCGCGCAGACCCAGCGCGCGAAGGGCGACAAGCCGGCGGCGGTCGCGTCGTACAGGCGCTACCTCGAGCTCGACCCGGCGGGCGATGGTGCCGCGTCGGCGAGGCAGCACGCCTTGGCACTCGAGGCCGACCTCAAACGAGACAGCGACGCCGCCATCGCGCGCGCGAAGGCACTGGCGGACGCCGAGGCGAAGCGGATGCTCGACGCGGCCACTGCCGCCGAGGCTGGGCGACACGATGCGGCCGAGATCGCGCGAAAGCGCGTCGCCGAGGCCGAGCTCGCCCAGCACCGTGCCACGGCTCGCACGTTTCGGCGTGCCGGGCTCGCGACCGCTGGGGTCGGGCTGGCCGCGCTCGGAGCATCCGCGTACGTCGGGATGCGGGCGCGCTCGCTCAGCAACCAGGCGTCGGGCGTCACCGGACAGTGGACCGAGGAAGCGCAGCAGCACGTCGACGACGCGACGTCGGCGCAGACCACGATGTACATACTGCTCGCGGTCGGCAGTGGGGTCGCCGTCACCGGCGGCATCCTCTACCTCGTCGGCGCACGTTCGATCGAATCCCCGACGAGGGTCGGCGTGGTCCCGACCCGCGGCGGTGCCGCGTTCTCGTTTGCGAGGCGGTTCTGATGCGCACCCCCGAACCTGGGGACCGTCCCCACGTGCTGCGCGTCTCCAAACCTGGGGACCATCCCCACAGTCCGAAACCTGGGGATCGTCCCCACGTGCTGCGCGAGATCCTGGTTCGCAACGTCGCCGTGCGATGGCTTGCGATCGTCGCGCTCGCCCTCGGTGCGTGCACCGACTTTCAGTTCGCCGAGGATCTGCGATGCAGCGACTTCGGCACCTGCCCACCGGGCCAGTTCTGCGATCCCGCGGGTGACATCTGTCGAACCGACTTGCCGGGCTGCGGCAACGGCGAGCTCGACGAGGACGAGGTCTGCGACGACGGCAACCGCAGCACCGGCGACGGCTGTCGCGCCGACTGCGCGAAGGCCGAGCTGTGCGGCGACGGCGTGCTCGACCCGCAGGAAGTCTGCGACGACGGCAACACCGACGGTGCCGACGGCTGCGCGGCCGACTGCAAGCTCGAGGGGTGCGGCAACGGCGTGATGGACGACGGGGAGGAGTGCGACGACGGCAACGCGAACGCCCTCACCGCGAGGTGCCTGCCGAGCTGCAAGCAAGCGAGCTGCGGTGACGGCAACGTGCGCGCCGGCGTCGAGACGTGCGACGACGGCGTCGCCAACTCGAACACCGGCGCGTGCCTGACGAGCTGCACCACCGCGACCTGTGGCGATGGCTTCCTCCGCGAGGGCATCGAGGCGTGCGACGACGGCAATGACCTCGAGAGCGATGGGTGTCTCGCGACCTGCGTGGTGCCGGCGTGCGGCGACGGTCAGATCCAGTTCGGCGTCGAGCTGTGCGAGCCGAACGCGCTCGATCCGCAGGCGTGCAACTCCGACTGCACCACCGACAAGATCCTCCAGGTCGCGGCCGGCCTCGATCACACGTGCGTCCTGCGCGCCGGCGGGTTCGTCCGCTGCTGGGGTGAAGGCTCGAGTGGTCAGCTCGGCCATGGCACCACCGCGAGGCTCGGCGACGACGAGCCTCCGGCGCTCGCCGGCGACCTCTCGCTCGGTGCACGCGCGACCTCGATCGCCGTCGGCGATTCGCATAGCTGCGCCATCCTCACCGGCGGCAGCGTGAGGTGCTGGGGTGCAGGTGCGGACGGCCGGCTCGGCTACGGCAACACGACGTCGATCGGCGACACCGAGCTGCCGTCGAGCGTCGGCGTGGTCAGCGTCGGCGGCACCGTCACGCAGCTCGCCGCGGGTGGCTCGCACACGTGTGCCCTCCTCGCGAGCGGCGCGGTCCGCTGCTGGGGCAACGGCGCGAACGGCCGGCTCGGCTATGGCAACACGAGCTCGATCGGTGACACCGAGACACCGGCGAGCGCGGGCGACGTCACCATCGGTGGCACGGTCACGCAGCTCGTCGCCGGCGACGCCCATACGTGCGCGCTGCTGTCGACCGGCGCGGTGCGCTGCTGGGGCAACGGCGCCGACGGCCGGCTCGGCTACGGCGACCCGAATTCGATCGGCGACACCGAGAGCCCGGCGAGCGCCGGCGATGTCCCGCTCGACGGTCCCGCGGTCTCGCTCTCCGCCGGTACGCAACACACGTGTGCCGTCCTCGCCACCGGTGCGGTGCGCTGCTGGGGCAACGGCGCCGACGGCCGCCTCGGCTACGGCAACACGACGTCGATCGGCGCGGCCGACGCGGGCGACATCGCGGTCGGCGGGGCCGTCGTCCAGATCGCCGCCGGCGGGCGCCACACCTGTGCGTTGCTCACGACCGGACAGGTGCGCTGCTGGGGCGCCGGCGTCGATGGTCGGCTCGGGCTCGCGAGCACGACCACGATCGGTGACGACGAGGACCCGAGCAGCGGATCACCCGTCAAGATCTCGGGCACGCCGACGCGAATCGTCGCCGGACCGACGCACACCTGCGTGGTGCAGATCGACGGCAACGTCAAGTGCTGGGGAACCGGCAGCGGCGGCCGGCTCGGCTACGCGAACACCAACAACATCGGCGACGACGAGGTTCCCGGCGATGCAGGTGACGTGTTCGCGATGGGTGCGGTGACGCAGGTCGCGGCCGGCGACTTTCACACCTGCGTGATCGGCGATGCGGAGCAGGTCCGTTGCTTCGGCACCAACGGCAATGGCGAGCTCGGCTACGGGAACACGGAGCCGATCGGCGACGACGAGCTCGCGCGGACGGCCGGCGATGTCGACGTCGGCGGTCCCGTCATCCAGCTCGCGCTAGGCAGCGGGTTCAGCTGCGCGCTCCTCGAGGGTGGTGCGGTCCGCTGCTGGGGTGCGGGAGGCGCGCGCCTCGGCCATGGCAACACCGAACCGATCGGCGATGACGAGACGCCGGCGAGCGCGGGCGATCTCGACCTCGGTGGTCCCGCCATCCAGATCGCCGCGGGCTCGCAGCACGCGTGTGCGGTGCTGGTCGGCGGCACGCTGCGGTGCTGGGGCAGTGGCTCGTTCGGCGCGCTCGGCTATGGCAACGAAAAT
>JANNBP010000045.1:0-3738 GCA_031385555.1 Deltaproteobacteria bacterium | reverse complement strand
GCTCCGAAGGCGAGCGCCGACATCACCAGCGCGAGGTCGACGGCGAGCCGCGACGTGCGACCGAGTGCGGTACCGATCGCGGTCAACGCCGGGGCCGACAGCGCCGCGGTGCCGAGCAGAACGAGCGGCAACTTGATCGCGGCGTAGAAGATCTGCTCGCCGCCTCGATAGCTGCCGAGCGCCGCGCCGACGATCGCCATCGCGACGGCGATCGTCAGCGTCATCGTGCGCAGGATCTCGCCGACGTTACCGGTGCGGATCTTGATCAGCATCCGATCGCGGTCGCGCAGCAGCAGGTCGATCGTGCCGAGCGACAGCTTGGGAGTTTCGATCGTGCCGATCACAGCAGCACCTCCGCCGTCAGATCGATCCAGAGCCGGCCCGCGATCCCGAGGGTCGCGATCGCCCACACGATGCACACCAGCACGCCCCCGAACGACCTCGGCGCGATCTCGGTCGCGAGGCGCACCATCGCGATCATCGCCGCGCCGCCGAGGATCACGCTGCACACCACCCCGGTCGTGAGGTCCGCCGTCGAGGACAGGGAGATGAACAGCGCGGGCAGCACGAGCCCGGCGAGCGCGATGCCGAACGCCCCGAACGAGGCCGCGAGCGCGCGTGCGACTGCGGCGAGCGAGGGCCCGTTCTTGGTCGCGGCGATCGCGATGTAGAGCGCCGGGCACGTGGCGGCGGCGATGCCGAACACGATCGCGGGAGTCGCCGCGATGGGCGACGCGTCACCTGCGCGGAGTGCGAGCACGCCTCCGACCGCGATCGGTCCGGCGGCAGCGAGCGCGAGACGTGTCGCGTGAGGGTTGTGAAGCGTGGCCACGGTCATTCGATGTCCTCCTGCTCCGTTCAACCATCCGGGCATCGAGTGGCCGTCGAGCACCTGTGGAGATTTCGTGGAGGCTGCAGAATCCGCGGTTCGGTGTGGTCCTCGGGTCACGGGTCAGCGCTCGTCAGCACGCGAACCTGGCGACGTTGCACTTCATGTCCGAGGCACGCGCATTGCTTTGCTCGCGAGACATGCGTCCGTTCCACGCTGTCCTCGTCGTCCTCGTCGTCCTGCTTTGGTTTTCATCGTCGGCACGCGCCGATCCGCTGTCGCAGCTGAGTGGCCGCGTCCTCGATGCGAAGCGCGGTACGCCGGTGGAGTCCGCACTCGTGCTGGTCGCCGGTCCCAGGGGCGTCGAGCACCAGGTCTCGACTGATGCCTCCGGTCGCTATCGTGTCGCAGTCAGCCCGGGCTCCTACATCCTGGTCTTCGTCTACGGCAGCGCGCGGTCCAGTGGCCACGTGGTGGTTGAAGCCGACAAGCCGGCGGTGTTCGATGGCAGGGTCGACGCGACCGAGGGCGAGCTGATCGTCATCCGCGACAAGATCCAGCCGCCGACTCCGCCGCGCCCGCAGAACCACAAGTGGCAGAAGGCACCGCCGTACAGCGATCGCGCGGTGCTCGAGGACGCGTGGACCAAGGCCTGGCTGCTGCTCGACATCGACGAGCGCGGCCAGCTGCGCCGCATCAAGTGGCTCAAGCGCCCGGGCTACGACCTCGAGAAGATCGCGATCAGCGAGGTCAAGAAGCTGACGTGGAGCCCCGCGCTCGACCGCAGCGGCAAGCCGAGACGCGCGTGGTTCGTGTGGAGCATCGAGTGGCCGTCGGCGTGGTGGCTCGAGATGTTCGTCGGCACGCGCTCGGCGATGCCGCCGCGGCAGGGCCTGACCGGCCGCAAGGACGACTACGTCCCGTGCAAGGGGAGTGGTCCGTGGCTGATGGGCTCGCTGAAGAAGATCTACAAGGACTGCTCGCAGCCGGATCTGAAGGTCGCCGGCCGCGAGCCGTGGTTCGCGCCCTAGCGAGCTCGGATCGTCCATCTCGAGCAATGTCTCGGCGGCGACACTCGTGACCGAGAAAGTTCATCCAGTGTGACAACGAGTTACGGCCGCTGGTACCGTGGGGTCGTGCGATTCGCGGTCGTGGTATGCGCGCTGGCCGGGGTTGCTCGTGCACAGCCCGAGGCCGACTTCGCCCGCGAGCTCCAGAGCGGCATCGCGTTGCTCCAGGCCGGCAACCTGATCGAGGCACGCACCGCCCTGACGCGCGCGCGTACGATCGATCGCAAGGCCGGCGCGCCGCATCGCTACCTCGCGAAGCTGTCGGAGCGAGAAAAGGAGTGGGACGAGTGCATCGACTCGGCACACGAGGCGCTCGTCGTCGATCCCTCCACCGACACCGCCGAGATGCGCAAGCTCCACGCCGCCTGTCGCTCGGCGGACGGGCGACCGAGCCCCGACTTCCAGCTCGGCGAGCAGGCCGCCGTCTCGATCACGGCCAACCTCAGGGCGACCGTCAAGCTGCGCGGCGAGCCGTTCGGAGGGACGCCGATCGCGCCTCGCCTCGTCCCTCCAGGCCGCCTCGCTCTCGACATCGAGCGCGGCGGCTACCGGACCGCGCGCGTCGACATCGATGCGTTACCGGGCATCGTCACCGACGTCCGGGTCGAGCTCCAGGCAGGCGAGGAACCGGGCGTGGTCAAGCTCGACCGCAAGCTCGGCACGCTGGTGCTCTCCAAGCGACCGGCGCTGTTGCTCGTCGACGGCGTCGCCGCGCGCGTCGATCCAGAGAACCACCTGCCACTCTCCCCCGGCGTTCACGAGCTCGAGATCCGCGACCCCGGCAAGGAGATCTGGCGGCGCCGCGTCGTGATCACCGCCGGGCAGGACCACCCGGTGGCGCCGCAGTTCCTCGATGCCGGGCCGCGCGAATCGCGCCGCACGTGGTCGCTCGCGCTCGGTGGTGGTGGCGCGGTGATGCTCGCCGTCGGCGTCGGCTTCTTCTACCGCTCGAGTGCCGCGAAGGACGAGGCGCGCCAGATCCTCGCCGCCGAGATCACGCGGCCGGTCGGCGATCTCACCGAGCCGATCCGTACCCGCGCCGACTTCGACGACGCACGTTCGCGCGCCGATCGCAACGCGCTGATCTCGAACCTGTCGTACGGCGCAGGCCTCGCGCTCCTCGGTGTCGGCATCTACTTCTTCGCGACCTCGCGCGCTCCGTCCGACGACGACGTACCCGACCTCGCGATCGTGCCGGGCGGTGCGCTGATCGGAAGGACGTTGCGATGGTGAAGCTCGCGCTTGTCTCGCTGGGGATCGCCCTTCACGCGCTTCTCACCTCATGCGCGCTGTTCGCCGAAGGCCCACCTGAGAACGTGTGTCGCACCGACGAGGATTGCTTCCGCGCGCAGGGCGAGACCTGCGATCTCGAAGCGAAGAGCTGCATCCCCGGTGAGGTGCCGCCCGATGCCGGTGTCGATGCCGGTGTCGATGCGCTGATCGACGCGAACTGACCACAGGCGTGGTGTGGCGTTCACACCCGAGGGGCGGATCGTTTCGGTGGTTGCCAGACGTCACCAGCAATGTCTCCGCGACGCCAGCGGTCCACTGCGTGCAGTGCGGCCGGCACATGAAGCACACCGTCGCCTTGGTTGTTACCGCGCTCCTCTCGATCCCTTCGCTCGCTCTCGCCGACGAGCCCCTCACCGTGGAAGCGAAAGCCGAGAAAGAGAACACCGTCAATGTCAGTCCACTCGGCGTCCTCGTCGGCGACTACGCGCTGACCTACGAGCACCTGTTCGGCGGCCACCACGGCCTGATCGTCGAGGGCATCGGCAGTCGCTCCGCCGGTGATGCCGGGAGCTCGCTGCAGTTCGGTGGCGGGGTCGGCTACCGCTG
>JANNBP010000416.1:0-18607 GCA_031385555.1 Deltaproteobacteria bacterium | reverse complement strand
GCTGATCTCGGGATGGTGCACGCGCACGATCTCCGCCATCAGGTCGCGGCTCGGGAACTGGATGTAATGGAACACGCAGCGACGCAGAAAGGCGTCGGGCAGCTCCTTCTCGTTGTTCGACGTGATGATCACGACGGGCCGCTCCTTCGCGGTGATCTCGCGATTGGTCTCGTCGATCCGGAACCGCATCGCATCGAGCTCGAGGAGCAGGTCGTTCGGGAACTCGATGTCGGCCTTGTCGATCTCGTCGATCAGCAGCACCGCACGCGACGGCGCGGCGAGCGCCTGGCCGAGCGGTCCGAGCTTGATGTACTGCTCGATGTCGCGGACGTCCTTGCCGTCGATCGCGGCGAACCGCGAGTCCTGCAGACGGGCGACCGTGTCGTAGATGTAGAGACCGTCCTTCGCCTTGGTCGTCGACTTGATCCCCCAGCGGATCAGCGGCAGGCCCATCGAGGCCGCCAGGTTCTCGGCGAGGAGCGTCTTGCCGGTGCCGGGCTCGCCGCGCACCAGCAGGGGCCGCTGGAGGGCGATGGCGACGTTGACCGCGTGGCGGAGCTCCTCCGAGGCGATATAGGTCGCGGTGCCGCTGAACTGATCGAACGAATCGAACATCGAGCTGACCTTAGCAGAAGCCGTCAGCCCTGACTGTAAGTGGGTTATTTCTTCTTGCCGGTCACGTAGCCGTCGGCGACGCCGTACAGCCACGCTGCACCGGCGACCAGCCCCGCGGCCCAGCCGACGATCGGGATCGCACCGATGAAGCCTGCACCCGCCACGGCGTAGACGGCGAACACGCCGATCGCCTTGTCGGTCTCGCCGTTCAACAGCTGACCGACGCCCGGGATGATCGCGCTGGCAACGGCCGGAACCACACCGCTACCGCCGCCACCGTTGTGCTTCACCAAGGCCTTGCTCATGTAGCTGGTTATGGCACGTCCTCGGAGCACCGCCTAGACCATCCTCGGGGACGGCCGGAACCTCACGAGATGAGCTGGATCGAGCAGCTCCGCGAGCCAGGGATTCACCAGAACCGGTTGTAGCCGAGCATGAACATCACGTAGTGCGACGTGATCGTGCCCTGGTTGAACGGGCTCTGGGTCTGCACCTCGGGGGCGATCAACGGGTTCGTCGGATCGGGACCGGTGCGATCCGGGATCTCCGTGAACGTGCCGTCGCCGCAGCCGGTCGGATCGGCCGGCGTCGGATTGCACGGCGCGCCGGTCGGGTTGCCGTTCGCGTCGACCCCGGTGTTGGCGTTGCGGTTCGTGCCCTCGAACACCACGCCGCCGCCGAGGTTGAGCTCCCACTTCGGCGTGCGATACGCGGCGCCGATCGTCGCGGTGGTGCGCGCCGCGCCGTCGAAGCTCGCGCGCAGGAAGCCGTCCTTCGCTGCGCGGGTGTCGTAGCCGACGCCGCCCCGCAAGATGATCTGGTTCGGCCAGCCCGCCGGATCGGCGCCGCCATCGTTGACCGGGATGATCCACGACCCACCGAGCCGGTACGTGAAGACGTCCTGCAGCCCGAGGTTGACCGCGTTGACCTCGAGCGGAGCGTCGAAGTTGCCGTTGACGTAGAGCCCGGCGTCGAGGTTGACGAGGAACTGTCCGGGACTCGTACAGTCCTGATCATCGATGATGCCCTGCGCACTGTCGAAGTTGCAGCGCTTGCCCCAGTTCTCCCAGCCGACGTTCAGCTCGAGGTCGCCGCGCATCCGGCCGTAGGTGTCGAGCTTCTTGTAGCGAACCCCGACCGTCGCGGTCTGGGGCAACGCGAGGCTGATACACGCCGGCACTTCGCCGCCTACCGAGAAATCGCCGTCGGCTTTGCAGCGCACGCGGTTGCCGACCTCGTTCTCGGCGATCGGACCGACGACCTTGTCCTGATCGACCGAGGGCCCCTTGGTCGACAGGCTCTTGCCCTGGAGCTTGAACGCCGCACCGGAGTTGTAGACCGCGGCGACCTCGAGGTAGGGCGTCGGCCGCAGCGTGAAGCCGACGCCGAACGTCGGGATGAAGCTGTCCTTGACGTCGAGCTCGGCGAGCGTGTCGTTGCGGACGCTCTCCTCGACGTTGTTCGTGGTGCCCCACACCATCACCTGGGTCTTCGCCTTCGCGTTGCCGGCCGACAGGCGCAGGCCGACGTCGAGCATCGGCAGGATGCGATACGCGAGCGCGATCGACGGGAACAGCGCGGTGCTCTCCGAGGTCAGCGTGTCGTAGCGCGTGGGCGGCGGCGCGACGCAGCCCGTGCCTTGGCAGGCCGTGTTGTCGACGAACTTCTGCGCCGACGACGTGTACCCCTGGCTCATGTCGCGGAACGGATAGCTGTTCGGCGCGTAGAGCCCGGCGGCGACGCGCAGGCCCTTGACGCGACCGCCGAGATCGCTGACGACGGCGATCACCGGGATGGGCTGGAAGCTCCCGATCCCGAGCGGCGGCTTCGGATCGTTCTCGACCGGCGCGAAGTCCTGACCTTCGTAGCCCTGGCGATCGATATCGAAGTTCGGATCGTCGTAGGCGCCGGTCCGGTTGAACTTCATGTAGTAGCGCGTGATCGCCGCGCTGATCGTCAGCGTGAAGCCCTTGGTCTTCGCGAGCCCCGCCGGGTTGATCGACAGCGCCTCGCCGTCATCGGCCGAGGCCACGGCGGCACCGGCTCTCGACGTCGAGACGGCGCCGCTGCCCGGCAGGAACAGACCGCCGGCGTGCGCAGGGCCGGCGAGCGTGGCTAGGCCGATGGCAGGAAGCACCCGAAGCTTCATAGGCGTGGACCCTACAACAGCTGGAGCGGACGCGGGCCGGCGAGACGCGCCAGGTACTAACGTTCCCACGCAGGGCGACGGGCTGCGAGGCCTGCGGGAGCTCGTCGAGCAGGTCGAGGCTGAGCCCGCGCCGTGCTCCATGCCGGAGCCGACGTGGCCGTCGCGGTCGCTTCATCGAGCGGAGCGACTCGAGCCGGCACGGGCCATCAAGGCGCGATCTATCGGTTCCGAGCGTTGTCCTTTACGGTGTAAAGCTAGCGCGTGTTCGACCTCAAGATCGTTGGAGGAACCCTCGTCGATGGCACCGGCGCCCCCGCGTACACGGGTGACGTCGCGATCACGGACGGCCGGATCGTCGAGCTCGGCGCGGTGGACGGCCCTGCCCGACGAACGATCGACGCGCACGGCGCTCACGTGCTGCCCGGCTTCGTCGATCTGCACACCCACTACGACGGGCAGGTGACGTGGGATGCGGAGCTGTCGCCGAGCACGCTGCACGGCGTGACCACCTGCGTGATGGGCAACTGCGGCGTTGGCTTCGCCCCGGTGGTGCGCGGGAAGGAACAACTCCTCGTCGAGTTGATGGAAGGCGTCGAGGACATTCCCGGCGCCGCACTCGCCGAGGGCATCCCGTGGGGCTGGGAATCGTTCGGCGACTACATGGATGCGATCGCGCGGCTGCCGCATGCGATCGATTTTCTCGTCCAGATCCCGCACGACCCGGTGCGGATGTTCGTGATGGGCGAGCGCGCGATCGCCAGTGAAGTCGCGACGCCGGACGACATCGCCGCGATGTCCCGCATCGTCGGCGCGGCACTCGATGCCGGGGCCGCCGGGTTCTCGACGGGGCGCAGCGACAACCATCGCACCGCACGCGGCGCAGCCACGCCGGCGAGCGAGGTCGATGCCGCCGAGCTGGTCGGCATCGCACGCGCGTTCGCGGGGCGCCGTCACGGCGTGCTCCAGGCGGTCTCCGACTTCGACATGATGCAGGGGCCGGAGCGGTTCGATCCCGAGTTCGATCTGCTCGAGGCGATGGCCGAGGCGGCCGGGCGCCCGCTGTCGATCTCGACGATGCAGCGCGATCACGCCCCGGATCAATGGAAGCGGATCTTCGGGCGCGTCGAGCGTGCCGTGGAGCGCGGCCTCGATCTGCGCTGCCAGGTCGGCGCCCGCGCGATCGGCGTGCTCCTCGGGCTCGAGGCCACGTTCCATCCGTTCGTCGGCCACCCCAGCTACAAGGCGATCGCGCATCTGCCCCTCGTCGACCGCGTGGCGCGACTCCGGGATCCGGACGTCCGCGCGCGCATCCTCGTGGAGAAGCCAGACACGCTCGCCGGTGACGGCACGGCGATCCCGCCGCTGGTCGACTACTTCCTCGCGAACGTCGGCCTGATCGCGATGCGGTTGTTTCGACTGGAGCGAGGCTACGAGCCGACGCTGATGGACTGCCTCGCCGGCGAGGCGTCGCGCGCGGGCACGCCGGTGCTCGAGGTGATCTACGACGCGCTGCTCGAGGAGGGCGGCAAGGCCCTGCTCTACTTCCCGCTCTACAACTACACCGGGATGAACCTCGACGTCGTGCGGCAGATGCTGCTGCACCCGCGCGCGCTGATGGGGCTGTCCGATGCCGGGGCGCACGTCGGCATCGTGTGCGACGCGAGCATGCCGACGTTCCTGCTCGCGCACTGGGCCCGCGATCGTGCCCACGGGATCCCGCTCGAGCGCGTCGTCCAGATGCAGGCGCGAGATACCGCACGGTTCATCGGCCTGCGCGACCGCGGCACGCTCGAGGTCGGCATGCGCGCGGACGTCAATGTCGTCGAGCTCGCCAAGATCTCGCTCGGTCGACCGACGATCGCGCGCGACCTGCCCGCGGGTGGGCGCCGGCTCGTGCAGCCTGCCGAGGGCTATCTCGCGACCCTGGTCGCGGGACAGCTGGTCGCCGAGCGCGGCGTGCTGACCGGGGCACGGCCGGGTGCGCTCGTGCGAGTCCGCTGATGCCCGCGCGCAAGCGTGCGCTCGATCGAGATCGGATCGCCGAGCATGCGCTCGCGGTGATCGATCGCAGCGGGCTCGCCGCGTTCTCGGTGCGCAAGCTCGGCACCGCGCTCGGCTGCGAGGCGATGGCGATCTACTGGCACTTCCGCAACAAGGAGGCCGTGCTCGATGCCGTCGTCGATCGGCTGATAGTGCCGGTCGCGGCCGAGCTCGACGAGGATCGCGACTTCGTGGCGACGCTGCGCCGCATCGCACACGCCTATCGCGCCATCGCGACCGAGCACCCGCACGCGTTCTCGCTGCTCGCCACGCGCCGGTTCGCCAGCGAGGCGAGCTACCAGTTCCTCGACACGTTGTTCGGCCTCGCGCGGACCGCGGGAGTCTCCGACCGCGACGCGGCGCGCTGCTATCGCGCGGTCAGCTCGTACGTCAACGGCTTCGCACTCAACCAGCTCGCGAGCACGCCTGAGCGCCGTACCACGCTCGATCGCCAGTGGCCGCGCGTGGCCTTGATCAATGCGCAGCTCGAGCTCCGGCACCTCGACGAGCTGTTCGAGTTCGGGCTGGAGCTGCTCCTCGGAGCGCTCGATCAGCGACCTCAGCGCGCGAAGTCGTAGCGACACGTGGTTTGGGGCGTAGCTCCACGTTCGGAGTTACCATGCGGGCGTTGCCGCCTTCCGACCTTGCCGTGATCGGTACCGGACCCGCGGGTCTGACGGACGAGGCCGGGCTCGTGCCGCGGTGACGCTCGCCGAGCTCGTCACGCTGTGGCGCGCCACGCTCGCACCCGAGGTCGCGCTCGCCGCGAAGCACGTGAAGGTGCCGCAGGAGACGTGGCCCGCGACGCCGAAGCCGCTGCAGGACGCGTGGATGGCACGCGCGCGGGGCAAGGTCACCGCCGAGGACATCGCCGAGCTGATGCGGGTCTGTGACTTCGTGCGGACGTCGACGAAGCAGCTGCTCGCACGGTTCGAGGTGATGGCGATGTGGAAGCCCGACCCGAACATGACGAGGTGGCTCGTCGACGTGTTCGCGCGCCCGACGCGACAGCCCTCGGGTGACAGCCAGAAGTGCTTTCGCCGCGTGTTCAACCTGCTGATCGATCACGTCGACCACGCGGGTGTGGAGCGCTTGCGCGCGTGGTACGGCAGGACCGGAGAGCGACTCGGCACGAGTGACGCGGGGACCCGATTTCTCGAGGAGGGCTTCGACCGCGTGCTCGCGAAGTCCGAGCCGCGGCTCGCGAAGGCGCGCGCACTGACCGCCGACGAGCACGCACGGTTGACCGCGTCCGGACTCCTGAAGGCACCCGCCGTCACGCGCTCGACGCTCACCCTCGAGGCGCTGCTCGAAGCGGTCTATGCGAATCCCGACGACGATGCACCTCGCGCGGTGCTCGCCGATCTACTGCAGGAGCGAGGCGATCCGCGCGGCGAGCTGATCGCGATCGATCTGTTGCCTGCACCGACCGAGGACCAGCTCGTGCGGCGGCGTCGGCTACTCGCCGAGCATGGCAAGCGCTGGTTCCCACCGGCGCTCGACAAGGTCGTCAAGCGCGACGCCGAATACCAGCGCGGCTTCCTCGCACGCGGTAGCCTGATGCGATCGGATTCCACGCCGATCGAGCTCGCCACGTTTCGCGAGCTCGTGATCACGCACGGCACACCGGACCTCGCCCATGCCGCGTTTCGCGGTGCCGTCGCCTGGCGAGGATTCAACATCCGAGACCGCGATCACCACGAGCTGCTCCGCACCGGCCCGCCGCTACCGCAGCTCCGCCGGCTCGGCATCCGCGCGACGTTCGAGGACACGCCGCAACAGCTGTGCGAGCTGTTGCGCCCCGAGGCGTGGCCGGGGCTGCAGGAGCTCGAGATCGACGTCATCGACTGGGGCCCGCACGTGTACGACGTGCACCACTGGGATCAGCCATCGGTGCCGCGATGGATCGACGACGTGATCGCGCGCCTCGCGGATCGGTTCCCGGCGGTGCAGCGCTTTCAGATCGACGACTTCGCGACCTTCGACCGTCACCAGAACGCGACCTCGATCTACCTCCCCAGGCAGCTGGTCTCCGCCTTCCTCAACACGTACGTGACCGACCACCACGCCCATGCGAGAGATCGCTGGTTCGCGTGGCTGATCGGCAAGGGCATCCCCGTGCTGTTCGAGCACGCCGCCCTGGTGACGCGGTTCACGCCGCTGCTGGCTCCACTCGAGCTGCGAGTCGGCAAGCCGCCCGCGTGGCCGCCGCTTGCTTAGAACCAGGTCGACGCGCCGAGCATGAACAGCACGTAGTGGCTCTTGATCGTGCCGAGATTGACCGGGCTCTCGATCTGCTGCTCCGGCGTCGACAGCGGGCTGATCGGATCGACGCCCCGCCGATCCTCGACCTCGCGCTCGTTGCCGTCGTTGTTGCAGCCCCTCTGATCGAGCGCGACCGACGTGATGTTGCAGTCGCCCGTGTTGTCCTGCGTGCCTTCGTAGACGAAGCCGAACCCGGCGTCGATCTGGAACCGCTTCGCGCGGAGCGCCCCGCCGACCGAGATCATCGTGCGGGCCGCACCGTCGACATCGGCGCGGAGGTAGCCGTCCTTCGCCGCGCGGGTATCGTGCGCGACGCCGCCGCGGAGGATCACCGTGTTGTCCCCGGCGGGGATGTGATAGCTGCCGCCGAGCCGGAACGAGAACGTGTCCTTGAACTCGTGGCGGACGGCGTTGTCCTTCAGGGTGAGCCGGTTGTTGGTCGAGAGGATCAGCGCGTCGGCGTCGACCACCACGCGGTACGTCGACGCGAGCTCCGTGCCCCAGTTCTCCCAGCCGGCGTTGACTTCGACGTCGCCCTTCATCTTGCCGTCGCTGCCGAGCATGATGTAGCGCGCGCCGACCAGGACGCTCATCGGCGTGGCGAAGTCGACGCAGCCGTTCTGGCTCTTGATCTCGTCGGCGGGCGGGGGCTCGGTGTCGGTGTCCGTGCCGACCACGTCGGGGCGGCACCGCGGGGTCAGCGTCTTGGTGATCGCGACCTCCTCGTTGTTGACGTTGACCTTCGGGCCCTTCTCGCTCGTCGCCGTGCCCTTACCGTGGACGGTGACCTGCGAGTTGTACGCGGCGCCGATCTCGAGGTTCGGCGTCGGGCGATAAGTGAAGCCGAGGCCGAACGCCGGGATGAAGCTGTCCTTCGCCTTGAGGCGGAACAGCGAGTCGGACTGGACGTCCTCGGTGACGTTGCCGGGCGTGCCCCACACCGTCGTCGTGGTGTCGATGTTGGCGAAGCCGAGCGTGAACCGCGCACCGACGTCGAACTTCGGGGCGATGCTGTACGACGCGGCGATCGACGGCAGCAGGATCGCACCCTCCTGCTTGATCACGTCGTAACGCGTGGCCGGAGGCGCCTTGTTGAAGTCGCCGTTGAACACGTAGCCGTCCGACATGTCGCGGAACGGATACGCGTTCGGTGCGTAGAGGCCGGCGGCGACGTGGAGACCTTTGACCGCGCCACCGAGATCGCTGACCACCGCGATCACCGGAATCGGCTGGAAGCTGCCGAACCCGAGCGGGGGCTTCGCCTTGTCCTTGATCAGGCCGTACTCGGTGCCCTCGTAGGCGAAATCGTCGTCGGCGATGTTGTCGTAGGTGCCGCGGCGATCGAACTGCATCGCGTAGCTGATGATCGCGGCCGAGATCGTGATCGTGGTGCCCTTGGTCTTCGCGAGGCCCGCCGGGTTGATCGACAGCGCCTCTCCGTCATCGGTGGACGCGACCGCCGCCCCCGCACGCGCCGTCGAGATCGCGCCGCTGCCGGGCAAGAACAGGCCGCCGGCGAACGCAGGTTTCGCGAGGAGACAACCCAGGACGATGGCGAGGCGAGTCTTCATGACGGTGGCGACGGTAACGCGACCGTCGCCACCGGCGAAAGTGGCTAACCCAGTAGCTGGCGACTGGGGTCGTCGCGCGCCGCGGCATGCGGGATAGCGAGCCTGCGAGCGGGCGCCCTACGTCAGCCCTGCTGACGTGGGTCTCCCGCGAGAAGTCGAGATGTACGTCAGCAGGATCGCCACCGCCGCAGGCGTCACGCCGCTGATCCGCGACGCCTGCCCCACCGAGCGCGGGCGGATCGCCTCGAGCTTCTCGATCACCTCGCGGGACAGCCCCGGGATGACCCGGAAGTCGAGATCGCCGGGGACGGTGACGCCATCGGCCCGCGCGACCCGCGCCGCCTCGGACTCCTGGCGACGGAGATACCCCTCGTACTGGAGCTCGATCGCGACGCGCTCGAGGATCTGCTCGCTCGCCGTGCTCGCGGACAGCCCGCCGGCGATCGCGATCTGCTCGACCATCTGCCAGTCGAGCTCGGGGCGACGCGTCAGCTCGGCGAGCGAGGCGCGCCGGTGTTCGAGCGGTGCACTCCGAAACTTCGCCAGCTGCTCGTTGACCGCCGGGGTGCCGGTGACGAACGCCGAATGCACGCGCTCCGTCGCGGCGGCGAGCGCGCGCTGCCACGCCTCGTACTCGGACCAGCGCGCATCGTCGATCAGGCCGAGCGTGCGGCCGAGCGGCATCAACCGATCCTGCGCGTTGTCCTCGCGGAGCAGCAGCCGAAACTCGGCGCGCGAGGTCATCATCCGGTACGGCTCCTTGGTGCCGCGCGTCACCAGATCGTCGACCAGCACGCCCGCGTAGCCTTGATCGCGCCGCAGGATCACCGGCTCGCCGGTCCCGAAGCCGAGCTTGGTGGCGGCGTTGATGCCGGCGAGCAGGCCCTGGATCGCGGCCTCCTCGTAGCCGCTCGTGCCGTTGATCTGCCCCGCGTGATAGAGGCCGGCGACCTTGTGGGTCTCGAGCGTGGCCTGCACCTCGCGCGGATCGATGAAGTCGTACTCGACCGCGTAGCCCGGCCGCGTCATCTCGGCGCGCTCGAGCCCCGGGATGGTGCGGATGAAGGCGAGCTGGACATCGTACGGAAGCGAGGTCGAGACGCCGTTCGGATAGACCTCCCCGGTGCCGTCGAGGGCGCCCTCCATCGTCTCGGGCTCGAGGTAGATCTGGTGGCGGTCTTTGTCCGCAAACCGGACGATCTTGTCCTCGATCGACGGGCAGTACCGCGGCCCGGTGCCCTCGATCTCCTTGCGCCCGTCCTTTGATGAGAAGAGTGGGGACCGATGGAGGTTGTCGCGGATCGCGGCGTGGGTCTTCTCGTTGGTGTACGTGACCCAGCACGGCACCTGCGTCAGCGGCGGGGTGTAGCGCTGACTCCGCCACCGGAACATCGGCGGCGGAGCGTCCCCGGGCTGGAGCTCGAGCCCCGCGACATCGATCGTCTTGCGATCGAGGCGACACGGCGTGCCGGTCTTCAAGCGCGCGAGCGGAAAGCCGAGCTCGGCGAGCGAGCCCGAGAGGTGGACCGATGGCGCCTCGCCCGCGCGACCGCCCTGCGCACGTGCCTCGCCGACGAAGATCGCGCCTCGCAGGAACGTGCCCGTCGTCATGATCACGGCGCGCGCGCGATAGCGCACGCCCATCGTGGTGGTCACGCCGCGGATCACTCGTCGACCGTTGACCTCTTCACATCCGAGCTGCGCGACCTCGCCCTGCCGGAGCGCCAGCCGCTCGCAGCCCTCGAGCCGGGTGCGCATCGTCTCGCGATAGCGCCGCTTGTCGGCCTGCGCGCGCGTCGAGCGCACCGCGGGCCCCTTCGACGCATTGAGCCGCCGGAACTGGATGCCGGTGTCGTCGATCACGCTCGCCATCTCGCCGCCGAGCGCGTCGAGCTCCTTGACGAGGTGCCCCTTCGCGACGCCGCCGATCGCCGGGTTGCACGACATCTGCGCGACCATCTCGAGCGAGCCGGTCAGCACCAGTACGCGCGCCCCCATCCGCGCTGCCGCGAGGGCAGCTTCGCAACCGGCATGGCCGGCACCGACGACGATCACGTCGTAGGCGTCTGGGTAGTCGTACGGCGACGTCATGGGCGCGCTACTGGGTAGCAGGCTCCTCGTCACCGGGCTCCTGCTGTTTCGGCCGGCCGTCGCCCGCACCGCAGGTCTCGCCGTGCGCCTTGGTCGGCTTGAACTTGTAGATGTCGAGCGTGCCCTGGAGCGCGAGCTCGCTCGGCACCTGGGTATCGGGGACCTTGCCGTGATCCCAGACGACGTTCTTGATCCGCGTCGAGCCGCAGGCGTCATGAAGGCCGCCTTTGACCTTCGCCGTCTTGCCGAGGTCGTCGAGCTCCGCGAACGAGCACACGCCGGGGTGGCCGCACTTGAACGCGAAGGTGTCGTACCAGGACTTGGTCTCGGTCCCGAGCTCGTGGATCTCGAGCGCGAACGACACGCCCGCCGGGTTCGACGCCCGCAGCGCGAACGGCTGCTTGCCCGGCGACAGGTCGACGTAGAAGCACGCGACCGCGGTCTCGGGGCTCTTGTAGAGCGTGGTGTCGGGGAGCGTGACCCACAGATCGTAGGCGCTCTCCAGCCGGACCTCGAACCGCTTGCGACCGTCGGTCGGCAGCCCGACGCCCCCGTCCTCGCCACCCTCGCGGCACTTGCAGGCGTTGTTCTCGCAGGTCGCACCGGTCAGCACGCCCTTGGTCAGCTTGATCGGCGGCGGGCCGATCTTGACCTGGGTTTTTCCACCCCCACAGCCGACGATTCCTAGGAGTGCTAAACCGAGCAAACGCATGGCTTCTTATCGCAGGCAACGCCCCTGGCTGACCAGCGGTCCAAGTTCTTACGTCGGGCAGTCACCATTGATCCGGAAAGCCTTGCCGGTGTATCAACCTCTCAAGAAAGCCCCAATGATCCCAAGGTCCTTGCTCGTCTCGTTCGCCCTCGCCAGCGGTCTGGTGCTCGCTGTCGCGTGTGGTGGCAAGAGCGGCTCGGGCACCGTCGAGTACTCGGTCTCCGCGCAGAAGAACTACGACAAGGGTCTCAAGATGCTGGAGACCAAGGATTGGGTCGCCGCCAGCAAGTACTTCGGCTTCATCAAGAGCCGGTTCCCGTACAGCAAGTACGCGGTGCTCGCCGAGCTCCGGCTCGCCGATGCCGAGTTCGGTGCGGAGCAATACCTCGAGGCGATCGACTCGTATCGCCTGTTCATCAAGTTCCACCCGACGCACGAGATGGTCGCGAACGGCTACGTCTCGTTCCGGATCGGCGAGTCGTACTACCGCCAGCTGCCCGGGGACTTCTGGATGTTCCCGCCGTCGTTCGAGAAGGACCAGTCGTCCACCGAGGATGCCGCCAACGAGCTCAAGAGCTTCCTCGACAAGTACCAGGACTCGCCGTACCGCAAGGAAGCGAAGACGATCCTGATCAAGGTCGGCAAGCGCCTCGCGGACCACGAGTGGTACGTCGCGCGCTACTACTGGGATCGCGGCAAGCCGATGGCGAGCGTCCTGCGGCTGCGCCGGCTCCTCGAGAAGTACCGCGGCGTCGGGTACGACGAAGAAGCGCTGTGGCTGCTCGGTCGCGCGTACATCGCCGTCGCGATGCCCGACCGCGCGAAGAATACGTTCAAGGAGCTGGTGGATCGGTATCCGAAGGGCAGCCGGGCCGGCGATGCACGCGACGCGCTCTCCGGCCTCAAGTAACAGCCCGATCAAGGACTCTGGGGTTCTACTTGCAGCCGTAGAAGTAGACCCAGCCGTCCTTGGCGACCACGAACGGCGTGGCCTCGACGAACACCCACTGTCCCTGCCGGACATCGAAGCGGCGGACCTGGTAGGTGCCTGTTGGCAACTCGACGTTGGGGATGAACTTGCCACCCGCGAGCTCGAAGCTCTTCACGAGTGCGCCATCCGCCATGAAGTCGAACTTGTGAGCGGAGCTCTTCCCGCACTTGTTCGTCGTGTTCTGCACCGTGCCGATGTACTTGACCGCCTTGTTGGGGGCCACGGCCGGTGCGTCTTTGGGGGGCTCATGCTTGACGCGCACGATCGTCTGGTTGCCCACCCGGACCTCGATCTTCTTCTCCCAGCTCCGACCGGACGGCGCCGTGAACTTGACGACGACATACGCGTCCGAGTTCGCGGTCTTGAGCACGGCGGGCACGGTGTCGGTGACGCCCTCCGCCGTGACCTGATAGCCCTCGGGCTCGATGACCCGGATGCTCGCCTCCTTCGAGTACTTGTGCTCGATGGTGACCGACCACTCCTCCGCGTGAGCGACCGCGGACAGGGACATGACGCAGGCGACGATGGGGACGATGACCTTGAACATCGCTGCGAGTTCTAGGGCCACGTCGAGACCGGTTCAAGAGGAACTTCAGCTCGATTCAAAGCCCACGCAACCGGTGTAAGCCGGCCTACGTGCATTCCGCCGGGCCGCGATGTCCGGCGACCGGACACGCAGGTCAGGCAACGCGCTGCTAAGCTGCCGCCCGTATGAGCGACCGCATCGAGCAGCTGATCGCGATGGGTCGCGAGCACTACAACTCGGGTGAGTACGAGCGTGCCGAGCCGTCCCTCTCCGAGGCCGCGCAGGCCCGACCGAACTTCCCCGACGTCTACAACATGCTCGGCGTCATCTATCACGCGCAGGGTCGGTTCAGCGACGCCGAGGAAGCGTTCGAGATCGCGCTCAAGCTCAACCCTCGGTACACCGAGGCCGCGCTCAACCTGTCGGTGACCTACAACGATCGCGGCAAGTACGACCTCGCGCGCGAGGTCTACACCAACGCGGTCGCGGCGAGCGTCGGACAGCCCAACGCGCTCGATCGGTTCGCGCGCGGCAAGCTCGCCAACATGCACGCCGACCTCGGCGCCGCGTACTGCGGGCTCGCGATGTTCGACGAGTCCGTCCGCGAATACTCCAAGGCGTTGGACCTCTGCCCCGAGTTCGCCGACCTCCGCGTCCGGCTCGGCAACGTCTATCGCGACATGGGCGTCTATCACGCCGCGGTCGCCGAGTTCGAGCACGCGAAGCGGCTGCGCCCCGACTTCATCCCCGCGCGGATCCACCTCGGCGTCACGCTGTTCTCGCTGGGACGCCGCGACGCCGCGATCGCCGAGTGGAACGCCGTCCTCGAGATCGACCCGGTGAACAAGAGCGCGCAGCTCTACATCCGTATGGTCAACGACGAGCATGGCCCTCGGCCCGGCTCGGCGTTGCCGCGCTAGCTCCCGGACCGGCGTCGAGGAAGTTCGAATCGTCGACGGGTAGCCCTCGGCCCGGCAGTGCGCTACGACCCTGGTCATGCGTCTCGCTCTCTTACTCGCGCTCTCGTTGCTCTCGGCTTGCAAGAAGGACGAGGCGAAGTCGACCACCTCGGAAGCGCCGAAGACGGCGTCTGGAGATCTGAAAGCGAAGGCCGAGCCTTCCGGGCGCACCGGCAAGGTGCCGGATCTGAAGAAGCGGCCGGCGAACACCACCGGCGTGCCCTCGAAGGAGGTCGACAGCGATGGCTTGCCGTTCGACATCAACCCACCGGGAGTGCCGCGGCTCACGGGCAAGCTCGAGGAGGATCGCGGTGTCCAGTACATCGACGAGAAGGTCGGCACCGGTGCCGCGCCGGTGAAGAACAAGCCGGTCAAGGTGCACTACACCGGCTGGCTGACGGATGGCAGCAAGTTCGACGCCTCGGTCGATCGCGGCGAGCCGATCGAGTTCCCGTTCGACGGCGGCAGGGTGATCAAGGGCTGGGACATCGGCCTGTCGACGATGAAGGTCGGCGGCAAGCGCCGCATCCTGCTACCTGCCAACGTCGCCTATGGCGAGGATGGCGCCGGCGAGGCGATCCCACCGGGCTCGGTCTTGGTGTTCGACGTCGAGCTCGTCGACGCGCAGCAGTAAGGTAGCTACCTACTTCGCCGCGGTCTTCGCGCCCTTCGCGACGCCCTTCGGCAGCTGCATCACGAACGCGTAGTCGTTCTGCGGCTTCGCGAGCACGTTCGCGAGCGCACCCTCGCCATCGTCGATCACCGCGCGCACGCTGAGCACGTCGTCGATGCCACGGCGCTTGAGGCGATTGACGATCGCCGAGTCGTGGCAGTGACCGTTGCCCGCGAGGATGATCAGGTGCCCATTCGGGTTCGCCTTGAGCCACTTCGCGCTGCCGTCGGCCATGGTCTCGTCCCACAGCACCTGCGCGGTGTAGATCCGATCCGCCGAGGGCATCTGCACGTTGCCGGAGCCGTGCGGGTTCGGGGCGTCGGGCTTGGTCGTGTGCGGATTGGGCGCCTCCTCGGACGGCGCCTCCTTGTCCGGATTCTCGGGACTCTTGCTCGAGTGCGCCCCACCACCACCCATGTCACCCATCAGCGTGTCGAACCACGAGCGGTGCGCGGCGTCGTCGAGCTTGAGCTCGGGCATCTGCGCCTTCTCGTCGGGCGTCAGCGACTCGAGCCCCTGGCGCACGACCTTCTTGGTCAGCTCCTTCGGCGTGTTGAGCGCGAGGATCACACCACCGGCGGCGATCGTCGCGTCGAGCGTGGGTGCGTAGTAGGTCCACTCGTAGCCCCAGCGCTCGGCCCAGCCGACCCGCGATTGCAGCGTCGCCGCGTCGATCTTCTTCGCGACGTAGTCGTCGATCGGCCCCTGGAACGGGCGCTGGATCATCTCGAGCCCGAGCGCGAGCTTGTCCTTGCCGATCCGCTTGGCGATCTCGCGCACCGTGAACAGCTGCACCCAGTGGTGGTGCGGGTTCGGGTGCTCCTCGCCGACGCACACCGCGCGGGCCTTCGACAACCGCGCCCAGAACGCGGGTTCGTCGACGGAGCGACCGGAGCGCGCCTCGAGCAGCTGGTACGGCAGGGCGGCGTTCTCGATCCCGCCCTTGGAGACGTCCGGACCCTTGGGCGTCGTCGTGCCCTTCGGATACGTCGCGCCACCGCAAGCCGCGAGGGTGAAGGTAACGAGCGACGCGCGAAACGTGATCATCGCGCAATGCTAGCACCGCACCCCGCAGTAGGGTCGTCACCGTGAGCCTGCCATACTGGACGACCGACCTGCCCGGCATCGGGGGTGCGCTGAAATGCCGCGAGGAGGATTTCGTCGTCGACGAACTTCCCGCGTATCCTCCGTCGGGCTCGGGAGATCACGTGTTCGTGAAGCTCGAGAAGCGCGACCTGAACACGTCGTTCGCGGTCGGCATGCTCGCCCGTGCGCTCGGGGTTCGCGATCGCGACATCGGCGTCGCCGGTCAGAAGGATCGCCGCGCGATCACCACGCAGTGGCTCAGCCTGCCGCCTCCGGTGACCCCCGAGGCCGCACTCGCGGTCGAGCTCGCAGGCATCAGGATCCTCGAGGCCACCCGGCACGGTCACAAGCTGCGCACCGGCCACCTGCGAGGGAATCGGTTTCGCCTGATCGTGCGAAACGTCACCGGTGACGCGGCGCAGGCGAGCGCGATCCTCGCGAGGCTCGCCGAAGCTCCCGGCACTCCGAACTGGTATGGCGAGCAGCGGTTTGGACGCGCCGGCGACAACGCCACACGCGGCCGCGCGTTCGTCACCGGCGAAGCGCCGCAGCCACGCGATCGCAAGCAGGCGCGGTTCCTGGTCTCCGCGCTGCAATCGTCGCTGTTCAACGACTGGCTGACCGCACGCCTGGCCGACGGGCTCTATCGCGTCGCGCTCGTGGGCGACGTCATGCACAAGCGCGCCGGCGGGATGTTCGATTGCACCGAGCCCGACGTCGACACGCCGCGGATCGCCGCCGGCGAGATCACGCCGACCGGTCCGATGTTCGGGGTGTCGATGCGCGCACCCGCCGCGGGCCCGGCCGCCGATCGCGAGACCGCGATCCTGACGGCGGCCGGCCTGTCGCGCGAGGTGTTCGCGTCGGTGTCGGCGATCGCCGAGGGCACGCGCCGCGATGCCGCGATCGAGGTCGTGGATCCGGTGGTCCGGCAGGGCGAAGAGGCTGGGACTCTCGAGGTCAGCTTCGCGTTGCCCGCCGGGGCCTATGCGACGGTGGTGATGAGGGAGGTCATGAAGACCGAGGAATCCGCGGGTCCATCGATCGACGAGGCTCCGGAACCGACGTAACGTCGGCCTGCGATGGATCTGTCCAAGGCGTTCGTCGATTTCGCGCAGCTCGGCGCTGAGTGGGTCCTCTGGCTGATGATCGCCCTCTCGGTGGTCTCGATCGGCGTGATGATCGATCGCTTCCTGTGGTTCCGCGCGCGCGAGGCCGACACCGATGGCTTCAACCGCGAGCTCCGCGGCGCGTTCACGCGCAACGAGATCGATCGCGTCGTCGCCAAGTACAAGGACTCGACCGCGATCCCGATCCAGGTCGCGCTGCGTGGACTCGAGGAGCGCAAGCACGGGGCGGAGGCCGCGGCCGAGGCGATGCACGGCGAGCGCTCGCGGTGGCGTCGCAACGCCGACAAGAACCTGATCGTGCTCGGCACGCTCGGGAACAACGTGCCGTTCGTCGGCCTGTTCGGCACCGTGCTCGGCGTGATGAGCGCGTTCCTCGAGCTGACCACCAAGGACACCGAGACCGAGAAGCGGCTGTTCGAGACCATCGCGGAGGCGCTGTCGGCCACCGCGTTCGGGCTGTTCGTCGCGATCCCCGCCGTGATCGCGTTCAACTACTTCGGTCGCCGGATCAAGGTGCTGATGGGTGGCGCCGACGAGTGCGCGCACCAGGTGATGTCGCTGATCCACGCCGAGCTGCACGCGAAGGCCGAGGGCAAGACCCTCGAGGAACCGAAGCCCGAGCCCGCGAAGGCCCCGGTCCGATGAGGGATCAATAATGGCGAGCGGCGCGTACCGGGACGACGACGACGACGCGATCACCAACATCAACGTCACGCCGTTCGTCGACATCCTGCTGGTGCTGCTCGTGGTGTTCATGGTCACCGCGAAGCTGATCGTCGCGCGCGGCGTCGAGATCGACAAGCCGAAGGCCGCGACGGGCGGGCCCATCCAGAGCACGTTGCGCGTCACCGTGACCAAGGAGGGCGACCTCTACATCAACAAGGACAAGTTCACCGACGACACCGCCGCGATCGCGAAGCTCAAGCAGCTGACGGCGGGCGTCGACAAGCCGAAGGCGCTGATCAACGGCTCTCGCTCCGGCGCGTACGGCAACGTGATGCGCGCGATCGACGTGGTCCAGCAAGCGGGCATCAAGGGCATCGCGCTCGAGAACATGCCGCTCGACGACAAGTAGCGATGAGTTAGGCTACAGCGTCGTGCGCTGGGATTCTCCGATCGTGCTGATCAGCGCCGGGACGGTCGCGATCCACACGCTCCTGGTGGTGTTGATCGACGCGGTCGTGGTGACCCACCCGTTCGTGCCGCCCACGCCCGCGCCGGTGATCGAGATGGTCGAGGTCGAGGTCGAGCCGCCCGCGCCGCCGAAGCCGCCCGAGCTCCCGAAGCTCGACCTCCCACCCGAGCCGCAGGAGCCGGTCGTCACCCAACCTGTGCAGCCGCGCGTCGCGCGGACCCAGCCGCAGGTGCGCTCGCAGCCCGAGCCACCTCCAGAGACGCCACCGCTCCCCGGTCCGCCGGGTGGAGACGACCCGCCGACGATCAAGATGGGCGACCCGGTGCCGGGAGGTAAGGGCATGCTCCCACCTCCCGCGAAGGGCAGCCGCCGTGGCACTGGCCGCGGTGGTTCCGGTGGAGGGACCGGCGGTGGCATTGGCAGTGGCGACGGCACGCCGCCTGCCCCAGCCCCGGTCTCGATCGCGACCATCAAGAACCCCGCGATGCCCAAGGGCGATTACGGCTACATCGACGCCGGCAAGGACTACCCGGCGGCGGCGCGGCAGCTCGGGATCGAGGGCAAGATCCGGGTCAAGCTCGTCGTCGATGCCACCGGGAAGGTGCGGTCCGCGCTGCTGCTCGACACGCTCGGGCACGGCCTCGACGAGCTGGCCCTGACCCGG
>JANNBP010000482.1:0-17120 GCA_031385555.1 Deltaproteobacteria bacterium | reverse complement strand
CGCGTCGAGCACGGGAAGCGCACCGTCGCGTTCCAGCAGACGATGCACGGACTGCGCGTGATCGGCGCGCACGTGTTCGTCGTGTTCCAGCACGATCGCTTGTTCGCCGCCGGATCGAGTGCCGTGCCCGTCGCACACATCGACGTGCCGAGCGCACGCGCCGGGATCGCGAAGACCGAGGCGTGGCTTCGCACCGCAGGGATCGCGGCGAGCGTGAACGTCACCGGCGAGCGCGCCGTGTTGCCGTTGATCTACGGACGCGGTGACTTCACGGCGCAGGTCGTCGACGTGCTCGAGGCACGCGCCGGCCTCGAGAGCTGGACCGTGTACGCGACGAGCGAGGGCACTCCGCTGGTGCGCGTCAGCAAGGTCGCGCACGGCACCGGCACCGTGCGGATGGACGTGCCCGTTCGCCACCCCGGCGGATCGCGCACGAAGCTGCCGGCGACCCGGGCGAACCTCGTCGTCGACGGCATTCCACTGACCGCCAGTACCACCGGTGCCGTGGGGTGGAGCGGGAACGCGGCAGCGACGGTCGTGCCGAGCACCGTCGGCGAATTCGTGCGCGTGATCGATGCTGCGGGCTCGCCCGCGACGGGCGCGTTGACGCTCGCGAACGGCTCCGTCGTCGACTGGAGCCTCGCGACCAGCGCGGCCGGCGATGCGCAGCTCAGCGCGTACGCGTGGGCGATGGTCGCGAAGAAGCGCGCACGCGGGATCCACCCGACGCTGTCGTGGCTCGATCGCCGCCTCGACATCACCGTCAACGAAGCGGGATCGTGCAACGCGCTCTCCGACGGCGATGCGCTACATTTTTACGGCGCCGGCGCGTGCGAGAACGCCGCGCGAATCACCGATGTCGTGCTGCACGAGTTCGGTCACTCGTTCCACACGCAGGCCCACCTCGCCGGCGCCTTCAGCTCGGCCCTCGGCGAGGGCCTCGCGGACTTCTTCGCCGCGAACATCACCGGCGACTCCGGCATCGGTCGAGGCCTCAACTTCGACGACGAGGCCGTGCGCGACGTCGAACCAGATCTCGTGTTTCCCGACGACGTCTCCGGAGACGAGCACGTCACGGGCTTGATCGTGGCCGGCGCGCTGTGGGATCTGCGCAAGAGCCTCGCTGGCGGGGCTGCGATCGAAGCGATCTATCTCGGCGTCGTCGAGCACGCGACCGACCTCTCGACCGCCTATGTCGGCGCATTGATCGGCGACGACGATGATGGCGATCTAGGTAACGGCACGCCGCATCAGTGTCTGATCGAGCAGGCGTTCTCGGCACACGGGCTCGTCCCGGACTTCGCGAAGGTGACGCTGACGACGCCGGTGCTCGACGGACGCACCCTCACCGTCGACGTCCAGACGCCGGGGAACAGCGCGTGCGCGCAGCCGCAGGTCACGCGGATGCAGCTGGTCGTCCAACTCGATGGTGTCGAGGAGACGTTCGAGATGCTCGGCAACGGGACGCGCTTCGTCGGCACGTTGCCCGAGGTCGCGGGACCGATCGTGATTCGCTATCGCGTCGTCGCGTACCTCGACGACGAGAGCGAGCTCGCGATGCCGGACAACCCGGGCGATCCGCTGTATCAGCTGTTCGTCGGGACGCTGACGCCGCTCTACTGCGACACGTTCGAGGTCGATCCGCAGTGGACGCAGAGCGGACGGATGGCGTGGGAGTTCGGTCGCCCGCTCGGGCGCGCGGGAGATCCGCCGAGGCCGTTCACCGGCGAGGCCGTGCTCGGCACGACGCTGCGCGACAGCGGGCGCTATCCCGCGGGCTCGACGGCGATCACCACGCAGCCCCTCGAGATCGCCGCCTACACCGAGCTGCACCTGCAGTTCCGTCGCTGGCTCACCGTCGAGGAACGCTCGGCCGATCGCGCCGCGATCTCCATCGACGGCACGATCATCTGGCAGAACTCCGCCGAAGGGTTCGATCACGTCGATCGCGAGTGGCGCTTCGTCGACGTGCCGATGCCACCGGGTGAGCGCATCACGTTCTCGATCGACGCGAACAGCGAGCTCGAGCTCGGCGGCTGGAACCTCGACGATCTGTGCGTCGTCACCTACGAGCCAAATGCCTGCGCCGGGTGCGAGCCACCGCCCAGCGACGGTTGCTGCTCCAGCAGCGGGAACTCGGCGAGCTTGCTGCTCGGGCTCGGCGTGCTCGGACTCCTGTTGCGGCGCCGAGCCCGTTGGACCCGCGAACCTAGTCCGCGGATTCGGCGAGCTTCGCGAGCGCGGCCTCGAGTTGCTCACCGTGCGGATCGGTCTCCGCCTTGATGCCGTAGTACGTCTTCGGGCCACGCGGCGACTCGAAGATGGTGAGGCGGAGGTCGAAGGGCTCGGGCCCGGTGACCTGCTCGATCTTGTAGGCCGACGTCACCCGAGTGTTCGTCTCCTTGAGATCGAACCGGATCTCGTCACCGGTCGCCTTGAACTTGAACAGCTCGAAGGTGCCCTTGTAGAGCGTGCGGTCTTGATAGACGCCGCCACCCATCTTCGGGACGAAGCGATAGACGTGGAGCCGCTCGCGCTCGGTCGCCGGCATCCGGTCGAGCCAGTTGCGGTCGATCAGCAGCTGCTTCGCTTCATCGGCGGGAACCTCTGTCGAGGCCGCCTTCGACGAGCAAGCCGAGAGACTCAGGACAAGCAGCAGGGCGGTTCGCATGTCGCCAGCGTAGCACCGGCGGCGGCCCGTGGAGCTCAGGTCTCGCCGCGTAGCCAGGCGAGCGCGCGTTCGCGCTTGGCACCGCGCAGGCTCGATTGCGTGATCGTGAAGGTCCACTCGACATCGAGGTGCGCAGCCGCGTTGGCCAGCCAACGGGGCAACTCCGCCCCATCGCAGCGGCCGATGCCGAGCTGATCTCGCTCGAGCTTCGCCACGGTGAACCACGTGCTCTTGCCGGCCGAGAAGTCGGGCTCCACCGTCGAGAGCGATGCGTGAAACCACGACGGCGACCGACTGTCGATCGTCACGCTGCCCTGGATCCACGGCACGTTGTGGACGGTTCGGCGGAGCGAGCCCACCGTCACGCTGAACCACAGCGAGCTGACCTCGCCGACGCCGATCACCGGCCCGAGCGCGAGTGCCGGCGACGCATCGTTGCGCGCCTGGATCGCACCGTCGATCTCGACGAACAGGGCGTCGAGGGCGGGCGTGCGCGCCGCGTGCTTCTGCAAGTGACGGAGCATGTCGAGGCGCCGATCGCCGGCCTTGAACGCAACATCAATGTGCGTGATCAAGGCGTCGTACGATGGGTCGCTGCCGTCGAGGGCAAGCACCGCGAGCATCGCGAGCGACACCGACTCGGAGTGCGCGACCGTCCCCTGGAGGGCTTGCAACATGACCGGATCTCCGGCGAGCCCGGCGAACTTCGCGCGCTTCTGCTTGCTGCCCCAGGCGTACTCGGTGTCGAGATCGAGCAACGCCTGCAGCGCCGCTTGCCATCGCCCGGGCAGCTTCACGGAGTTGTCCGTCGGCACCGCGAGCCGCAGGAACAGGTGCGTCGGTCCCGGCACCTCCGTGGCGAGCACCGCCCGGATCACCGCTCCCGGGATCCGCTTGCACATCCGCCCGATGTGGAACGGGCGCTCCATCAACTTCACCACCGCCTTCGCTGCGAGCTCGACGTCGATCGTCGGCGGCAGCGAACGCATCACCTTGCCGAAGTCGTCGACCCTGTCGCCGTCGAGGTACTTCCTCAGCTCGGCCGCGTGGTTCACCCGTGCATCATGCCGCGAGGATCCGCACCGCGCCCTCGGCGCCGCGCTGGATCTGCTTCTTGCGCGACTCGGAGCTCCCCCCGACCGCACACACCACCAGCTCGCTCCCCTCGATGTCGACCTTCATCATCTGGACATCCCAGGTGTGACCGGCGCCGAACAGCGTGCCATCGAAGGCTTTGATCTTCGGCCCGACGAGCACCATCCTTGCCGCCACCTCGTCGCACGCGAACGTGTCCCCCGACGAGGCGAGCGGCAAGCCATCCCCATCCGCCACGACCATTGCCTGGATCCTGCCATCTGCGCAGCACGCCGCGAGCTGGTACCTGAGTGCCTCGGTGGTGGTCGAGGCTCGGCGGAGTCTGCGTTCTTTCATTTTGTAATCGTCCCGTGCCGCTCTCGCATGGGGCAAGTTTTGGCCATACTGCCGTCGTGCGACTCGTCGATCGACTCCGCGCCGCCTTCGGCGCCGCTACGCGCCGGCCGGTTTGCCGGCTTGTTGCCGCCATCGCGCTGATGGCCTGCCACCACCCAAAGGCTCCGACCATGCCGACCTGGCCCGCCCTCGACGCCACCCTGCTCGCCGATGCTGCCGCCACGTTCAACTTCAGGCTCGGTCATCCGACCACGCTCGCGATCACCAAGGACGGCGCGGTGTTGTTCCGCCGCACGCCGCCGCGATCGTTCGCCTCGGACCTCTACGAGCTGGCGCCCGACGGCACCGTCAAGACGCTCGCTACCGTCGCCGACCTGATGGGCTCCGCCGAGGAGAAGCTCTCGGATGCCGAGAAGGCGCGCCGCGAGCGCTCGCGGACGGCGACCAAGGGTGTGGTCGATGTCGATATCTCCGACGACGGCTCGGTCGTGCTGGTCCCACTCGGCGGTGTCTTTCATCTCGTCGAGCGACCGAGTGGAAAGCGCACCGTCGTCGATCCGAAGGGTGCATCGTACGACCCGCACCTGTCGCCCGACGGCAAGACCATCGCGTTCGTGCGCGACGGCGACTTGTGGACGATCACCGCGGGTGGTGCCGCCAAGCAGCTGACCAAGCACCCCGAGGGGTTCGAGTACGGCGTCGCCGAGCACGCGGCGATGGAGGAGCTCAATCGCGATGACGGCTTCTGGTGGTCGCCTGATAGCAAGCAGCTCGTATTCCAGCGCACCGATGCGCGCGGTGTCGACACCTTGTACGTCTCGAACCCGCGCGAACCGGCAACCCCGCCCGTGCCGTTCAAGTATCCGCGCGCCGGACGGCCGAACGCGATCGTCGATCTCGGCGTGATCTCCGCCGCCGGTGGCGAACCCAAGTGGCTGACCTGGAACCTCGAGACACACCCGTACCTCGCGAGCGTGCAGTGGGATCACGGCCCGCTGTCCGCGCTGGTGATGAACCGCGACCAGACCGATGTCCAGGTGATCTCGTTCGATCCCGCGAAGGGAACGTCCACCACATTGCTCACCGAGCACGACGACGCGTGGATCAACGTCGCCGTCGGCGCGCCGCGCTGGCTGCCGGACGGCTCGGGCTTTCTGTGGATGACCGAGAAGGAGGGCGACTGGACGCTCGAGCTCCATGATCGCAAGCACGGCAAGGTCACCCGGGTCACGCGGCCGGAGTTCGGCTTGCGCCATCTCCTCGCCGTCGAGCCGGGTGCGGCGATCGTGCAGGCGCAGACCGATCCGACGATGCAGGACATCTATCGCGTTCCGCTCGATGGCTCCACGCCGACGCGCCTCACCGACGGCAACGGCGTCGCCGGTGCGAAGGCCCAGCACGGCGTGGTCGTCGTCGATGTCGCGCTCGCGAAGGGTGGCAAGCAGACCTTCGTGCTCGGCACGTCGGGTCGCCACGAGCTGCCGTCGGTGGCGGAGCAGCCGAGCCTCGTCCCGACCACGGTGATCGAGACCGTCGACCTCGGCGGGCGCAAGCACCACGTCTCGATCACGCGGCCGCGCGCGTTCGTCAAGGGCAAGAAGTACCCGGTGCTGCTCAAGGTCTACGGCGGGCCACACGCGCTGATGGTCCACAACACGCGCGACGCGTACGTGATGGATCAGTGGTACGCCGACGCCGGCTTCATCGTCGTGCGTAGCGACAACCGCGGCACGCCGAACCATGGCCGTGCCTGGGAGCGCGCGATCCTCAAGGACCTCGTCACCGTGCCGATGGATGATCAAGTCGCGGCGCTGCAGGCGATGGGTGCGCGTTACGCGGAGCTCGATCTCGGTCGCGTCGGCATCGTCGGCTGGTCGTTCGGCGGCTACATGGCGGCGATGGGCGTGCTGCTCCGCCCCGACGTCTTCACGTGCGCCGTCTCCGGTGCGCCGGTCACCGACTGGGCGCTCTACGACACCGCGTATACCGAACGCTACATGAAGACGCCGGCGCAGAACCCCGACGGGTACAAGCACGGCAACGCGATGACGCACGCCGCGAAGCTCGAGCGCCCGCTGCTCCTGATCCACGGCATCACCGACGACAACGTGCACTTCGCGCACACGCTCGCGTTGATCGAGGCGCTCTACCTCGAGGGCAAGTACGCCGAGGTGATCACGCTGTCGGCGACGCACATGCTGCCGGATCCGAAGCTCAACCTGGCGCGCGAGAAGGTCCAGATCGAGTTCTTCCGGAAGCACCTTGGCCCGCCTCCGTGATCCTGTACCGCGACGAGCGGTGCGTGGTCGTGGATAAGCCGTCGGGGCTGTCCACCCACCGAGGGTGGGATGACTCCGAGGATGCGCTGCTCCAGCGGGTGCGCGACGCCGTCGACAAGTATGTCTATCCGGTGAACCGCCTCGATCGCGGTGCCTCGGGGATCGTGCTGTTCGCCCTCGACAAGGAGGCCGCCGCGGCGTTCTCCGGCGCCTGGGACCAGGCCGAGAAGGTCTACCTCTGCATCACGCGCGGTCATCCGAAGGACCAGACGATCGATCACGCGATCCCGAAAGCGCCGGGCGAAGCGCGCGTTCCCGCCGTGACCGACGTGACGTGCCTCGAGACCTTCGGGCGTTACGCGCTTGTCGAGGCGCGACCACGCACGGGTCGCTTGCATCAGATCCGCCGCCACCTCAAGCACATCTCGTGTCCGCTGATCGGCGACGTCCGCTACGGCAAGGGCGAGCACAACCGGATCTTCCGCACCCAGCATCACCTCCACCGGCTCGCCCTGCACTGCACGTCGCTCTCGGTGCCCCATCCAGATGGCACCAAGCTCGCCGTGACGTGCGCGCTGCACGACGACATGGTGCAGGCGATCGAGAGCTGTCGCTCAGTGCATGCCGGTGTACGTGACGAGCAGCAGTAGCGCGTCGAGGCCGGCACCGATGCCGAGCAACCCCTTGCAGCCTTCGAACACCTCGCACTTCGCGGCGCCGATCGCCATCGCGGTCCCGGCGGCGACCATCACGAGGCGCGCCTTGGTGATGCCCGCGAGGTCGCGGCCCTCCTCACTCGGGGGCTTGCGCGGCGTGGGCAGCTGGTCGCTGACCACGAACCGCTGATCGCGCAACAACGCGACGGTGCAGTCGACGTCCTCGGACATCGCGTTGCCGTGGCAACCCTCGACCACCTCCCAGACGTGGAACACCTGATCGCGCGAGCGATCGACGAGGAACTGATCGAGACGAACCTGGATCGTCGTGTTCGCCGAGGTCCGCATCGCGACCTGGCCCTGCTCGCGCAGCTGGCTCGCGCGCGCGTAGAGCTCGACGCCACTGATCGTGGTCTGCTTCGAGGCGCCGGCGCAGCCGACCACGAGGAGCGCGAGTGCGAGGATGACCTTGTTCATGCTGCTTGTTACGCAGCACTCGGGTGACGTCCGATGGATGACGGCGTGAGCTTTCCGTGATCTGCCACGTTGCAAACCAACGAGATCACGCCGGATTCACGCAACTTAGCGGCGGCGCTGCGACGGCCGTACGATCCGCGTCTCGTCGCTCGGCGAGGCCCGAGGCATCGTCCGGCGAATCGGCTCGAGTTGATCGGCCGGTTGCGAGCCGCGCGCGAAGATGATCTGCTCGTCCGTGACTTCGACCTCGGTCGGCAGCGGGCCCCAGTAGTTGAGGCCCGAGGGTTCGACCGGCGCGAGCATCGTGGCGCCCGCGACCTCGGGGAACGCCGGGAACGTCAGTGGATACGCAGCCGGTAGGGCAGCCGAGTTTTTGAGGACGAACGACTGCGGCTGCGTATGCGCGAGATGCGGCGCCGGCATGCCGGGCAACGGACGTGGCGCAGGCAGTGACGAATACGGCTGCGGCGCGAACGGCGGATGTGGAGTTCCCTCGGCGAGGCGCATCAACCGAACGTTCTCGGGTGCGATGGCGGGCGCCGGCGAGAATGCGCGTGCGTGATACGGCTGAGCGGGTGGCAGGGCGGCCCCACGCGGCGGTGCAACCGACGGCAGCGGCGCGACCGGATATGGTGCTGCTGCGGCCTGTGGCGGGTGCGCGAACTGCTGCGGATGCCGGGGAGCCGGCTGCGATGCCTGCTCCCACGGCATCACCGTCGGATGCCACGAACCTCGACCGCCCGCCGGTGGAGCGTGCGCGATGGACGTCGGCATCGGAGGCTGTGCGTGGCGTGCGTTCGGCATGTGCGCGCCGGCGATCGGCATCGGCGGCAGCGGGACATGCGCCGCAGGCAGCCCGGGCGTTTGCATCAGGTGCGGCATCATCACCATCTTCGGTTCCGACTTGCGCGGAGCGGGATCCACGATCGCCGGCTGAGACGGACGCAGGCCGTACGCCGCGAGATCGGCGTTGGAGTAGTGCTGGTATGGCTGCGATGCAGGCGCCACGGGCGGCCGCGCGGGTGCAACGACCGGCTGTGCGATCGGCGCGACCGGTTGCGGCACGAGCGAAGGAAGGAACGGCTGCGCGCTCGAGATGATCGGCGCGCTCGGCGCACGACCCGCGAACGGCGGCTCGACGAACGACGGCTCCGGCTGGACGAACGGCGCACTCTGCGCTCGCCGATTCATCATCTCGGGCTCGATCGCGATCGGCATCACCGCCGGACCGTGCTCCCACGCGGCGACATTGAGCTTCGCGAGCGACGGATCGACCGCCGACATGCCGAACTGCGTGCGGCGCTGCTCGCGCGCGAGCCGACGACGACCCGCCACACGACGACCGCGGATCAACAGACCGAGGAACAGCAACCCCACGCCGACACCGCCGCCGATCTGAACCTCTTGCTGCTCGTACCACTCGCCTTCCTCGAACGGATCGACCGACTGGCTCGTAGCGTTCGGGGTGACGGTGCTCGCAACGCTCTCGACCTTCGCAGCCGGCTCGAGCTTCGCGACACCCGCGGCCGCCGCGCCGTCGACGGACACGCCGTTGACGGTCGCCGCCGGCATCGCGACGACGGGACCGACACCCGAGGTCGCATCGAGCTCGAGGGTGATCGCGGGTTCCGTTTTGGATGTCGGCTCGACCTCGGTGTACGGATCTTCCGGCGCCATCTCGGCGCTCGCGGTTCCCGCCAGCGAAGCGAGTACGAGGAAGCAGAGGGCGTCGCGCACTTCAAGCACAACATCCGACCTCACCCCACCATTCGATCGATAACAGAAGCACTTCCAATCGGTTAGGCGAATTATTGAGCCTCCACGCTTGGAAGGATCGCCCTCGGCATTTCGTAGCGCCGCGACACACCGCCACCACCCGCGTCTGACTCCACATGCGTCGCGTGGCCGTCCTCGTCGCCCTGCTCGGGTTTGCCGCCTGCTCGAAAGGGCACAACAAAGAAGTCTGTCGAAAGGCCGCCGATCACTACAGCGCGTGCGTCAAGCAGACGCTCGGCGACGAGATGTACCAGCTCGTGATGTCGAAAGAGAAGGATGGCATCGAGCAGTGCACCGGCGACGACAAGACCGTCGCGATGTACGAGAAGTGCCTCGTCGAGACCGACTGCGACAAGTTCCAGGACTGCATGATGGAGTACGCCGCCACGCACGGACCGTGAGTCAGTCGGCGAGGTCTTTGCCGAGCTCGTTCCAGAACTCGTCGCTCATCAAGTAGAACGCCCAGAACCGCTCGATCGGCGTCGAGCCACGCCGCTCCTGCCAGAGCACCAGATCGTCGAACTCGCCCTCGTACCAGCCCCACAGGAAGCGCGCGCGATAGACGTCGAGCTTGCGGGCGCGCAGCTCCTCGATCGCCTGGTCGACCTCGAGATCGTCGAACTCGTCGATCATGTCCGTGGTCTCGTCGAGGATGTCGGCGAGGTACTGCAGACCTTTCTTCGTCAGGTCCCAGATCGGCTTCTTCTTGTGGACGACGATCAGGTCGTCGACGGCCATCTGCTGCAGCGTCTCGTCGATCGGCGCCAGCTCCGACGGCAGCACGACCGGCATCTCCATCCCGCCGTCCTCGGGTTTGAGATCCATCTTCTTGAGCAAGTAGATCGACGCCAGCGTGTGCTTCTTGTCGTCGTCGATCGCGGTGCCCGGCCGCTTGATCAGCTCGTTGTCCACGGGGTGGAGAGTGCACCAGGTTGCGGCGGTCAGTCGGATCTGCGAGGCGAGATCCTGCGGGCCTGTTTGGTCCCGCCACGAGGCGACATCACCTAGCCCGTAGTAGAAGGTCGCCGCCGACGCCGTCGAGCGGAGCTTCGCGCGATGCGGGTTGCACGCGACCAGCACGATCGTCTCTGCCGGTGGCAGCTTCGGGATCCACACCGAGAGAAACCGCGACAACAGCACGCGCGCGTTTTCGCCGGGCAGCTCGAACGCGAGATCGATGTCATCGGTCAGCGGCGCGGCGTCGTCGGCGGCATGCACGGCGATCAGCAGCGCGTTCTCGATGAGCTGTTTGGCGCCATCGTCGAGATAGACGCGCGAGGCGTGCGCCCAGCCGAAGCCGGCGTAGTCGCGCGAGGGAGCGTCGCGATCCTGGTCGAGGTGCAACAGCTCGTGCAGCGGCCGTTCGCAGAACGGCAGCGCGTCGATGGAAGAGATCAAGCGTCGAGACGGCGAGTGGCCGAGACGCCACCGAAGAAGCCACCACCGCGGCTGCGCGGCACCGACGACGGACGGCTCGTCGGGCGAGAGCCACCACCGTAGCTGCGACCGGTGCGCGAGGACTTGCTGAACTTGTCCGGGTTCGAGGCGCGGTACGAGCTACGCGTGCCGTTGATCGACGACGCGCGCGCGGCGCTCGTGGTGTACGGCTGCGTGTACATCGGGACGTAGCGTGGCGAGAACGCGCTCGACAACATCGAGCCGAGCACCATGCCCGAGACGATCGACATCATCGGCGAGTGGTAGCCGCCGTAATAGCCGTAGCCCTGCGTCTGGTACTGGCCCTTGTCGCCGTCGGTGAGGTCGCGCTTGATCGTGAAGATCTTCTCGCCCTCGTCGATCGCGCCGGACTTGTTCTTGTCGAAGAAGCCGGTGACGACCTGGACCTTCGCGCTCTCGTCCTTGACGGAGACCGAGATGATCTCGTCCCCCTCGTAGATCTCGTTGATCTTCTTCTCGAGATCCTCGGGGCCGTCGGCCGTCTTGTAGGCCTCGTTCACCTTGTCCCAGTCGATGTCGACGTTGGTGTTCTCGGTGGTTGCCCAACGATCGATGCCCTCGCGATCCGAGCAGGCACCGACGGAGCCAGCCAGGGATACGGAGAGAAACGCAGCGAGGAGCTTCGACTTGGCCATGACGGGGACCGTAGTGGCGAAGTGCCCCAACGTCAAGGCGCCCGAACGTGCTGGGCTCCAGTCATTTCAAGCGAGTAGCTCGTCGTCGAGGTCGCGGACGCTGGCGTCGAGCACCGCCCAGATGACTCCGGCGATGACGGTGGCGACGGCATCCTGTTCGAGCGGCGTCAGCACGACCGGTAACTCCTCGATCTGGTCGCGGATCGAGCGAACCATCGCGCGGTCGCAGTGCCCCTGGCGCACGGCGGAGAGGCCGGTCGCGAGGGCCTTGTGGTCGAGGCGAAGCTCGGACAATGGCGTCGGACCACCGAGCACGCGCGAGGCGAGCTCGAGGCCGGCCGCGAACGCGTCCCCGTCGCGAAACCCGGCGAAGCCTCCTAGCTCGCGCTCGAGGAGGTGGACCACCGCAGGCTGGCGGATCGCGAGCCAGCTCGCATCTTCACCACTCTCCCTGGCTGACTGGACGGTCGCGACATCGAGCATGGCCGACGGTAGTCAGCCTCGGATCGCGGGCGCCAGTTTTCGGCTATACACGCGGGGATGACGAGTGGGCAATCATGACGCGCGCCGCGTATATCGTCGATGGAATCCGCTCTCCTTTCGGCCGCTACGGCGGTGGGCTCGCCGGGGTCCGCGCCGATGATCTGGCCGCGCAGGTGATCGCCGCACTCGTCGCGAAGACCACGCTGCCCGTCGATCGGATCGACGACGTGATCCTCGGCTGCGCCAACCAGGCCGGCGAGGACAACCGCAACGTCGCGCGGATGGCCGCGCTGCTCGCAGGCCTACCGGTCGGAGTCCCGGGGGTGACGGTCAATCGCCTGTGCGGCTCGGGGCTGCAGGCGATCGCGGACGCAGCGAGGCAAATCCAGAGTGGCGAGGCGGATCTCGTGATCGTCGGTGGCGTCGAGCAGATGACGCGCGCACCGCTGGTGATGAGCAAGGCCGGCGAGGCGTTCGCGCGCGATCAAAAGATCTTCGACACCACGCTCGGCTGGCGGTTCGTCAATCCGAAGATGGAGGCCATGCACGGCACGCTCGCGATGGGCGAGACCGCCGAGCGCGTCGCCGAGAAGCACGGCGTCTCGCGCGAAGCGCAGGATCGCTTTGCACTGACCTCACAGCAGCGCGCTGCGAAGGCGATCGCGTCGGGGCGCATCGCGAAGGAGATCACGCCGATCACCACCGGGGTCGACAAGAAGTCCCAGCAAGCGATCACACTGTCGGTGGACGAGCACCCGCGCGAGACCACGATCGAGCAGCTGACCAAGCTCAAACCGGCGTTCTCGAAGGGTCCGACCGCTTCCGTCACCGCGGGTAACGCCTCGGGTCTCAACGATGGTGCCGCCATGGTGATCGTGGCGAGCGAGGCGATGGTCAAGGAGCTCGGGCTCGCCCCGAAGGCGCGCTACGTGACCGCGGCAGCCGCCGGCGTCGAGCCGAGCTACATGGGCCTCGGCCCGATTCCGGCCTCGAAAAAGGCCTTTGCTAAAGCCAGCTTGACTGCCAGTCAGATCGACCTTGCCGAGCTCAACGAGGCGTTCGCGGCGCAGGCACTCCCGTGTATGGAACAGCTCGGGCTCGACCCGGAGAAGGTCAACGTCAACGGCGGCGCGATCGCGTACGGCCATCCACTCGGCGCGTCCGGTGCCCGCATGGTCCTGACGCTGCTTGTCGAGATGTCGCAGCAATCGTCCGCCAAACATGCACTTGCGAGCATGTGCATCGGCGTCGGCCAGGGAATCGCGGTTATTCTCGAACGGGCCTGAGATATCGGTGACGAGTGGCGGGGCAAACACACTAAGGACATGGGCGGGGAATGACCGATCACGTACAAGAACAGGTCGCGAAATCGCTGAAGCTTGTCGGTCGAGTCCTCGGCGACAAGTTCAAGCTGACGGCCTGTATCGGGATCGGTGGCAGTGGCGCCGTCTACAAGGCGGACCAGATGGCGCTCGGCCGCACGGTCGCGGTGAAGATCCTCAACGAGGAGCTGTCCGCTGACTCGCGGATGATCAAACGCTTCCGCGACGAGGCGATGAGTGCCTCGCGGCTCAACCATCCGAACTGCGTCTCGATCATCGACTACGGTCAATCGAGCGACGGCCTGCTCTATCTCGCGATGGAGTACGTCAAGGGCCCGACGCTGACCCAGCTCCTGGTCAACGAGAACCCACTCGCCGTCGATCGCGTGCTGGACATCTGCATCCAGGCCCTCGCAGGCATCGAGGAAGCGCACCTCGCCGGTGTCGTCCACGCGGACCTCAAGGCCGACAACATCATCCTCGATCAGCGCCGCGCCAGCGTCGACACGGTGAAGATCGTCGACTTCGGCATCGCGCGCCTGGTCACCGGCGTCGCGAAGGATCCCGAGGATCGCGCGATCAGCGGCACGCCCGAGTACATGGCGCCCGAGGTGATCAGCGGCGCGCCGCCGTCGTTCGCGTCGGACATCTACGCGGTCGGCATCATCCTGTACGAGCTGCTCGCGTACAAGACGCCGTTCTTCGCCGGGTCGACGACGGAGATCCTGGCGAATCACCTGAAGGCGCTGATCCCGTCGCTAGCCTCGCGCCGCGAGGCGGTGTCGAAGGACCTCGACGCGATCGTCGCGAAGGCGCTCGCGAAGCACCCGTCGGATCGCTTCGCGACCGCCGCGGAGATGCGCGACGCGCTGCGCCGGCTCGTCAAGGCGAAGCCTGCCTCCGGCGATCTGTGCGGGATGTGCGGCACGTCGTGTCAGCCGACGTTCAAGTACTGCCCGGAGTGCGGCACGCCGCGCCAGCGCGTCAGCAAGGCGTTCGAGATCCCGCAGCCGCAGATGTCGAGCGTGCTGCCGATGCCGTTCGTCGATCGCGAGCACGAGCTCGAGACGCTGCTCCAGCACATGCGCGCGCCGGTGACGGCCGGCAAATCGTCGGGCCTGTTGCTGGCCGGCTTCGACGGTGCGGGCCGCTCCGCGCTGCTCCATCAGGCCTACGACAAGGTCGGCCAGGAGACGCGCACGATCTATCAGATCGGTCCGGACCCGAGCGGTCTCGCGGCGCCGTACTACCCGATCCGTTCGCTGCTCGCCGCGGTGCTGCAGTTGCCGCCGGTGTCGAGCGACGTCGATCTCCGCGACGCGGTGCTGTCGATCGGGCTCAACGAGCGCGACATCCCCGGTATCGCGCAGCTGTTCGGTCACCCCACCACGCTGCTCGAGCTCGAGCCGCCCGTCCGGCGACGCGAGATGGTCTGGTCCACGCTGCGCGCGCTCGAGCGTGCCGCCGCGCAGGGCCCGGTCACCATCGTCTGCGAGGACATCGACAGGTTCGATCACCCGAGCCTCGAGATCCTGCGCCGCGCGAACGAGACCACCGAGGTCGCACTGCCTCCGATCGTGATGACGGCGACCACGATGTTCGCCGAGCAGTGGCCGTCGCTCGTGCAGCGCCTCGAGATCGGGGCCCTCGATGCCGAGCACCTGACCGAGCTCGTCGGCATGCTCGCCGACGGTGGCGTGCGCGGGTTGCCGTCTCCGCAGGTGCTGTTCGAGATCACGCGCGCGTATCCTGGCCATCTCGAGCACGTGGTCCGCTACCTGCTCGAAGGCGGCAAGGCCGAAGACCTCAACATCTCGCTCCCCGACTTGATCGCGGCGCGGCTGTCGATGCTCAAACAATCGACGCGCGACGTGTTGCAGGCCGCCGCCGTGCTCGGCCTCGAGCCGCAGGTCGATCTCCTGCGCACCATGCTGCCCGGGGAAGGGCTCGAGACCGCGATGATCGACGCCGAGCGCTCGGGGCTGCTCGGTCACGATCCGTCCGGCGAGCTGTTGTTCACCTCGCGGCTCGTGCGCGACATCGTCTACGACGCCACACCGGCCGACGTTCGCCGCCGGTTGCATGCGGCCGCCGCGAATGCGGTCGAGAACCTGTCGCCCGACATCGCGCTGCTCGGGCATCACCACGATCTCGCCGGGCACGCGAAGGACGCGATCCCGTTGCTGCGTCGCGCGGGTGACCACGCGGCGGATCAGCTCGATGACGTCGGTGCCGGTCAGTTCTACCAGCGCGCGCTCGTCGCGGTTCGCCAGGCCGTGCAGTCGGGAGAGGACGAAAAGGCCGAGGGCCAGTTCGTCCAGCTCTCGGTCCGGCTGGCCGACGTCCTCCGGATCAGAGGTGAGACGGCGCTCGCGCGTGGCGTGCTCGCCGAGGCGCGCGACTGGTCGGGCGTGCCGATGCTGGTCGCCGCGATCGATCGTGCCGCGGCCTCGATCGGGCTCACCGAGGGGGACATCTACGGTGCGATCACCGCGCTGCGGCGTGGCGTCGGGCGCGCGATCTCGACGGGCGACATGAACCTCGTCTGCGAGATGTATCTCGATCTGTCGACGGCGCTGCTGCGCTCCGGCGATCCGGATACGGCCCTGTCGGAGCTCGTCGAGTGCATCGACCTGGTCACGCTCGGCGAAGGCTTCTCGGCGATCGACGGTCCCGAGGCGTTCTGGCGGATCCTGCGCGCACAATCGCAGATGATCGAGTCCGCCGGCGATTCGTACAAGGCGCTCCGCCTCGCCGAGGCCGCGCTGTTCCACGCGCAGCGCGTGCGGTCCCGGCTGGGCGCCGCGCGCGTCCAGCAGTTGCTCGCGCAGCTCTGTGAAAAATCCGGCCTCGGCGGCAAAGCCGACCGCTATCGCCAGCAAGCCATCGCCGAGATGCGCAACCTGGGCGATCGCCGCGCCACCGCCGAGCTGATGCTGTCGGACACGCCGACGCGCGCCATCGTCGTCAACGCGCGGCTCAACGACGTCATGCAGCTGACCAAAGAGATCGGCTGGACCGAGGGCCACGAGCGCGCGAAGCGCAAATCGAACCCGCCGGCGACCGTCAAAGCAAAGTCGAACGAGAACTGACCCGCGGCGCCATCTTCTCTCGTCGAGATAGTGTCCTCACTCTGCTCCGAGGCCGCGTGATCTACGGTACTGTTTCTTCGTGGGCAGTATTCTCCTCGTCGAGTCCGATCCAGTGACACATGACGGGTGGTCGATTGCCCTCACCCACGCGGGGCACTCGGTGCTCACCGCGAACACGATGCGCGAGGCACTGCCCGTGATCTGCGACGGCGGCATCGACGTCGTCGTGATCGATGCCTACGACCCGCGTGTCGGTGTCGTCGAGCTCGCGCGCGCGATCTCCGCCCTGCCCGATGCTCCGCCGGTCGTGCTGATCTCCGGCTCGCCCCTGGCGCCCGAGATCTCGGCGCGCATTGGAGCCGCGACGTTCTTGCCGAAGCCGTGCGAGCCAGCCGAGCTCGTACACGCCATCGGCCGGCTGGTCGGCGATCACCGCCCCGTGCAGGTGTTCGACGACGAGCCCACCGGCGCGACTCGTCAGTACAGCTAGACCTCCGAGCTGCGGTCGACCCGGCTCATCAGTCCACGACGTACATGCGGACGCCGTGCGGCGGGACCGCGATCGACGCCCGCCCATTCGCGGAGATGATGCCTTCGGAGCTGAACGGATCACGCAAGCGCGTGTTCGGGGGGACGAGCAACGTGGCAGTGCGCGCGACCGCGGCATCCGACAGGAGGAACACGGCGCGCACGAGGCCCTGCTCGTCGGCGAAGGCATGCGCCCGCACGTCGTCGGGGCGCTCGATCTGCCAGACCTCCGGAGCGTCGGCGAGCGCGCCGAGATCTTCGGCGAGGCCGGGCAGATCGTCGAGCGAGCCGGCCTTGAGGCGACCGACGCGC
>JANNBP010000479.1:0-2134 GCA_031385555.1 Deltaproteobacteria bacterium | reverse complement strand
CGGTCGGTCGGTCGGTCGGTCGGTCGGTCGGTCGGTCGGTCGGTCGGTCGGTCGGTCGACACGCGAACATCGTCAGCGCTCGTCGCGATCCTCGGCATCGCCGCATCACCAGCATCGAATAGGCGGAGCACTACACGGCATCGGCTAGAGCAACGACATCCCTGGCCGGCGCGACGCCGATCTGCGGATCGATCGACGTGCCCGACGCGGGCGCTCACGGCGCCGGCGCTGTTCGCACGCAATTCGGGGCCGGTGCTGTTCGCAACGCTGGCGCAAGCGGTGTTGTCGTCCAAGACTACGATCGCAGATGAGGTGCTGTCAGGGCTGGGTCGCGAGGTCCGCCTCGCCAGGCGTTGAGCGATGGGGTGCGGCGCGATCGAGAACGAGGTTGCGCGCCGCGATCGGTCTCGCCGCGCCGCGATCGGGCTCGCCGCGCCGAGCTCGAGCACCAAGGCGAAGGACTGCTTTCGACGACCTGTTGGTGCAGGTCCCCTCGGTGCAGCTCGAGGTGTCACTGAGGCAGCCGATCAGGGGAAGAGGAGAGGAGGAGGAGGAGCGTTGGACCCGTAGCTTCGGCGCGGGCGGTACGGTCGCGAGATGGTCCTGATCGGGATGTTTGATTCGCCGTTCGTTCGCCGCGCGGCGATCTCCCTCGACGTGTTGGGGTTCGCGTTCGAGCGCCGGATCTCCGCCTGCTGCGCGCCGACCGACCAGTCGCGATAGTACAACCCACTCGGTCGCGTGCCCGTGCTGGTGCTCGATGGTGGCGACACGGTGATCGAGCCCGCGATGATCGTCGATCATGTCGACGATCTGGTCGGCGAGCGCGCACTGATCCCGCGCAGCGGCGAAGCGCGAAGGCGCGCGTAGAAGTTGATCGCACTCTCGGTCGGAGCCGTCGAGAAGGCGCTCCAGATCGTGGGCGAACGCGTGTTTCGTCCGCAGGCGTTGTGGCATGCGCCGTATGTCGAGCGCTGCACGAGCCAGCTTCGCGGCGCACTCGACGAGCGCGAGCAGAGCGAGTGGGGCGACGACCTGATGCAGCCCGCGATCACGCTTGGCTGCGTGTTGACGTACGTGCACGAGGTCGCCCGGATCGACCTGGCGACCTGGCCGCGTCTCGCCGCGCGACGCGTACGTGCGGAGGCCTTGCCCGTGTTCGCGGCGTACTGCTGGCGCGTCGAACGGGCGGTAGTGCCTACTTGAGCTGTGGGCGACAACGCGAGTCGTGGGGGGGCCTCCGCGCTTGTTCGAGATGCTGGCGGCGCGGTGGCTACTCCTGGCTTGCTCGAAGCCGACGGATGCCGCGCTCTCCGGCGGAACGCTTCGCGGGCATACTCGCGCGGTGACGCTGAAGTCTGCGATCAAGAAGCACGATGCGAAGGCGATCCGGGCCGCACTCGGGGCCGGCGAGGAGGTCGGCTACGACGAGCTGACCACCGCGTTCGCGCAGCCCGATAGCGTCCTCGCGCTTCTGCTCGAGCTCGACGCCGTCAAGCTCGACGCCAAGGACGAGAACCCGCTGCACTGGGTTGGCTCCGAGATTCGCAGCAAGTACCCGCAGGCGGCGAGGTTGAAACGCGCCAACGGCGGCGACGAGCCCGCGGTGATCACCGGGTTGAAGCAGAAGGCCGACCTGCTGGTCGCAGCCGGCGCGAAGCTCGACTGGGAAGCCGTGGTGCGCTGCGGTCGCTACGCCGATGCCGAGCGCATGCTCGCGAAGAATCCCAAGCTGGCGAAGCAGCGAATCGCCGACGAGAGTCCGTCCACCATCGCCGCGTACGGTGGCGCGTGGGACATCGCCGAGCTGATCAAGCGCGTCGCCAAGGGCGGGGCCGTGCCGGATGCCAAGCGGACCGAGAAGGCACTGACGACGTGGACGACCAAGGCGATCGCCACGTATGCGAAGGCGCACCGCGGCGAGACGCTGCGCCGCCTCGCGTTCGACTACGACAGCGAAGGCACGCTCAACCTCAACGCCGATACTGGCAAGGCGATCCGGCCGGGCGACTACTCGGCGCCGCAGTTCGCGGACCTCGACTCGGCAGTGCTCGACGAGTTGCGTGCCTTCGGTGCTCGCGCGTTGGATCTTCTGGTGAGCGTCGCACGTGGGATCGAGAAGGCGAAGTTGCCC
>JANNBP010000458.1:0-22498 GCA_031385555.1 Deltaproteobacteria bacterium | reverse complement strand
CGCGTCGAGGTGCTGACTCAGTAGTGTTAACGGCGGCTTCGACCACGATGACCTGCGCCATCGCACCCTGCCCATCGGCGCTCTTGACCGTGACGGCCAACGCCATCGTGCCAGGCGTCGCGTCGATCTCGACCTTCGCGCGCTTGCCGGCCACGACGTCGACCCGGCGAACGTAGATGTCCTTCGGCTTGTTTCCGCCGCCGCCGAACATCGGATAGACGATGTAGGCATTCGGGGCGAGGGCATCGAGGGCGAAGGTGCCGTCGGGACCCGTGGTGGTGAAGAAGTTCGAGGCAACGGCTCCGATCGGAGTGGCAATGATCACGACATCGGCGGCCGGCTTGCCTTCACGGGTGATCTTGCCGTCGAGCCCGGTCGTCGGCTGCAACACCAACTCGAGCCGCACGCTGTCGGTCCCGGCAGGGAGCTGGATGCCTGGGTTTCTTCCGACGCCATCCTTGCCTGCCACGACCGTCTGCGAGGTCGGGCCGAACCCGTCGAGCGTGAACCGGCCTTCCTCGTCGGTGTCAGTGTCCTTCGCGAACCGACTCTCGTCGGGGATGTACAGCTCCTTGCCACCGCCGGTGAGCAGTGCACCTGCCGCGACCTTGGCCTTCACCACGGGCGCCCCATTCGCATCGAGCACGCGCCCGGAGATCGAGCGACCGGCGGTCACCGTGATGGTGCCGACGTCGGTGTCCTTGCCTTCCGTGACCTCGACATCCCGCACTTGCTTCTCGACGAAGCCCGGGCCGGAGATCGAGACTGCATGCTTGCCACCCGCGACCGGCAGCGCGAACGCACCGTCCGCCGACGAGAACGGGCGACCGTAGTCGCCGACCGAGATGAAGAAGCGAACCGGGGCCTTGCCGTCGAGCGCGATCTTGCCGACGACGCGCCCGTCACCGGCGAGCATGATCTTGATCTTGTCTCCCGGCTTCGCGAGCACGGGCGTCGCGACCGACATCATCGCTTCACTCGAGCCCGGTCGCGCGGCGCGCACGCGATACGCACCGTCCGGCATGCCTGTGAGCTTGAACGTGCCGCCTTGATCGGTGACCGCTTCCTGAATTCCGCGGACGCTCCACGCCACGCGCTCGCCGGTACCACCGCTCCACTCGGGCTCGGCGATCACCTGCGCGTCGCCGATCGGTTGCCCGGCCTTGTCGACCACGGTGCCGGCGATCTCGCCGGTGACCTCGAGCGTCAGCGTCACGTCGACCTCGGCCTTCGTGGTCAGATCGGCGGCGGCGATCGCCGAGGCACCGGAGTCGTGCGACGCGACGACATCCATCGCGCGCAGCGGAAGCCCGGACACCGCGAACATGCCATCGCCATTCGTCAACGCTTGCCGTCGTGCGCGCCAGTCGACGTGGCCGCGCGCGACGACGCGAACCTCGGCGGATGGCACGGGCTTGCCATTCTTGTCGACGACCTTGCCCTTCACCGTCCCGCCGGCGCTGAGTGCGAGCTCGATCCCCGCCTTCGGATGGATCCCGTCGACGGTCAGCGGCGAGCTGGTTGCCGGGCCGTGGTCCGCATGGGTCGCGGCGAGGCGCCACGTGCCGGGTGCAACGGCGGGAAACGCGAAGGTCCCATCGGCCTTGGTCAGCACGCCATCGCGGCGCGGATCGACGACGGGAAACGGCTCCGACGCCGAGGTGGCGACCACGCGCGCCTCCGCGACGGGCTTGCCGGTGGCGTCGACGACGCGACCCGCGATCGCCGCACCGCGCGACAGCACGATCGCGACCTTCTGCGGTGCCGCCGGATCACCCGAGGCCGACAGCATCATCGCCGACGGTGCGAAGTCGGTCGCCGTCACCGCGAGCACGGCCCACAGCGAGCCGACGCCGTGCAGCTGCGCGACCCCCTTCGCATCGGTCTTCGCCTTCCAGATCAAGGTGGAGCGCAGCTCGATGTCGGCACCCGCGATCGGCTTCGCACCGTCGGTGACTGCCACTTCGACCACGCCAGCCTTCTTCATCCGCAGCGTCACCGGCTCGATCTTGTCGGTCAGCCGCAACCGCGCGGGGCCTGCATAGCCATCGCCGCCGGTGGCCTCGAGGCGGTAGTCGCGCGGGATCAAGCCCTCGAACACGAAGCTGCCGTCTTGCTCGGTGGTGACCAGCTTCGTCGGATGCGCGTCGATCGCGACCTGCGCGCCGGCGACGGGCTGGTCTTTCTCGTCGATCACCTGACCCTCGAGGCGGAGCGCGCCCTTCGGATCGTCATCGAACACGGGCAGTTGCTCGCGCACGGGAGCACCGCGGGTCGCGACGGTGGCGGTGGGCGGCTTGAGCACCGGCTTGCTCGATCCCGTGTCGACCACGGCCGAACCGGCGCCGGGGTTGTCTCCACCACCACCCCACCAACCGAGCCAGCGTGTGCCGAGTACCGCGGCGATCACGACGATCAGCACGACGACGAGCTTTCCTGATTTCACGAGCAGTCCTCCAGTGACAGTTACGGCCGCGGCATCTGCGGCGAGGGGAAGGGGAGCGACCAGCGCCAACCAGCGCCTGCGATCGCCGTGCTGGTGATCGAGCGTCGCGCGCACGCGATCGAGGGCGTCCTTGATCCGGCCGCGCACCGTCGCTGCAGGCACGCCTTGCGCACGCGCGATGTCGGCGGCCGACATGCCTTCGAAGAACCGCAGCAGCAACGTGGCGCGCAGGGGCTCCGGGAGCTCGAGGACGATCCGCGCGACTTGTTGATGCGCCTGCGCGCGCTCGACGAGCTGCTCGGGCGTCGGAACCTCGGACATCTCGAACGCTGCATCCTCGCGGCGCTCTCGCCGCAGGCGGCCGCGCGTGGTCATCCGCGCGAGATTTCGCGCCACCCCGCCGAGCCACGGTCGCAACGCGCCAGCCTTGTTCGGTGGCTGGGCGAGCGCGACCTCGTAGGTCTCCTGGACGACATCGGCGGCCTGCGCATCACCGACGAGTGCACGCGCGAGCTGGGTCAACCAGTCGGTGTGCTCGATCAGCTCATCCGCACTCGGCGCCGTCTCTCCCATTCACGGGCATCTTGCCGCCGTGATGAAGAGCGTTGCCGCGAATCCCGAGATTTCCGTCCACTCGTAGATCGGGGACAGGATCTACCCCCGCATCCCATCGCAATCGCTGTTCTTTTCGAGTCGAACGTAAAATCGGCTCAGTTCGGCTCGCAGATGGCTTTCGCCAAGTTGGTGAGGCGATTTTACGTTTGCGTCCAGAACCCACTGAATTCCAAGAGGTTGGAGGGGTGGATCCTGTCCCCGATCTACGCGCGCTTTGTCCCCGAGCTACGCGCGCTCGAGGATTAGCGGGCTCATATCAGGTTGTCGACTTCGTACCAGCGCGGGCTCGGACCACCGAGCTGGACGTCGAGATCGTTGGCGGTGACGGCACCGGGACGGACGCGAACTTCGATCGGACCGCCGAACGTCGCGACCGCGAGGGTCTCGCCCATCCGCGCCATCGTGATCGTGGCCTCGGCATCGAGCTGCCACTGCACGAGTAGGGGCTGTCGGGGGTCGAGGCGGTGGTCGAGGTTGGGGGTGGAGCCGCGGGCGAGCCGACCACTCGCACGGGTGGGCAGGTCGTTGGCGATCGAGAACGAACCGCGGATGACGTGGCGACCGAGCAGCGCACTGAACCGCGAGCGATCCGCGCGCCAGTGCGCGAGCACACCGGAGCGCATGCGCGTGAAGACCTGATCGCTGATCGCAAGGAGTCTCACCGCGAAGCTCGGATGGTCGAGCGCGGCGCCGAGGCCGACCTCGTCGAGCAGCATCGTGAACGTCGCGAACCGGCGCGACTCGGCGAGACTTTGGCGAAGCGTGGGCATGTAGAGGGACGACAGCATCAGCGTGGCACCTGCGTTGCGGCCGGCGAGATCGCGCCACCAAGCGTCGCGGCGGCCGTGCTCGCGACGACGATGAAGCCACAGCTACCACCACCACCACCGCCGGCGTCGTTGCCGCCGTTCTGACCCACCCCACCCAGCGTGGTTGCACCGGCTCCGCCGAGGCCGCCGTTGCCACCACCGTTGGCGTTCGGTGCGCCGCCGGTCGCGCGCGTCGCCGAGAGCTGACCGGGCTGCCCCGGCGCGCCCGTCGCGTTGTTGTTGTCGGTCGAGCCACCGCCACCACCGCCACCGTTCGCAGCGAGCGTGCCGGTGACGCTGACGGTTGCGCTCTCGACGGTGATCATCCCACCCGAGCCACCACCACCACCACCGCCATTCTCGCCGGCTGCACCCGCACCACCTGCGCCACCCGCGTTGATCTCGCCGCCGATCGTGATCGAGGTCAGCGCGGTCAGTGCGACGGCACCACCACCCGCACCACCTGCACCACCAGGTTGCCGGCCGGTCCCGCCTGCCGCACCCGCGCACCCACCGAGCAGACTCGGGGCAGCGACCGCGGTGCCACCGACGCCACCGGTGCTGTCATCGCCGTTGCCGCCACGACCACCGACGGCGAGCATGCTGCCACCGCCGCCGCCACCGCCGCCGTTCTGTTCGGCTTCACCCGTGACCGCCGCGTGCGTCGAGCAGCCGGCGGGATTCGCCCCGGCACCGAGCTCGGTCGCGGTGCTGCTCGCATCGATCACTCCCGCGACGTCGATCGTCGACCACGACGCGATGATCAGCGGCTTGCTGCCGATCACGCGCAGCGTGGCACCGGAGGCGATCGTCAGCTTCTCGATCGAGATCAACGTGCCGGCAGGCATGTCCTTGCTCGGCGGGGACGCCGCACCATCGAGCGTGCCGGTGTCGGTGTTGTACGTCGCGATGCCCGACGTCAGCTCGATCGCTTCACCGGGCTCGGGGATGTCGCAACCGGCGAACAGCTTCGTCGTGAACGGCGTGCAATCGAACGCCACCGCATCGGGAGCGTCGTTCGCGTCCGGCGCGACGCTGGCATCGTTGCCGGCCACACAGAAGCCACCCTCACAGACGCGCCCATCGTCGCAGTCCGCGGTCACGTCGCACGTCAGCTCTTGCGAGCGCGTGGGAAAGCAGCCGGCGAGGAGCCCCATCAATACGACGCGCTTGATCATTTCCACCCCATCGAGAACACGACGGACGCACCGCCTGCTTCGGGAACGACCTCGAGTCGCGGCTCTTCGGGCCGAGCCCGCCGCTTCTGCACGATCATCCGCACGACTCCGATCGTGGTGATCACACCGCCGAGCGCCGTCAGGCCCGCGCCGAGCTGCATGCGAGCACGACCCGCGTTCTCCATCGCGACGAGCCGCGAGATGTCGGTGCGCGTCTCCGTCGGTGCGGTCGCGACCTTCGCGCGCAGCGAATTCGCCGACACCAAAAAACCGAGGCCAACGCCGAGCGTGGCGCCGCCACCGATCACCATGCCCCACGTCGCGGGTGTCACGCCGCCGCCGGTTGCCGCCGGCGTGGGAGGTAGGACATCGAGCGTGCGCGTCGGCGCAGGTGGCTCCACCGGCTTGACCTCGAGCTTGTCGCGCAGCGAATCACCCATCGCCTCGGCGGTGTCGCCGGAGAGCTCGAACGTGCGCTGCGACTCGCGCTTCTGCGTGGTCTCGAACGTGGTCAGCTTGACGACGACGACGCCATCATCGCGATCGATCCGACCGAACAGGATCGTCTTGACGCCGACCGACTTCGCGATCGCCTCGAGACACGAGCGCTCCACGAGCGAGCACTCCAGCAGCGCCGCCGCATCCTCGATCGGCACCGTCGTGGCCTCGGCACCGAGCGAGCGCGACAGCACGCGCGTCAGCTCACCGGGCGCTCCCTTCATCGACCTGGGCAGCCCCGACGAGCTGAGCGGAAACAACTTCGAGCGCGACTCCGCGTGAGCCGTACTAGCCAGGGCGAGGATCAGAGCGAGGGCACAGCTGCGTTTCAAAGGTCTCCTTCGAGTTGCTCGGTCAGCGTTCCGATGCGCCGCTGGATGGCGGCGGCATCTCCCGCGCCGGGGACGAGCGCCAAGTACTCCTTGAACGACGTCACCGCGAGGGCGCCTGCTCCCATGCGCTGGTACGCCAACCCGAGGCCACGATGGGCGGCGGCAAACTTCCGATCGAGCGCGAGTGCCTGTTTGTATACGCTCGCCGCCTCGACAAAGCTCCCACCCAGGAACAGCTCGCTGCCCCTGGTGTAGAGATCCTTGACGGTCTGAACCGCGGCGGGCGTTGGCACGGGTGACTGGAGCTCGCGACGATCCGGCTTCGTCTCCTGCGCCTCGGGTTTGACCTCTGCGATGTGCTCGACACGAACCGGCTCGAGGTGCTCGGGGCGCAGCCGCGATCTGGGCAGCGCGTCCGCGATGTCGTTGGTGACCACGACGGGCGGCGTCGCAACATCGGCGGTGATCGCGCGATCGGCCTTGCTGCCCACGGGAGGTGAGTGCGTGGAGTCGGTGGTCTTCGCGAGGACCTCGTTAGTGCGACCGAACGAGCCGGCGATCAACCGCACACCCACGCCTGCACCGATCATCGCGCCCACGGCGAGCACAACACCGGCAAACCAGCCACGTCTTCGCTCGATCGGGCGTCCGCTCCGCTTCGGCGACCGCGCGCGGGGGAGCGGTTGCGGGCGAATGCCGCTGGTGCCGTCGAGTCGATCCTTCAGCTCGAGCAGCGGCGCCGAGGTACGCGCGCAGTCGGCGAGCATCGCCTGCCGCTTGCGCATGCGGTCGCCGAACACCGCGGTCATGAAGTGCTGGACGTCACCCGCATCGCAGCGCGCTTCCCAGATCACGTCCTCGAGGGCACGCTTCATCTCCGCGGCGCTCTGGAACCGCTTCGCGGGATCGATCTGCAACGCGCGCAGGGCGATCGCATCGAGGGCAGCCGGCACCTCGGGGCGATACGCGGACGGCGCGGTGCGCTTGGACTCGAGGATCTGCATCAGGATCCCCGGGACATGCTCGGCGTGAAACAACCGGCGCTGCGCGAGGCACTCCCACAGCACGACACCGAGCGAGAACACGTCGCTGCGCCGGTCCATCGGCGCGTTCTTGATCTGCTCCGGGGACATGTACGCGTACTTGCCCTTGAGCTGACCCGCCTGCGTCGTCGAGGAGACGCGGTGCTTGGTCCTCGCGATCCCGAAGTCGACGACCTTCGTGCAGCCGTTGTAGAGCACGACGATGTTGCCGAGCGAGACGTCGCGATGGATGACGCCGAGGTTGTGGCCCTGCAGATCCGCGAGCTCGTGCGCCGCGTGCAAGCCGTCGGCGGCGTCCGCGATGATGCGCGCGGCCATCCGCGGATCGAACGACGCGCCCGCCGACACCGTCTGGAGGATGCGCTGGAGCGATTCGCCCGCGAGGTACTCCATCACGATGTAGAAGCTGCCGTGGGCCTCGGCGAGCTCGTACGTCTGCACGACGTGCGGGTGGCTGATCGCCGCCGCGATGCGTGCCTCGTCGAGCAGCATCCCCACCGCCGCCTGATCCGCCGCGAAGTCGGGATGGATGATCTTGACGACGACGACCTTCTCGAAGCCCATCGGGCCGCGCTGGCGCGCGAGGATCACGCGCGCCATGCCGCCCTCGCCAATGGTCGCGAGGAGCTCGTTGCGCCCCAGCATGGTGCCGGGTGCGAACAAGTCGAACATCTGCGTCGCAGGTGTTCCGTGGGCCGTCATCTCCGACATGACACCTGTTGTACGGAGACCATTTCGCTTTCGAGCTGCCGCGGCGCACCAGAACCCCGAAGCACTCGGATCGAGCCAAGATTCCGACGAAGAAAACTCGTCGTGCGCAAGATGTGCATTTCGTGAGCGCGATCGAGATCCGTGCGCGAATCGTCGTCGAGCCAACGTTTGTCGCCGGGAAGCTTCGCAACGGGAAGCTTCAGCCGGAGGTGACGTAGCAGCTAGAGATCCGATCCACTGGACGGCGAGCTTTGAGGAGATCGCTCACTTGCCGACTTGTCGACAGGGTCCCAACGTCCTCGACGGAGAATCGGCGCGGGGATGATTTCTCGATTCGGCTCTCTAGAACACGCCGAAGTCGCCGAGCGTCACCAGGATCATCACGACCATCAACACCATGATGCCGCCCATGTGGACCATGGTCTCGATCTTCGGGTTCGCGCGACGGCGCGTGATCATCTCGTAGGCGAGGAACACGAGGCGACCGCCATCGAGCGCCGGCAACGGGAACAGATTGAACAGGCCGAGGTAGACGCTGAGCATCATCAGCAGCTTGACGCCGTCGGGCAGGCCACGATCGAACGCGCTCTTGAACTCGCTGACGATCCGAACTGGACCGCCGGCGTCGATCTTCTCCTTGCCGACGACGATGTCGCGGAAGCCACCGAGGATCAGCTTGGTCTGCTCGACGGGATACCGGAACGCATCCTTGGTCGCTTGAAACACGCCGACGGGAACGATGTCGGGCGACGGCTGGATGCCGAGCAAGTAGCGCGGGCGATTCTTCTCGTCGCGCGCGAGCTCGAAGCTCTGCTCGATCGAATCGGCGGTCGCATCGGAAACGGCGAGCGCATCGCGCAGCTTGTCGAACACGCGGCGTTCGTCGGAGAACAGCTCGCCATCGAGCGCCGCGATCGCGGCCGCGCCGCGATAGACCTGCTTGCGGACATCCTCGGGGAGCGTGCTCGCCGTCGCCGGGAGGTGGAGTGGGAGGTCGGTGTTGAGCTTCGGCTTGATCGTGACGGTCACCTGCTGCACGTGACCGCGCAGCACCGTGATCTCGATCGACCTGCCGGCCTTGCGTGCGACCGCTTCACTCAGCTTCGTGCTGTCGGGCGCGAACATCGGCACTCCGTCGACAGCGATGATCCGATCGTTGACCTCGAGCTTTCCCTTCGCATCGAAGTCGTCCATCACGTTGCCGACGTAATAGGTGTCGCCGGCCTGGCCGTGGCAGGTGTAGAGCCCGAACGCGAGGAAGATGGCCGAGATGTAGTTGGTGGCGGGCCCGGCGAGGATCGTCAGGAAGCGCTGCCACGCGGGCCGATTCGGATAGGCCTGGAGATCTTCCGGATCGACCTCCTCGGCGATGTTCATGCCGCGGATCTCGACGAAGCCGCCGAACGGCAATGGCGCGAGCTGGAAGACCGTGCCGTGCTTGTTCTTGTGCTTGAGGATGCCGGGGCCGAAGCCGACGCTGAAGCGCTCCACGCGCATCTTGCACCAGCGCGCGACGACGTAATGGCCGGCCTCATGGACGACGATCAGGAACCCCAGCGCGAGGATCGCGAGGACGACACCCATGTTCGAGCGACTATAGCAGCGCCGACGAGCGGGCGCCCGCCAGGCCAGGCTCTGGGATCAGGTCCAGCGTGCGAATGCGCGAAGCCGGCCACCGACGGAGCGAGCCGCGACACCCGTGGGCCCTGCGAGGCGCACCGACAGGTTCTGCACCTGGAGCCGCTTCGCGAGCCGCCGATGCATCGCCGGACCGAGGAGCCGTGCGCCGCGGAACGCAGCGAGCGAGCGCACCCGATGCGCGATCGTGTAGCGAGTCAGCGCCACTTCGGCGTCGCCTTCACCGGCGAGCAGTCGGCGAGCAGCATCACCCGCACCGTCGAGAGAGGCGCTCGCGACATCGGGGGTTGCGACGAGGATCAGGGCACCTTGTGCGCGGCCGGCACCGACCTCGACACCGCGACCGCGACCCGGCGCATGGGTGACGCGAAGCTCGGGGACCTCGGCGCGGAGGAGTGCGAGCACGGCATGCGAGTTGTCGCCGGAGTCCTCGTCGATGGCGAGGATCTCGAAGGACAGCCCCAACCCGCGAAAGTGCTCGGCAGTGCGGCGAACCGCGATACCGACCGCCTCCTCGTCATCGCCAAAAGGCAGGACGACGGAGACATCGAACCGGGGGCCATCAGTCATTGGTCAGCCATCGAAGCACCATCCGTGCCGCGTCAGGATGCGGATTCATGGCACGGGTCGTCAGCAGGAGTCACGGAATTGTCATCGGTTACGACAACTTCGACACCTGATGGTCGGACCACGGTGCGAACTCTGTTGCGCGGTGCGGCAGGACCTTCGCAGAACTGTCCGGCTACGAAGTTCGCCACGGAGACGGCTCAGCGCAGGTTTGCCACGACGCGCTGCCAGTCGAGGTGCGCGACGGCAGCACGCAGGTGCGTCGCCGCGGGCGGGTCAGCCAACGTGCGATCGATCGCAGCGGCGAGCGCGCGCGGATCCTCGGGAGGCACGAGATGGATCGCCGAGAGCGCCGAGAGGCCGCCGACGTCGGAGGCGATCACGGGCACGCCGGCGGCGAGGGCTTCGAGCGCGATCGTGGGCGTGCCTTCGCTGCGGCCGCTCGGCAACATGCGCGACGGCACGAGCACGGCACTGGCTTCGCGCAACAGGCGATCGCGCTCGCCCGTGGGCACGGCACCGAGGAACGTGATGTGGCGACTCGCGAGGCGTGCGAGCTGTGCGCGGGCGGGGCCATCGCCGGCGATCACGAGGCGCGCCGGGGCGCGGACGTGGGCCATCGCTTCGATCGCGACATCGATGCCCTTCACGGGCACGAGGCGACTCGCGATCACGATCGTCGGTGGGTCGAGCGGTGCGCGCGGGATGGCGCGAAAGTGCTCGACGGCGATCCCCATCGGCTGCACGATCGCGCGATCGATCCAGGCGGCGAGCCCGGGAACCTCGGCGCGGGCGATCGCGCGGAGCTGTTCGCTGACGAACGCGAGCCGGGCATCGCGAGCGCGCAGGGCATAGAGCGTCGGAGCGAGCAGGCGCGTGCGGCGCAGCGTGTGGATGTCGCCGCCGTGTGCGATCGCGAGCAGCGGCACGCGGGTGGGGAGTGCGGCGATCGCCGACGGCACGAGCCAGTGCGTGATGATCGAGCTCCAGCGATCCGCGTGGCGTGCGACCTCGAGGGCGAGCCGGGCGGTGAACGTCGCGGCGGCGATCGCACCGCGCAGGGGGGAAGCTTCGAGGAGATCGGGTGCACCACCGCGATAGAACAGCGTGCGTTCGGTGATCCGATGCGCCGCGAGATCCGCGGGGGTGTAGCGATCTTCGAGGAACTCGGCGGCGCTGCGATCCACGCCGTCGCCCGCCGCGATCACCTCGACGGGATGACCGAGGGCGCGCAGCGCGGCGACGTGCCCGGCGACGAAGCCGCCCGCCGGATCCCCTACAAAGCGCGGATACGACGTGGTGATGACACCGATCGTCTTGGTCTCGGGGACGGGACGCTCGCGGAGCCTGCGCTGCGACCACGAGCTCGCGAGCACGTACGGGATCGGATGCAGGATCGTCTTCGCGTTGATCCCGCTCTTCCACTGCTCGCCGTAGATCGGGCGCACCGGCACGTCGACGACGCGCGCGGCGAGGCTGTGCAAGCGCGCGAGCAGATCGTTCGGATAGCCGTAGCGCGGCCACAGCTCCTCGATCGGCAGTTGCGCGAGCGTGCGGCGAGCGATCGCGGTGTAGCCGCACTGCGAATCGAACACGTGGCGATAGCCCGACGTCGCCTTGGTGATCGCAGAAAGTGCGAGGTTGCCGGCGAGGCGAGTCACCGGCATCGCGCGCCAGATCTCGCGATGGCGGAACCGATTGCCTTTGACGTAGTCGGCCCGGCCGTCGGCGATCGGATCGAGCAGCGCCGGCAGATCCGCGGGATCCATCTGACCATCGCCACCCATCACGACGGCAACCTCGAGCTGCAGCGCGAGTGCGTGCCGATAGCCGGTGCCGATCGCCGCACCGACGCCGCGATTCCGCGCGTGTCGCAGCACGTACAAGGAGGCGCACTCCGGAGTGGCATCGCTCGCCTGATCGAACGTGTCGTCGTGCGAGGCATCGTCGACGACGATCACCGCGTCGACGAAGCTCGGCAGCGTCTGCACGGTGTTCGCGATCGCGCGGCTCTCGTTGAAGGCCGGGATCACCACACCGACGCGCAACGATCGGTACATCGCGGTGGTTGTAATCGCGATGGGCGCTGGCGTCTAGCGTTGGGGTTGTCAGAGGCCCGTGGTAGGTCTGGCCTCGTCGGAACGAAGTGTTCCGGAGAGATCAACAACGAGGCGGAGTCGTCTCGGAACCGATAGGAAGATTCGTCATGGCTGGTGGAGTCAACAAGGTCATTCTGGTGGGCAACCTGGGCGCCGATCCCGACATGCGGTACACGCCGAGCGGGCAGGGCGTCTGTGAGCTGCGGATCGCGACCAGCGAGAGCTGGAACGACAAGAACGGGCAGCGCCAGGAGCGCACGGAGTGGCATCGGATCGTGGTGTGGGGCAAGCGCGCGGAGGTCTGTTCGAAGTACCTCTCGAAGGGCCGCCAGGTCTTCGTCGAGGGTCGGATCCAGACCCGCACGTACGACGACAAGGACGGCAACAAGCGCTACATCACGGAGATCATCGCGGCGGACGTGCAGTTCCTCGGCGGTGGCGGTCGTGAAGGTGGTGCTGGTGGCGGCGGTCGTGAAGGTGGCGGCGGTGGCGGTGGTGGTGGCGGTGGTCAACGCAACGATGGTCCGCCTCCGTCGGATGGTGACTTCGGTGGCTTCGGCGGCGGTGGCAACGCTGGTGGTAGCGGCGGTCCCGACGACGACATTCCGTTCTGATCGGTAGCAACTTCGAGAGACCGTGATCGATGCGACCCCAACTCGTTGGAGGTCTCGATGATCGATGGCGCTACGCTGCAGGGCGTGAAATCAGGGCTCACGTGCGGAACGGACAGATCGTTCCCGATGAGCCAATCGAGCTGCCCGAGGGCGCCTCGGCGAGGTCTTCATCGAAGTCGCGAATGACTTCGCGATGACTCCGGAGGAGCTCGAGGAGCACGAACGTGAGCTCGACCCGAGCAAGGCCGAAATCGCACGCGGCGAATACGTCGACGGGCTCGAGCTCGCACGCACGCTCGCTGCTCGGCCATCAGTCGTTACGGACGTCGGTGCGAGCTGAAAGCGGACGCCGCACTCGAGCGAGAGATCGATCTCGGCTACGCGGAATACGAGCGAGGCGAGGTCGTGAACGCCCGTGATCTCATTCGCTCCCTCAAGTCGTGGTCGCGAAACGAGCCGAGCGCACGGTCGCTCGGATCGATGCCTATTGGGTCAAGCATGCTGAGCTACCGGATACGTTCCTCGACGAGCTCGGCGCCGTGTTCGACCAGTTGACGACCTTTCCGGGGCTCGGGACTGCTGTTCCGACCAGGAAGCATCCGGGACCTCGTCGTGTGTTGCTGCCGAAGTCCGGGTGCCACCTCTACTTCGAGGTCGTCCAGCACCGGCAGGAGGTGGTCGTCGTTCAACTCTGGGACGCTCGGCGCGGTCGCAGCCCCGAGGTTGTGAATCTCGGAGTGAGATAGTCCGCAACCGATCACCCTCGCGGGCGAAGGGCGCCTCCACCAGGAGGTTCTCGTGCTCCCAGACGCTGATCTCGATCTCGATCCAGCCACCACCGTCGTCCGCCCCGAGTGGGGCTATCGCCTCGGCTCGCTCGCGGCATCGCTGCTCGGCCTTGCCCTCGTCGGCCTGTTCGGCGTGTTCGTGCTCCGTCCGGCTTCCGACGCGCTCGTCTATCCTGTACTCGCGGCGGTCGGCATCGCGGCCGTCGGGCTCGCGACGGCGTGGTTGGTGCTGCTGCTCGACGGCCGGATCGGCGCTGCCCCGATGCTCGCGTCGCTGCTGCTCGCCGCGGTCGCGTATGGATCACTCCTCGCGGGTGAAGCGGTCCTGCTCGTGCCCGCCGCGTTGATCGGGTTTCCGATGGGCATGCTGGTCGTCCACGGTGTGGTGCGCGCCTTCGCGATCGGCGCGCTCGCGTGCGTCGCGGTGGCGCTCGTCGGGATGCTGCATCCGCCGCTGCTCGTCGCCGGCGGCATGCTCGTGATCCTCGGCAACGCGACTCTGGCCTTCGCGATCTCGTTCGCGATGCCCACCTGGCGCGACCGCCCTGAACTCTAGTTGCGTGAACCTCTCGAGAACGGGCTACCATGTAGCGTCGATGCGGCTGCTCTGGGCAGTTCTCCTCGCCGGCTGTTACGCGCCGGTGCCGCCCGACGGGATCGCCTGTGGCGAAGCGACCGTCTGCCCGGAGTCGCAGTTCTGCGCGTTCGGCACGTGCGTGACGGAGCCGCCGGCCTGTCTGCCCGTCGAAGCCGGGCGCGGCAAGCTGACGATCCCCGAACTCGCGGTTGCGCCGGTGATCGACGGCGAGCTCGGCGACTGGCCCACCTGCTTCGTCACCCTCGACGAGATGACTGCCGGGCTCGTACGCGACCTCGGCGCCGGCGGTAAGTACGCGCCTGGACGGTTCTCGCTCGCCTCGTTCGATAACCGGCTCTACGTCGCCGCCGAGCTGCTCAGCGTCCAGCCACTCGGCGAGCAGCCGGTGCCCGACATCTATCTCAACAGCGCCATCTCGGTGTACGTCGACGCCAGCGGCGATTGCGACACCGCCCGCTACGATGATGATGCGGCGCAGATCGTCGTCGATCACGCGAACCGCACGGCGGCGTTTCAGAGTGGGAACGGCGGCATCGTCACCGTGCGGGTCGACAGCGCGTCGAAGGTCGGCGCGTCGACCTTCACGATCGAGATGAGCGTCGGCCCCGAGAGCCTCGGCAGCACAAGCTTCGCGGAGACGATCGGCTTCGACATCGGTCTCGTCGGCGGTGATGGCGAGGTGATGACCTCGGAGCTCGTGTGGTTCCAGGCGTGCGAGGCACCCGCGTGCGAGTGCGCCAACGGGCAATCTGCGCCGTTCTGCGATACGCGGCAGTTCGGCACCGCGACGTTCAGTCGTCCGTGAGCTCGAACTCGGCGTGGACGATCGTGATGATGTCCTTGTCGTGCGACGTGACGTCGTTGTTGCCCTCGTTCGACGTCTCGGTCGAGTTCGCCGGGTTAATGTTGATGATGCCCATGTTGGTCTTGCGCAGCCGCTTGATCGACGCACCGCCCGCCGACTTGAGGATGTTGTCGGCGCGCAGGCGTGCATCGCGACCGGCGGCGGCGAGCATCTCGATCTTCAGCTCGCCGAGCTTCGTGTAGTAGTACGACGGCGCGCCGGACGTCACCGAGACGCCTTGCTCGAGCAGCGACGTGATCTCGCGCGACGCCTTCTCGACCGCCGGGATGTCGGCCGAGTGCACGCGGATCGCCTCGCGCGTGACGAAGCCCTTGAACGTCTTCTTCTCGAGCTCGATCGGCTCCTTCGCGCCCGGGAGCATCTTGAACTCGTGCTCGACGTTGAACTCCTCCTCGAACGTCGTCGACTGCGGCTGGATCTCGGCTGGCTTGACGCCCTGCGAGGCGATGAAGGCGACCGCCTTCTCGCGCTGCTCGCGCATGATCTTGTACGCGGCCGTGCGATCCGGGGCGCGTGCCTCGAGCACCGCGGACCACTCGATGAGATCGGAGGCGATGCGCTTCTTCGCCGAGCCGACGACCTTGATCATCCTCACCTCGGGTTTGATCTTGATCGCGCGATAGGTCTCGGTCACGAGGCTGACGCACCACACGGCGGCGATCGCGACCGCGATCAGGCCGAGCGGCTTCGCGAACGCGAACACGAGCGACGGCGACGGCGGCGAGAGGAGCTCGGGCTTCTCGGACATGCGTTCCATGGCCGCGGAACGCGCACCCGCCGGCGACTATTGCCAGAGCTTCAAAAGCGCCACGGGCTTCGCGGGGAGTCCGACGAGATGGATCGTGGTCGGAGCGTCGTCGCGGTAGCCGCGCTCGCCGGTCGCATCGAGATCGCGCTCGATCGCGACGATCCCCCGGAGCGTGACCTTCGCGCCAGGCTCGATCACGATCTCGTCGTAGGCCGCCACAGCTCGCTCCGGAATCGCGTGGCGCGCTCGAAATGCGAGCTGCCGAGCGGTGGCGGGACCGACGACGCGGTCGGGTGGAACGTCGAGGGCGAGCTCGCGGACATCGACGCGGATCTGACCGTGTCGGGTGACGACGACGAAGGGCGCGATCTCGACCTCGCGCGGCTCGGAGATCAACCGCTCGTGCACCAGGACGCGCGCGCGGGACCGGTGCATGACGCAACGTCGTCCTGACAGCGCGGCCTCCAGCGTCGCGGGCGCCTGGACGACCCCGGAGATCGTGACGCGCGTCCCCTCACGTAGCTGCGGCGAGCGCGCGAGTCGGCGGCGTCGCAACCCGATCACCAGGATCGCACCGAGCACCCCGACGGCGATCACCCCGAGCGCGATCCACAGGTACATGTCTCCGAGGTAGTCGAAGTCGGCTCCCGGGGAGACGCGGGGAGGCTCGGGTTGGACCTTCGCCAGTTCGGCTTCGAGCGTCGAGATCCAGACGAGCATGACGCTCTCCCTATCACAGGTCGCGCGGGCGCTTCACTACATCTCTGCTAGTCGAGCTCGTACTTCTGCACCAGGCGAATCAGGTTTCGTCTCGACACCTTGAGGTCCTCGGCCGCGCGCGTCTTGTTGCCACCGTGCCGGCGCATCGCCGCACCGATCATCTTGCGCTCGAGCGCTTCGATCGCCGCGGGCAACGAGCCGGTATCGAGCTCGACGGGCGTCTCCTCCGACGGTGTCCACTGCCGGATCCGCGGCGACAGCAGCTCGTTGTCGATCGACGGTGCTTCGCCGGCGAGCACGACCAACCGCTCGACCTCGTTCGCGAGCTCGCGCACGTTGCCGGGCCACGGATACGCGTACATCTGCGCGGCGCACGCGGGGGTCAGCCGCCTGGGGCGCGAGGCAGGGCGCCGGTGGCGCGCGAGGAAGTGCTCGATCAGCAGCGGGACGTCCTCGCGACGATCGCGCAGCGCGGGCAGGTTCACGCTGAGCACGTTGATTCGATAGAACAGATCCTCGCGAAACTGCCCGGCCGCCACCATCGCCGAGAGGTCTCTGTTGGTCGCGCAGATCACGCGGACGTCGACCTTCTTGGTCTCGGTATCACCGACGCGCGTGAACGTGCCGTCCTGCAGCACGCGCAGCACCTTGACCTGAAGCGCGGGCGACATGTCGCCGATCTCGTCGAGGAAGAACGTGCCGGTGTCGGCGCTCTCGAACAAGCCGGGCTTGTCGGACACCGCACCGGTGAACGCACCGCGCTTGTGACCGAACAGCTCGGAGTCGAGGAGGTTGTCGTTGAACGCGGAGCAGTTGGTGACGACGAAGCGGCGATCGCGACGCTCGGAAGCCTCGTGGATCGCGTGCGACACCAGCTCCTTGCCGGTGCCATTCTCGCCCTGGATCAACACGGTCGAGTTGCTGGGCGCGACGCGATCGAGCAGATCGTAGAGCTCCTGCATCACCGGTGCGCTGCCGAAGATGCCGTGGTAGCTCGTGCGCACGCCGGATTCGACGGCGGGTGCATCGCGATCCCGAATCGCCGCCGCGACATCGAGCGCCGCCTCGCCGAGCATGCTCTCGATCAGCGCGAGCTCGGGCGGTGACGAGCCCGCTGCGAACACCGCGAGCCCCGCTCCATCGGGCTCGTCGCTCGACAGCGCAGAGAACGCCGCCGTCTCGGTTGGACGTTTCTCGACGAGCGTGAGCTCGAGACCGCGCCGGCGCATCACGCCACGCACGTGCTTGAGCACGCGAAGATCGAGACCGTCCCACCAGGGTGTCCGCACTGGAAAGAGGAGTGTGACAAGCCGTCACACGTTCGACAAGTTCTTGCGAGGCACGCCCAAAATCCTGGAAACCGCCAGGTCTGGTCGATGTCCGAACGGTTGATGCGAGCTCTGTTGATCGGCACCTGCCTCGCGATCGCCACCTCCGCGCGTGCGGACGCGATCAAGATCGGTAAGCCGACCTACGGTGCCCGGATCGAGCTCGTGACCGTGTCGTTGTGGGTCAAGGATGTCGAGATGGTCGGCACGGTCAGCCTCGACCTCGGCGGCTCCGATGAAGTCCCGCGCGAGGTCTCGATCCCGCTCTCGCTACCGCAGGGCAGCCGCGCGACCGCGATGACCGTGACGAGTAGCGGCACGGTCGCTCGCGCGTCCGCACTCCAGGCCAACGAGGCGCGCGCGTACTATCACGATGCCGTCGCGCGGACCGTCGATCCCGCACTGCTCGAGGTTCGCGGCGAAGCGATGGAGCTCCACGTCTTCCCGGTCGCAACGCCGGGCACGCAGCGGATCGAGATCACGGTGACGATGCCGCGCGCGAAGCAGCTGGTCGTCCACCCAACCGGGCACACCATCGGTCGACTCGACGTCACCGCCGACGGTCGCACGACGACGAAGACCTCGATCGCGCGCGTGGCGGGAGCTCGCAGGATCGCGCTTCCCGACGCTCCTCGCGGCTTGTTCGAGCAGCCCTTGGTGCGCGTCGCCGTCGACACCGAGACGTCGTTGGTCGTGGGTCGGGCGAGCGTGCCGTCGCTGGCGCCCACGATCTCGCTCGGCCAGACGCAGAGCTCGCAGTGCGATTTCGGCGGCGGTACCAAGACCATCCGGAAGCCCATCAAGCTCGCGATGCCGCGGCTGCGATACTGCTACGAGCGAGAGCTGCTCCGCGATCGCACGCTCGCAGGCGTGATCCACACGCGGTTCCTTGTCAGGCGCACCGGCAAGGTCGACGTCAAGGAAGTCACCGGCACGCTGACCGACGAGGTCGTGCGGTCGTGCGTCGCCGACGTGTTCGCGTCGCTCGAGTATCCAGCGTCCGACGGAGACACGCTCGTGAACTATCCACTGACGTTTCGCGCAGCGGAGCTCTAACAAGTCCGCAGGACGGATCGCCCAGGTCCACCGACGGGTGGAGGGACAATCACCATGATCCTGCGGGGCGGAACGTGGAGGAATCGAACCCGCTCCCTGAGGGAGTCAACCGACTAGCAATCGGCTCACTGTTCCCTGGCCCTTGCCATGCTCACTTTCCATTCGCGGTGAAACTAGGAATCGAACCCGGCCCCTTTCAGGGCTTCCCGTTTTCGAGACGGGCGTGGCCACCAATGGCCACCTGTTCCACCTTGCCACCTTGCTCTCCAATCAATAGTTCGCGAGACGTCGGACCGACGTCTACGAGCGACTAGATGAGAACAGCGCGTACATGACGAGGACCTTGGTAACGGTCCCACGGCAGATCGTCAAACGCTATTTCACAACCGCGCGTGATTCCTCGACGAGGAATCGGATCCATCGACGCGACAGGCACGCGTCGCACGGCGTCGCATCAATCAGGTAGATCGACGCACCAGCGCAGCGCGCTCCGGCAGTCGAGCCACGCGTCTTCATCCGCCATCAAGTACGGCGACTCGATCGTGACGACCTCGAGCCCGCGCTCGATCCCGTACTTCGTACCGAACGACCCCGGCGTCGGGTACCCCATCTCGCCTTGCGCCGGATAGCCGCAGCGCTCGGCGCACTCACGTGCGAGCGCTTCGCCGGATCCATCCCAGTTGATCAACCGATACGTCGCGTGGACGGCGACCAGGCGCTGCGCTCCTACGCGATCGATCAACGCCACCAGCGCCTGCGTCTCCGGTTGATCCTCGGGTGCGCTCCCGGGGTTGTAGCTTGGCCGGCGCTTGGTTCCCCAATCGGCCGACGCGAAGTTGCGATTGAGGTCGATGTTGTTCGCGTTGTTGCGCGTGCCGGCGCGCGCGCCGTCGGGGTTCGCACACGACACGATCCAGGTATCGCGACCGGGAGGGCGCTCGACCAGATCGTCGGCGAGCCGCTCGAGGATCAGCTGCGAGGCTGGCTCGTCGCCGTGGATCGCCGCGAACAACAGCGCAGCGGGGCGCGGTTTCGCATAGCCCGGCGGCGTGAAGTGGATCGCCTCGATCGAGTTGCCGAGAACACTCGTGCCGATCGTGACGACGCGGCGGAGCCCCACCGCTATTCGAGCTTCTTGCCGAGCACCGTGGCGAGACCCCAACCGGTGAGCACGAGGTATGCGGAGCTCTGGAACGGCAGCTCGGCCGCCCCACCACCACCGCCGACCCACGAGACCAGCGCGGTGTACGGGCTGCGCTCGACGACCTTGCCGATGTTCCCGTCGACGATCAGCAGCGTGTACAGCATGGCCGCGCCCCACAGGATCCACAGCCACGCGAACACCTTCGCGCCGGCGCCGCCGGGTGCGGGCAGCCAGACGAGCAGCGAGAGCAGCGAGAGGATCGCGGGCCCGAGGATGAACAGCGACAGGATCTTCGCCTTGCCCGGCGCGTCGATCAGCATCTCGAACGCCTGGACGAGCGGCATGCCGCCTTCCTGCGGGATCAGATAACCGACGAGGATCATCAACGCACCGAGCGTCACCATGATCCGCGGCATGATCGAGTCCTGGTACTCGCTGCGCAGCAGCAGCCCCGGGATGATCATCAGCATGCCGACGAGGTTCACCAGCGTGAGGATCTGCCCGAGGCCGAACTCGCCCTTCGAGAGCATCAGCAGCTCGGGGATCAGGATGCCGGAGAGGCCGAGCAGCGCCGCGATCAAGCCGCGCGGGGACGGCGACGTCGGGATCGCCGCGAGCACGATGCTGAGCAAGCCGATCGCAGCCATCAGCAGCGGCGGCAGCTTCTGCGTGCCTTCACCGTCGATGATCACCTGGAACCAGAAGCCGAGATCCGGCTTGGTGGTGACCGGCACCATGAACGCCGCGATCAGCGCGCCGCCCCAGATGAACATCATCAGGCGCAGCGTGTCTTTCCACGGCTCGATCGGCCGCCCGGCACGCGCGGCGGTGCGCGAGGCGAGATACGGCGGTGAGGCCGCTTGAATCGGCGCCACGGGCGAGAGGGGAGCCGGCATCGGCGCGGGGTTGGGCATGCCCATCGGCGCGGGACCGGGCGGCATGCCCATCGGTGCGGGATTCGGCGACATCCCCATCGGTGCAGGGCTCAAACCCGAGCTCGCCATCATCGTCGGCAGATTGCCGGGATGAGGAGCAGGACCTGGACCCGGCAACCCACCACCACCGGGAACGAACATCGTCGGCGCAACCGAGCCTGCCGTCGGCATTGGTGCGGGACGTGTAGCGGGTTGAGGCCCAGGAGTCGCTGGCGCAGGCGGCATGTAAGGCGCCGGAGCAGGGGGCGTATAAGGCGCCGGAGCAGGAGCTTGGTTACGTTGCGCCGCGGCAGCTTGTGCCTTGAGCGCTTCGATCATCTCGTTGCTCGCGTGACCCATCACGGTCTTCGCAGCCGAGCCCGGAACGGCGGGTGCCGGAGCCTGCTTCGCGCCACAAAACACGCAGTGCAGCGCGGCGTCTGGCAGATCCTTGGTGCAGCTAGCGCATTTCTTCACGAGGCCTCCGGCAGAACGCTGACTACTATAGAGCCCAGCGCGGCGCCCCTGCAAACGCCTGCAAGATGTACCGTATCGGCATGGTGGCGCTCGGCGAGGTCAAGCGCAGCGCGGCGACGCTGTTCGGTCAGGGGCAGTACCTTCCAGCGCTTCGGCTGTACGACGCGATCGTGGCGACCGCCCCGCTGGACTTCGACGCCCGAATTCGGGTCGCGGACTGCGCGCTGGCCCTGGGAGCCAACGCGGGCGCCGAAACAGTCTACCGGGCGGCGGGCTGGTTCTGCCTCAAGGCGGGGCATCCGCTGCCGGCGCTGGTCTGTGCCCGCGTGCTCGAGGCCCGAGGCGCGGATGCGAGCGATCTGCTCGCGTCGCTGGTCGTCAGCTATGGCTCGGAGTCCGAGCTGCTCGGCAAGGTGGCCACGCGGGTCTCGCTGCCCTCGGAGTCGCTGCCGGTCTCTGTCCCCGACGTGCGGTTGCCGGCGCCGGCGGACGCCATCCAGACCGCGATCGCGCGCGCCGAGCACGCGACCGACACGTTTACCGAGCTCCCCGAGGCGATCCACCCGATCCCGCTGTTGTCGTCGCTGTCCGAAGCGGCGCTCAAGCGCGTGCTCGGAACCCTGACGCTGCGCAGGTTGCCGGCGGGCGCGTTCGTGATCCGCGAGGGCGAGCCCGGCAACGCGTTCTACTTCGTCGCGTCGGGCCACCTCCGCGTGTTCGCGACAGATGGGCTCGGTCGCCAGACCGATCTCGCGGAGCTCGGCGAGAACGCCGTGTTCGGCGAGATGGCGCTGCTGTCGGCGCAACCGCGGACTGCGAGCGTGGGGTGCGCGACGGAGGTCGATCTGTTCGAGGTCGGGCGGCAGTCGCTGACGTCCCTCGCCGACGAGCTCAGCGTCGTCGCCGAGGCGCTGCACGGGTTCACGCGCGAGCGCTTGCTCGGCAACCTGATGGCCACGTCGCCGCTATTCAAGCCATTCAATCGCATGCAGCAGCGCGACCTGTTGCGGCGGTTCACCAGCCACGACGTCTCGCCGGGCACCGTCGTGATCAATGAAGGCGAAGAGGGTCGCGGCCTGTTCGTCGTGCTGACCGGCGAGCTCGACGTCGCGCGGCGCGCCAGCGATGCCAGTATCGTCCCTCTCGGTCAGCTCAAGACCGGCGACGTGTTCGGCGAGATGTCACTGGTCCGAAATGCTCGGACCAACGCGACCGTGACGGCGAACCGCAACGCGACCGTTCTATTCCTGGGCCGTGAGGTCGTCGCCAAGATGGTCTCCGGGGTGGCCGAAATCAAAGCGTATCTAGAG
>JANNBP010000452.1:0-9687 GCA_031385555.1 Deltaproteobacteria bacterium | reverse complement strand
CGTCGCCGGACCGACAGCCGCTCACCGTCGACAAGGCGTACGTCAACGACCCGCTGACGTACTGATCGTCGCCGGACCGACAGCTGCTCACCGTCGACTAGGCGTACGTCAACGACCAGCTGACGTATTGATGGTTGTTGGATTGATAGTCGCTCACCGTCGACAAGGCGTACGTCAACGACCAGCTGACGTACTGATCGTCGCCGGACCGACACACAGGACGCCGATCAGGGATCGCGGTCAGCGAGCTCGTGAAGGAGTCGCCAGGAACCCGTCGAGCTTGACCTTGATCGTCCACCCGTCGTCGGACAGCTCGGCGCTGACGAGCTGCTTCGCCCTGGCGGTCGTCAGCGTGACGGTGGCAGCGTCCAAGTTGAGGGACTCGATGCTACGCCGCGTTGCCCCGTTCGATACGAGCGTGTCGCCCACAAATTTCATCATCCGCACGTCGTGCTTGCTGCGTTTGCCTCGCAGCGCGTGACCGAGCTAACACGTCGCGCTGCATCGTTTCTGCACGAGCTCGTCCTCCGAAATTCGCTTGACGATCGAGTCGGCGAGGTCATGTTGAATTCATGAGCCACGACGAGCTGATCGAAGAGCTCGCCCGCGAGCATCGCTATCGCAACGTGCTGGTGGGCGCGGCGGTGATCGGCGTGATCGCGTCCGCGATCCTCGGCGTGATGTTCACGCTCGGCCAGGTTCAGGTCGGCCCCGGGAACGAACGGCTCGGCATGTTCGTGTTGCCGTTCGCCGCGTCGATGGTGGTCGGCAGTGGCGTCCACAAGCTGCTGCTCGCACGTGGCCGCAAACGTCGCTAGTCGATCGCGTGGCCTCGAGGCGCCGGGATCAGGCCCGCCTGCGTTACTTGATCGCTTTGATCGAGCTGACCTGAAAGTGCGGGCCGGTCATGCCGAAGCCCATCTGATCCTTATCGACCTTGCCGTCGACCTCGGCCTCGAGACCGTCCTTGCAGTCCGTGGTCTTGCCGACGAGCTGGTAGGTGTCTCCCCCGGCGGTCTCGATCGTCCAGTGACCACCCTCGAGGTCGCTCTTCCGAATCGTGCCCTTGAGTTTCATACGAACACGATAGCCCCTGATCGCCACCGGGGCCACGCGCCCTTCGAAACGACGAAGGCCACCTTTGCGGGCGGCCTGTCGACTACGGGTTTGCGGCGGGCGGTTCGGCCGGCGGCGCGGGCGGAGTGGCCGGCGGGTCGGCTGGCTTCGGGTCCGCTGGCTTCGGCTCGGCCGGCTTGGGGTCCGCAGGCTTCGGCTGCACCGGTCGCGGCTGCACCGGTCGAGGCTGCACCGGCTGCGCGGGTTTCGGTTGCTCGACCGGCTTCGGTTCGACCGGCTTCGGTTGCTCGATCGGCTTCGGTTGCGGAATCGGGTCGGGTGCGAGACCGACGAGCTCGACCTCGGCGTTCTCGGAGGTCGCATCGAACGGGCACTCCACGACGGTCGACTTGTCGTCGACCTTGGTGGCCTTGCAGGTCAGCTTGCTCTCGCTGCCTTTGACGGCGATGTAGACCAACGAGTCCGGCTTGACGTCCGGCTTGGTCACCGGAAACGTCGCGAGCAGCGTCGGCACCGGCGTCAACGAGAACAGCACGTCCCCCTCGGCGACCTTGCCGGCCTTCGCATTGAGGGTGACTTCGCCATCGGCGGCGGCCTTGATCGACACCTTGTCGAGCGCCTCCTTCGCCTTGTCGAGCGCTTCCTTCTTCGGGACCAGGCGCTTCTCGGCGTCGGCGATCTTCTTGTCGAGCTCCGGCGATGCGGGCTGCGCCTTGAGATCGGCGACCTCCTTGGCAGCCTTCTCGAGCGCGATCCGAGCCAGCTCGACCGGAACCTGCGCTGCCTTGCCGCCCTTCAACCAGATCACGACCTGGTCCTTCTTGACCGACTTCTCGGTGGTGACCTGCTCGACGGTGGTGTTGGCGGCGTCGGCCTTGAAGGAGCGCGCCTCGGCCGACGACTTCGCCAGCTTGATCGGATCCGGCTTCTTCGGCTCCGGCTTGGGCTCCGGCTTCGGCGTCACCGGCGTCTCGGTCGTGCCCGTCTTGGTGGCGTCGCTGTTCGACTTCTGGATGACGTGCTTCCAGACCATGTAGACGCCGAACGCGGCGAGCAACAGGACGAACAGGACGATCAAACGAGTGACGTTGCTCGACCCGGGTGCGGGCGCGACCGGATGCTTCTCGGCCGGCTTCTCCGGCTTCGGAGGCTGCTTCGCGACGATCGCCGGCTTCTCGGCCGGCTTCTCGACCGGCTTGGCAACCACGGGCTCCGGCTTGGCGACGACCGGCTTGGCAACCACGGGCTCCGGCTTGGCAACCACGGGCTCCGGCTTCTTCGCGACCGGCTCCGGCTTCTTTGCGACGACCGGCTCCGGCTTCACCGGCGGCTCGGCGATCGCGTCGAGCAGCTCCTTCGGCACTTCCACTGCCGACATCACCCTCGAGGCGCGAACGGCTTCCTTGACGTCGTCGAGCCCGACACCCACCTGCTCGCTGAGATCGAGGGAGACATCGGTCTGCTGAGGCACCGCGGCGTTCCGGCCAGGGGCGCCGAGTGCGACATCCTCGACGGGAAGCTTCGGGACCTCCGGGGCGAAGGCCACGCCGGGGGCTCCGAGGGCGAAGTCCTCGACGGGCGGTTCCTTCGTGATCGCCGACGAGCGCTCCTTGGCTCCGGCGGATCCGAGCTCGACGTCTGCTGCGGGTGGCAGCGCGTCGATCGACTTCGCACCGACGACGATGCCCGGAGCGAGATCGTCGTCGCGCCTCGCAGCTGGTTTCTGCGGCGCCGCGGGCTCGGGGCGCTTCTCGACCGGCCGCGAGACCGGCTCGGCGGACGCGGCCGCCGCGGCTTCGCGAGCGAGGGCACCGACATCGAGGTAACCGAGCTCGCCGAGCCGCGCGATCACGTTGCGGACCTCGACCGCCGTCGGCAGGAGTCCGAGCTCTTCACGAGCCCACGAGATCAGGGCCGCGACATCGCGCTGGCCATCCATGCCGCACGCGATCGCGAACTCGATCTCGTGGAACCGGAACATCGACCCGGTGTCGGGATCGAGGACGTCGATGTACTTGCTACCGCCGTCCTCCAACGGCTCCGCCATCAAATGATCGTGGCGGAACTTCGGGCGCGCCATAAACGCAGACGCCTCGGCACCGGATGCTTGCATCAGCCGCCCTTTCGAAGCTCGGTAAGCACGAGCTTCGCAACCGCCTTGAGCGTATCGAACACGCCGACTCCCTTCGGGGCCACCGCTTCATAGCTCGGCACCTTCGTCGGGTTCAGCGCTTCTTCTAGCTCCGCGAGTGGGATCGCGTTCGGCAGGTCGCGCTTGTTGTACTGCACGACGTACGGAAGCTTGTTGAGGTCGTACCCCTGCTCCTGCAGGTTCTGGCTCAGGTTATCGAGCGACTCGATGTTCGCTTCCATGCGCTCCATCTGCGAGTCGCCGACGTACACGACGCCGTCGACACCCTTCAGGATCAGCTTGCGACTCGCGTCGTAGAACACCTGACCGGGCACCGTGTAGAGGTGGAAACGCGTCTTGAAGCCGCGGATCTCGCCGAGCGAGAGTGGCAGGAAGTCGAAGAACAGCGTGCGCTCGGTCTCCGTGGCGAGCGAGATCATCTTGCCCTTCGCCTCGGGATTGGTCTTGTTGTAGATGTACTGGAGATTCGTCGTCTTCCCGCACAAGCCCGGGCCGTAGTAGACGATCTTGCAGTTGATTTCGCGCGACGAGTAATTGATGAAACTCATGAAGCTCGCGCCTAATCGTTAAAGAGGTTGTCGATATCGTCGTCGGTGATCTCGGAGAACACCGATGGCTGGCCCGAGCCTGCCGCGCTCTTCTTGACCATCACGTCGATCGTCACCGCGAGCTCTTGCGAGGCCTTGCGTACGCGCAAGCGCACGAGACCGAGCGAGCTCCGCTCGTCGAACAGCACCACGAGGATCACTCGCTGGCCGACGATCGAGATGTGGTAGTTCGTCTTCTCGCCTTCGAGAAACTGGCCAGCAAACTCTTTCTCCGCGAGCAGGGAGGCGATGCCTCCCGTCGCAGCGACGTTGCCGGCTGTCAACGACGACAGCGAAGTGACATCCAGTTCCTGGACCTCACCGGTCGAGGCGATCGCCTGACCATTCTTGTCGATCACGAGCACGGCTCGCGCATTCGAATCTCGGTGGAGGGCTTCGCAGATCCGATTGATCTGGACCACCTCCTCCTCGTACATCACGAGCTGTTGGATCATCGTGCCATGGCTCCTTGGAGATGGGTTCACGCATGCAAACGTGGCCCCCTCACCGCCTTTGTCACGGTACCAACCTCACAGGGTTCGAACAACCTTTGGGCCCCACAAAGTCGGCGCAACGAACCGACTTACATGGTCGCCCGACCGGCCAGGGCGCGCGCGATCGTGGCCTGATCCGAGTACTCGAGTTCACCGCCGACCGGGAGTCCCGTCGCGATCCTCGATACCTTGACGCCCAGTGGCTTGATCGTGCGGGCGATGTACATCGCGGTGGCCTCGCCATCGACCGACGGCGAAGTCGCGAGGATCACTTCCCGAACGTCGGTCCCGAGCCGTTTGACGAGCTCGGCGATCCGCAGATCGTCTGGGCCGATGCCCTCGAGCGGGGACAGCAGGCCGTGGAGGACGTGGTAGCGCCCGCGGAAGTGGCCGCCGCGATCGATCGCGATCAGGTCCGACGGGCTAGCGACCACGCAGAGCACCTCGGGATCTCTCCGAGGGTCGTTGCACATCGTGCACGGGTCCGCCTCGGTCATGGTCATGCAGGTCGAGCACAGCCGGATCTTGTCGGTGACGTCCATCAGCGCCTGCGCGAGGGCCGCGACCTGTGCGCGGTTGCCACGGATCAGATGAAACGCGAGTCGGGTCGCTGACTTCTCGCCGATCCCCGGCAGCCGGGACAGCTCCTGCACGAGCCGGCGAATCGGATCAGACATCGGAGATGCCTCGCGGAGAGCCCCGTCCCGAGGATCGAGGCACGGACGGACTCTTGTCTCGAGCGACACGGGCTCGATCGGAACGCTGTCGGAGGACTCGGTTCACGTTTGCGTGTGGGTTTGCGTTGGCGATCAGAAGAGGCCGGGGATCCCGCCACCCATGCCGCCGCCGAGCGGACCCATCACCTTCGCCATCCTGTCCTTGCTCTGCTCGCGCACCTTGGTGGCCGCAGCGTTGATCGCCGAGGTCACCAGGTCTTCGAGCATGCCGATGTCGTTCGGGTCGACGACCGACTTGTCGATCTTGACGCGCACGACTTCGAACTGACCGTTCACCGTCGCGGTCACCATGCCGCCACCGGCAGCGCCTTCGCACTCCAGCTGCGCGAGCTCTTCCTGGGCCTTCTGAACATCGCCCTGGAGCTTCTGCGCCTGCTTCATCAGGGCGTTGAGGTCCGGCATTTTTCCGTTAGACATCGGTCTTGATCTCCTTGATCTGCGCGCCAAACGTCTGCAGTACGTGTTTCGTGATCGGGTGCTCGCGCGCTTCCGCCTCGCGCTTGTGACGCTCCGCCGAGGACTTCGCCCGCGAATCTTCGAGGCTGGAGCGCACGCCGCCCTTCGCCGATTCGGTCGCGTCGAGCATGCGGACGACAAGCTTGACCAGCGCGAGCTCGGCGCCGAGCTCGCGGATGATCGCGCGGAGCTCGTCGAGCTGCTTCTGCTCGGAGGCCATCTCGCCCATGCTGTGGACGTCGAGCGGGAACCCGAGCTCGATCAGATCCGCGCTCCACGTCATGACGCGCGCGTGCTGGAACGGCCCGAGGAGCGTGAACTTGCGACGGGTCTCGAGCTCGCCGAGCACCGTGTTCCACGCCTGCAGCACATCCGCAGGTGCCGCGGTGAGTTGCGAGGTGGGTCCGGAGCCATTGGCCGTGGCGGCGGGCGCAGGAACGGGCCCCGACGGCGCCATCGACGTGCGCTGCTCGGGTGCGGGTTGGGGCGTGGGGGGTGCGGGTTGGGGCGCCGGGGGTGCGGGTTTCCGTGCGGGTTGCGGTGTGGCTTCGGGTTTCCGTGCGGCTCGCGGTGCGGCTTGCAGTGCGGCTTGCGGTGCCGGTTGCGGTGCCGGTTGCAGTGCAGGTTGCGGTGCCGCTTCCAGTGCGGATTGCGGTGCCGCTTGCAGTGCGGATTGCGGTGCGGATTGCGGTGCCGCTTGCGGTGCCGCTTGCAGTGCGGATTGCGGTGCCGCTTGCGGTGCCGCTTGCAGTGCGGATTGCAGTGCGGATTGCGGTGCCGCTTGCAGTGCGGGGTTCAGTGCTGCAGCGGATCGCGGATCCGACCGCAGGTCCGCCGCGTGCGGGATCTCGCGATCGCGCGGACCGCCCGTCGACACCTCGAGTCGAGGCGACGGGACAGCCGGCGCCGGTGCGGTAGCGATCGGCTGAGGCACGCCGCGAGGATCGATGCCACCGGTGCGTGCGGCCTCGGCGGCCGACTTGGCAGCCTTCGCCGCGGCGATCGCACTCGCGACCTCGGCATTGGGATCGCCGACGCCGCTCGCACTACCGACGGCTAGATCGGGGCCACGGCCGCGACCCGCTGGCGCCTTTTCAGCGGGCTCGGGGGTTCCTGGCGATGGTGCTTTCGCCGCCGGTGCGGACGGCTGAGCGATCGGACGCGCACCCGGCGTGGTTCCCGTGGCGAAGCTCGGCGCCTGCTTGCGCGCTGGCTTGGCTTCCTCGAGTGCGGCATCGAGCAGGCCCGTCATCGACGGCCTGGCCGGCGCAGCCCCCCCACCCGATTGCTCTTGCGACCGCTGCATCGGGGCGCGCTGCGCGGGCCGCGACTCCTGACGTGCCCCGCCTCGGATCAATCGCGACTCGATCTCACCGAGCCGCTCGAGCAGATCTCCAAGCGGCAGCAGCGGCTCGACGGTGGCGACATCGATCAGGGCGCAGTCGAGCACCAACCGCGGCTGCAGCGTCTTGCCGAGCTCGTCGCAGCACCGCAGCATCCGCTCGAACATCTGCGAGATCCGCGAGCGATCCAAGGCCTTGGCTTCGCCGAGTAGCTCGGTGCGCTCTTCATCCGCCGCATCGATCAGCTCGGGCCGGTTCGGTGCGACTTGCAGCACCGACAGGTCGCGCAGGTACCGCACGATCGCGCGCGCGAGCTGCACTTCGTCGACGCCGCGTTCGATCGCAGATTCGACCGCGCCCAGTGCCTCACCGGCTTCCCCCGCCGCCAACGCACGAACCAGCGTGCGCGTCAGCGAGCGATCGGCGACGCCGAGTACTTCCGCGACATGCTTCTCGGTGATCGTGGCCGCGCCGACGTACGAGATCAACTGGTCGCACAGCGACAGCGCATCGCGCACGCTGCCGCCCGACTCGCGCACCAGCAAGCTGACGGCACCAGCCTCGACGCTGAGGTGCTCGCGTTCGAACACGCTGGTCAGGTGCACGGCCAAGCGCGACGCCGGGACCAGCTTGAAGTCATAGCGCTGACAGCGCGACAGGATCGTGTTCGGCAGCTTGTGCGGCTCGGTGGTGGCCAGCACGAACGTGACATGTGGAGGCGGCTCCTCGAGGGTCTTCAACAGCGCGTTGAAGGCCTCGGTGGTGAGCATGTGGACTTCGTCGATGACGTAGACCTTCTTCTTCAGCGCCGCGGGCTGGTACCGCACCGCTTCGGTGAGCTCGCGGATCGCATCGATGCCGCGGTTGCTCGCACCGTCCATCTCCTGGTAATCGATGGCGCTGCCGTTGCCGATGCTGGTGCACGCGCTGCACGTGCCGCACGGCTCCGCACCGTCGAGGGGCTGCTCGCAGTTGAGCGCCTTGCCGACGATGCGCGCGACCGTGGTCTTGCCGCAGCCACGCGGGCCGCAGAACAAGAACGCGTGGTGCACGCGATTGGCAGCGAACGCGTTCGCGAGCGTGCGCGTCACGTGCTCCTGGCCGACGACCTCCGAGAAGGTCGCGGGCCGATATTTGCGAGCGAGCACGAGATAGGACATGACGCGACGGGCGACTATACCCGGTGCCTCCGACGTCACAATCCCAACGGCGCGACGATCTCCGCGCGAATGTGCACGGAGATCAACGAGCTAGCTACGCGAGATCTCCGCGTCAGAGGCCGAGATCGCTGCAGATCTCTTTGGCCTGCAGCACGGTCTTGTCGCGGATGTCGCCGAGCGTGTTGTGCACGGCATCGCGATACAGCGAGCCGCCGCAGATCAACTTCTTGCCGCCGTACACCACGATGTTGCGGAACATCGGCGAACCGCTCCCGTCGACGCCTTCGAGGTACCACGTGCTACCGCGCTGGCGATCGATCAACGGCTTGTCGGCGGGTGCCTTGAGAACGCCGGTGTCCGCGAGCCACTTCTTGTACGCCTCGCGATCGGCCGGCGCTTTCGGATCTTCGATGCCGTAGCGAAACGCGAACACCTGCGTCTTGTCGGTACCCGGCACCTTGACCACCAACGAGATGGTGCCGGCCTCGCCGTAGTCGCGATCCCAGTTCGGGAGCAGCGACAGCTTGATCGCGCCGATGTCGGCGGGCGGCTTGACGTAGACCCGCGGCTTGTCGGTGTCGATCTGCGGCGGGCCCTTCACGGTGGTGTCCGCAGGCTTCGTGTCCGCGGGCTTCGTGTCCACAGGCTTCGTGTCGCTCCCCGATCCGGGCTTCGTGTCCGCGGGCTTCGTGTCCGCGGGCTTCGTGTCCGCGGGCTTCGTGTCCGCGGGTTTCGCGTCCACAGGCTTCGCGTCCGCAGGTTTCACGTCCGCAGGCTTCGCGTCCGCAGGCTTCGTGTCCGCAGACTTCGCGTCGCTTCCGGCCTTGTCGGTCGTGGCGACGGCTGCGCTCGATCCCGAGCCGGTCTCCTTCGCGAGATCGGCGGAGAAGCCGCCCTTCTTGGTGCTCGGCGTTGTCGATGACTCGAACGCACCGCCGCCATCACCACCCTCGTCACAGCCCAGCGCGCATACGCAGAGCAGAAGCGCAGCTCGTCGACCCATCAGGATGGATATAGCACGCAGGTCGAAAGCCCTGCGACTCGGCCGAAATGGGCAACGAGCGGTCATCTGTTCGATAACCGCTCGTCGCGAAAAGGTGGCCCCAAGCACCCGCTACTTCCGCTACCGTTGCTCCCTTCCGGGCCTGGCGGGGTTCACAGCTCTTGCGTCACTCGGGACCATGAATCGCAGGGTAGTTGGTCGCGGAGAAGAAGGGATTCGAACCCTTGGTACCTTTCAGTACACACGATTTCCAATCGTGCACCTTCGGCCACTCGGTCACTTCTCCATCGAGAGGGTTCGGGACCCAGTCCCGATGAGAGGGACCCGCGTCCCCGATGAGAGGGACCCACGTCCCGATACAGAGGGTTCGGGACCCGCGCCCGATACAGAGGGTTCGGGACCCGCGCCCGATACAAAGGGTTCGGGACCCGCGTCCCGATACAAAGGGTTCGGGACCCGCGTCCCGATACAAAGGGTTCGGGACCCGCGTCCCGATACAAAAAGCAGCGTTGGGAGATCGTCGGATCGTTGAAATTGCGGAGGAGGAGGGATTTGATCCCCCGGTACTTGCGTACTTCTGATTTCGTATCAGACACCATCGGGCACTAGGACACTCCTCCAGATAACTAGTGTTAGCTCGGTCCTCGAAGTAGCTTCGCTATTAATCCGCTATACGCT
>JANNBP010000329.1:0-16922 GCA_031385555.1 Deltaproteobacteria bacterium | reverse complement strand
AGTAGCCCATGTCCGCGACGGATTGGAGGATGTCCGGATGTAGCCCGAGATCCTCGAAGCTCGGTGGCTTAGGCTCCGCAGGTACCTCTTCGGCAGGCGCTCCACCCGTGATGGCCTCGATGGCCCCCACAACGGCGTCTTTGATGGATTCAACAGTCGTGAGAGCCGCGCTGATCGCGGCGTCCGCCACACCCTCTTGGTGCGGCGTCGTATCGTTCGTCATTCTTGAAAACCTTGGCGTGGGAAAACTCGTCGAGCTGTTCTGGTCGACGCACCAGTCGGCGGTCATCACGGTGGAGATTCACAGGGAGAGGACGACGTCGCCCTTCGCTGCTCCACTCGGTGCCTCCGATGCAAAGCAAGCGCGAGAAGGACTCTCCCTCGGGTGCGCTCGCTCTACTCTCCGGAATCATAACTGTCAGCAGACCTTCGAATTCTGCCGGACCTTAGTCGGCGTGCCCGCCACGGTCAAGGGACAAGGCGCTGGCCGGGGTACCGCGAAGCGCTAGCCCGGCCGGCGTGTCGACTCGCGAAACGCTCGCCTGTGGGGAGGAGACGGGCTCGCAAGCGCCCTAGAGCCGGGGCAGGGTCAGCCGGGCGACGCCATCGACGTCCGAAACGCCACGCCCGAGCTGGAGCGCCGGGATCGGGCAGCTCGGCGGCGCGTTGGTCAGCAGGCCGCAGAAGTTGGTGAATGCACTCGGGTCTTCGACCCGAAATAGCTTGATCTCGGCACCCTCGATGGTCTCCAGCGACGGGGCGACGATCCGCCCGTGGATGTGGGCCGCGTCGGGCAGCGGAAGCGAGCCGATCGAGAGCTGGGTGAGCGACGGATCGCGCGGAATCTCCACCTCGGCCTGGGTGAACAGCGGCGCGTTGGTGGTCTCGCTGGGCACGAAGGACAGGTCGTAGAAGCCCCAGACAAACTCTTCCTCGGTGTCATCGCCGGCGGCGATGAACGGATCGACGTAGAGCACGAACTCGCCGGAGTCGGGGGTGACCACCGAGGCGGCGGGGATGCCGGTCGCGAACGCTTGCGGGCCTGGCGTCAGGCTCCACTGGAACCGTAGCGAGGGCGAGGCGGTGACCTGGATGTCCTTGAGCGGATTGCCCGAGACGTCGAGGACCGTGCCGACGATCGCGAGCCGGTCCGGCAGCTTGATCTCCGTCGTGCCGCCGGGGCTGAGCGTACGATCGAACACCATGCCGACGGTCGCATTCGCCGCCGGCACCACCGACACGCGATAGCTGGACTCCAGCGCACCGCCGGGCAAGCGCAGCGTCGCCATGCCGTTCTCGTCGGTGTCGCTGGTGGTCACGAAGGTGGCGTCGGTCGCTCCTGCGAGCTGACCGCGCACCGTGACGTGCGCACCGATCACGGCGCCGACCTCGCCACCCGTCGCGGTGCCACGGACGTCGACGACGATCTCGATCGCCTGCGCGCTCTGCGGCTGCCGCAGGATCGGCTCGACGAGGTTCGTCCCCATCGGGTTGATCGTCATCCGCAGCGTCGGCTGGACGTCGGCGTCGGCATTCCCGATCGGCTGCGCGACGAGGTCGACCGACCCGACGAGGCCGTCGGACAGCCGGATCGAGAACGAGTTGTCGGTCTGGTTGATCAGGTCGACGGTGGACACCTCGGTGAGCGGCGCGTTCGCTTCCCAGCGACCGAACGCGACCACCCGGTAGTTGGTGGCGGGGTTGTCGTTGGCGTCGACGATCGAGCCAGTGATCTCGAGCGGAGCGCTGCTGCCGAGATCGATCGTCTTCCCGGACTCGCTCTTCATGATCGAGAGCGACGTGCGCAGCGGCGGGACGAGCCGTGCGAGCGAGTCCTCCCCAGCGCGACCATCGGGGATGATCGTGATCGTGTAATCCGACTCGCCGTCACCGACGGATGGCAGCACGAGCTGGAACCCGCCCGTACGAGGGTCGGTCTCGAACACCTGCCGGAACGCCGGGCCGCCCGCGAAGCTGGACGGCCGCGTCACGACGATCGTCGCGGAGAGCTCGGTTTGCCCGCACTCGTTCGGGCAGACGACCTGGCCAGTGAACGTCACGGGAGCCCCGAGCTCGAGGTCCCCGAAGTAACCATCGGCGGGCAAGCTGTCGACGATGAGCTCGCGGCTCACCGCGTCGGTCTTGCGCTCGCTCGGGGGCGTCAGCAGCACGGCGAACGGACCCGTCGGAGGGTTACCCCAGCACACGCCCTCTTCACAGACCTCGCCGTTCGCGGTGTCACAGTCCGACGTGAGCTTGCACTCGACCGGCTGGGCGTCGGGAACCGACAAGCAACCTGCGAGGAGGAGCGCGAGGGCAGCGAGCTGTTTCATTGTGCTCCGCTGGTTCATCGTGCTCCGCTGGTTCATCGTGCTCCGGGCTTCGTCGGCGGGGCCGCGCAGGTCAGGAAGAAGAAGCGGCTCGTCGACAGCCCACCCTCGGGCAGCTGCTGGAACTGTGGATTGCCGGCTTCGAGCGGCTCGCGATCGAAGACCATGATCTGCATCGTGTTGTCTTTCGGGTCGGCGACGTCCTCGGGGAGGCACAGGGCGTTGGTGCTGCAGGTGACACTGCGCTCCGCCTTGCCGTTGGTCGGCGCACTGCACAACACGCGGGGCGCGGTCTGATGGTCGAGCGCGTAGTCGACGAACACGCGGACGAACAGCTCGTCGGTGAGGTCGGTATCGATCAGCTCGACGTTCAGGGTGCCGTTGCCCTGATCGAAGATCACGGGGCCGGGCTCGGTCAGCTCCTGGTCGTCGGTGCGCACGCTCAGGATCGCGGGCGGCGAGTTGATCCCGGCGTCCTGGTTTCCCACCGACAGGTCCGGTGGAAACACGCAGGCCCCGAGAAACGCCGTTCCAACTGCTGCGAACTGCACGAGCACTCCCCCACCATGCACCGGGTGCGCCAGGGCAGATCCGTCCAGCAACATCGAGCGGTTAGCTCGATCGAGTGGGGGGTGGGAGGCGTGGGGTTCCGACATTCGCGTCATGGGGCTGTTAACGGTTCCGTACGACCTAGGTCACATCCGTCGGATTGCCTACGTCATCGCCCTCTTTCTCGAGGTGGCGAAACACGGTCCGTGGGTCGACGCCGAGGTCGCGCGCCGTCTTGGTCCGGTTGCCGTTGTTGAGGGCGAGGACCTCGTTGATGTACTCGCGCTGGAACTTGTCCTTCGCGTCCGCGAGCGACAGGATCTGCGGCAGCACGTCGGGGGTGAGCCCGAGATCGTCGGGACCGATCACGCTCGACTCGCACAGCACGATCGCCTTCTTGATCCGGTTCTCGAGCTCGCGAATGTTGCCGGGCCAGTTGTGCTTGCGGATGCCGACGGCGGCGTTCGGCGACAGGCCCTTCACCTTGGCGTCGTACTCGCGCGAGTAGCGAGACAGCAGGTAACGCGCGATCACCAGGATGTCGTCGCCGCGGTCGCGCAGGGGAGGGAGCTCGACGTTGACGACGTTGAGCCGGTAGTAGAGGTCCTCGCGGAATCGACCCGCCGCGATCTCATTCTCGAGCAGCCGGTTGGTGGCGGCGAGGATCCTGATATCGCAGTTCTCGGGTCGGGTATCACCGACGCGGTAGACGACCTTCTCCTGGATCGCGCGCAGCAGCTTCACTTGCAGCTCGATCGGCATCTCGCCGATCTCGTCGAGGAACAGCGTGCCGCCATCGGCTGCCTGGAACTTGCCCTGCTTGTTCGCGATCGCGCCGGTGAACGCACCCTTGACGTGACCGAACAGCTCGCTCTCGAGGAGGTTCTCGGGGATCGCGCCGCAGTTGATCGTGACGAACGGCTTGCCGGTGCGCGGCGAGCGGTTGTGGATCTCGCGCGCGATCAGCTCCTTGCCGGTCCCGGTCTCGCCAGTGATCAGCACGGAGATGTCGGTCGCCGCGATCTTCTCGACCTTGCGAAACACCGCCTGCATCGGCGGCGACGTACCGACGATCTCGCCGAACCGGTACTGCTCGAGGCGCTCGTTCAGGCGCTTGTTGTCGACCTTGAGCTCGTTCATCAGCAGCGCGTTGGCGACGATCAGCGATGCCTGCGACGAGAACACCGTCAGCACTCGCAGCGTGTCGGACTGGAACAGATCGCGGATCGAGTCGTTGCCGACGTAGATGATGCCGAGCAGCCGGCCGCGATCGAGCAGCGGCACGCAGATCACCGACGACACCTTGAGGTGCATCACACTCTTGCTCGAGCTGAACTCGTCGTCGCGCAGCGCGTCCGACACGATCACCGGCTTCCGGGTGCGGACGACCTTCGCGATGATCGAGTCGCTGAGCTGGGTCACCGCATCGGCGATGTTCTCGGCCTTGAGATTGCGCGCGACCTTGACGTCGAGCGACTCGCCCTCGAGCAGGATCAGGAAGCCCTTGTCGGCGTTCGTGATCTGGATGACCGCGTCCATCAGCGCGTCGAGCAGCTCGCCGAGGTCGCGCTGGTGGATCAGCTTCTCCGAGAACTCGTACAGCTTGGTGTACGCGTCCATGTCCGCGATCGTGTTCGCGGCTTCTTCTTCGACCGGCGCCTGCTCGTCGACCATCGCGAACCGCAGCTCGACGCTGCCGATCACGAGCCGCTCGTCGTGCGACAGCTTGTGCTTGCTGCGCTTCTTGCCGTTGACCACGAACTCGGTCTTCTTCGGCGCGAACACCGTGTACATCTGGCCGTCGAAGTGCACCGCGTAGCCGTCGGTGACAAGCGGATCGGGGAGCACGATGTCGTTGTCGGGGCCGGAGCCGAGCGACGTGATCTTCTTGTGCAGGTTGAACACCATCGGCGAGCGGCCGGGTGCGGTCATACGAAGCGAGGGCATCAGTCGTTCTCCCAGCCCAGCCCGATGCCCACGCCGGTGGGCGTGAGGATCGGACCGATACGTAAACGGTCGCGGAGCGAAGTCTTCTTGGGTGGCGCCTTCGGTATCGGACTGGTTCCGTCGAGGACGTCTTGCGGTAGCAACGAGTCGTCGCCTTTGACCAACCGGGTGGCCCTGTAGTTGATCATCGCGTCGACCACGCCCCAACCGTAGAGCGCGATGAACGCGATCCCCGTCCCGATCTCGAGTTGCTGGAGCTGGCGGACGCGCGGGCCGTCGAGCAGCGGCACCTGGTTCGACGACAGGCCGTACTTGCCCGCGAGGTAGACGAACGTCACCAGCGACGCACCGCCGGTGAGCACCTGGCCTCCAAGGAACAGATAGCCCTTACGAGGTTGCTTGTTCTGGAACTGGCCGACGCCGAACGGGATGAAGTTGACGCCGAACGAGTTGGTCTCGTACACGCCGATCGTTTTGAGATAGTCCTCGATACGTTGACGCTGGTCGGCTTGACGCTTGCGCTCCGCTTCGATGGCGAGGCGTTCCTTGAACTTGTCCTTGGTGTCCTCGTAGAGCTGCACCACCTCGGCGCGATGAGTGTTCGTCGTGATCGTTCGCTCCGCGTCGATCCGTAAGGCCTTCTCGAACTCGTCGATCGCGCGCACGCGGTTGCCTAGCTGGTACGCGGACGCGCCGAGGATCACGTAGGCCTCCCAGACGTCTTCTTGTCGTGCGAGCTCGACGTTTGGATAGAGCAGGGCGTTGACCGTCTTGTAGGCAACGTCCCAGTCCTGCGCCTTGTAAGCATCGCGGCCCTTGTCGAGGTCTTGGGTCGGCGTGGCGTGCACGATGCCGGCGAGACTCGTGACGAGGAGTGCGATGGCGAGGCACTTCACTCGCACTCGACCACCACACCTTTCTGGGCAGGGACGACCGTCACGGTCTTCTTGATCGGCGGGAGACCGGGGATCACGAACTCGACTTCGACCTTCTTGGAATCGGCGAGCGAGCCGCGCCAGAATACGGAGGCGGGTGTGCCAATCACGGCCGGATCCCCGTTGACGCGAACGTCACCCGCTTTCGCGCACTTTGGAATGATCTGCGCCGGCTTGTACTCGAGGTTGAACACCTCGACGGCATTGGGTTTGACCGTGCGCTCCTGCGACTCGCACAGCGGATGCGAGACCTTGACGAGTACGTCGCGATCGACCATCTGCTTCGCCAGCCCGCCCTGTGCCGTGACCGGGGGGCTGTCGCCGAACGTGACGACCGCGTCGCGCGGGAACACCTTCACCACGAGCTCGAACTGGACCGGCACGGGCGCGGTGTCGATCGGGGCTCCGGCGTCGGGCGTGGTGTCACGCGCATCGTCGCGGATCGCGATCACGGCATCGTCCGCGACCCCCGCATCGAGCTCGAGCGGCGGCACCATCGGCTGATCCTGGACGACAGCGCGGATCGGCCGGGGTGCAAACACGTACTCGCTGCCGGTCGGCGCTGCGATCAGCACGACGTCGTCGGGCTGGTTGTTGCGGTGCACCATGTACGCGCAGAACGCGACGACGCAGACCGCGCCGATGCCGAGCGCCGTCTGCTGGACCCGGCGGCGGCGATTGATCCCGTCGAGGATCGCGAGGACCTTCGCGTTCTCGGGATCGATCGTCAGGATGCGATCGAAGATGTCGAGGGCCGGGGCGCGCTCGTTCGCGGCGAGCAGCTTGGTGCCGCGCGTGGTCAGGTGATCGAGCAGCTTGATCTCGAACGCCTGCTCGTACGCGGCGGGACCGGCGAAGTAGCGCCCCAGCTCGCTCTGCACCTTCTCGACATCGACGCCGGACTCCTCGAGGTATCCCTCGAGGGCGAGCACCATCTCGCCGACGTTGGAATACCGATCGTCCGGATCGGCGGCCATCGCCTTCAGGATGATCCGGCCGAGCCGATTGCCGATCACCGGGTTGACTTGTCGCGGGTCGGTGAACTTGCACTCCGCGATCCGCTTGAGCACCTCGTGCGGGTTCTTGCCCTCGAACGGCAGCTTCCCCGCGGTGAGCTGATAGAGCACGATGCCGGCGGCGAACACGTCCGTCCGGAAGTCGAGCTGGCGCCCCTCGACATGCTCCGGCGCCATGTATGCCGGCGAGCCGAGCAGCTGGCCGGTGACGGTCAACCGCTCGAGGTCGAGCATGTGCGAGATGCCGAAGTCCATCAGCTTGACGACGCCATCGGACCGGATCATCACGTTCTCGGGTTTGACGTCGCGATGCAGGATGCCGGCGCCGTGGGCATGCGCGAGCGCGCGGCAGACCTGGAGGAGGATCATCGCCCCGATCTCGGGGTACTGGATCGGCCGCTCCGTGATCGCCTGCTTGAGCGTCTGACCGTCGATGAACTCGGTGACGATGTAGCTGGAGCCGAGGGACTTCGCTTCGTCCGCCCCCGAGTAGTCGAAGATCTCCAGGATGTTCTCGTGGCGCAGCTTCGCGACGGCCTGCGCCTCGCGCTCGAAGCGATCGCGCGCTTCCTGATAGTCCGACAGGTGCTTGTGGAGGATCTTGACCGCGACGACGCGCTTGAGCGATCGGTCGAGGCCGCGATAGACGACCGCCATCCCGCCTTGGCCGACTCGCTCGAGCAGCTCGTACTTGTCGAGGACCTCTCCGACCTGAATCACCGAAAGTCTCGCCCCTGACAGTGATGTCAGGGCCTCATCCGTTGTTCTTCGGACCCGGCTGGGAACCGAAAGGGTTGTCTAAGGTCTCAAGCTTACGCCCGTTCTGGGGAGGTCACAAGACGACTACCGTGGCCTGCCATGACAGGGATTGCAGCCCCTTGGTCTACTTGATGGTGATCGTGAGGACCAGCGGGCTGCCGGCTCGTACGAGGTTGATGTCCAGCTGCTTAGCGTCCCGCAGTTTCTGGTAGATGGCGAGGCCCTGCTCCGCGTCGGTCAGCGGCATCCCGTTGACCGCAATGGCCGTGTCGCCGTTGGCGAACCCGATCTTCGCCCACAGCGAGTCGGGCCGGATCGCGTAGAGCTTGATGCCGTCGGGCTTGCCGTTCTTCATCGCCGGGACGATGCGGGCCCCCTTGCTGATGGCCATCGGGTTGGCCAGCACCAGGTCGATGGTCGCCCGCGGGATCTCGTAGTGGGTCGCGTCGAGCTTCTTGATCGCGGCGATCGCCTTGACCGCATCGTCGTCGGAGGGCGCAGGCGTGGAGTCGGGGTTCGTCGTCGGGATCGCGTCGTAGGTCTTGGGCTGCCGCGGGGCGACCGCGAGATCCGGGCAGGTCTTCGGCATGTTCGGACCGAGCTTGATGACGATGGTGTCGGGCTTCTGCTGGACGATCAGGCCGGTCGCCTCGACCGCATCGACGAACAGCTGGAGCGCCTGCTTCGGCGTCATCGCCTTCGGCGCGATCACCGTGAGCTTGGTCGCGTGCTTCGCCACGTCGGGCGCGAACACGACGTTCTTGCAGGTGAAGCCCAGGATCCACACCGACAGGTCGTGCAGCGACACGGTCGGACCGAAGGTCGCGATGAGCTTCGTGCCGGGCTCGGCTTCCTTGCATTTATAGTCGTCGGCACGGACGGTGGGGGCCGAGAGGCACAACAGGACAGCGAGCGCGATTCGGTCGATTCGCATCCGGCTGGTCTAACACGGGGATCTCGAAGCTCGCCGACCCGCTTGACGACTCGCGATTGGTCTAGTAACCAATCGCCTCCCTCACAGGCACATAGCTCAGCGGGAGAGCATCACCTTGACACGGTGGGGGTCTGCGGTTCAATCCCGCATGTGCCTACGAAGACGGCCGATTTTCTGAAAGGGAAATCGGCCGTTTCACTATCTGCACGCTATCTTGCGAACCGCTCGCAAGCAGCGAGCGTTCACCAGGAGACACGCAGATGAGCGCAGCCGAAGTCACGATCACGTTGCCCGACGTTTCCACGAAGTCCGTGGCCACGGGCACCACCGTGGTCGACTTCGTCAAGAGCTCGATCGGCCCGGGTCTCGCGAAGGCGGCGTTGTACGCGAAGTACGACGGCGTCGACGTCGATCTGTCGAGGCCGCTCGATCACGACGGCAAGCTGCAGCTGTTCACGGCAAAGAACCCCGAGGGGCTCGAGCTGATCCGCCACGACGCGGCCCACGTGGTCGCGAGCGTGGTGCAGCGGATGTTCCCCGGCACGCAGGTCACGATCGGTCCGTCGACCGACGACGGCTTCTACTACGACTTCTACCGGACGGACGCCGACGGCAACCCGAAGCCGTTCACGCCGGATGACCTCGTGTTGATCGAGACGGCCGCGAACCTGGAGGTGAAGAAAGATCTCCCGTTCGTCCGCACGGAGGTCTCGAAGGAAGAGGCGCTCGCGCTGTTCACCAAGCTCGGCGAGAAGTTCAAGCTCGAGATCGTCGAGGACATCTTCGCGCGGCAAGAGGCCGCCGCGGTGGCCGCCGGGACGCCCTCCGCCAAGAACACGCTGACGCTGTACACGCACGGCGACTGGGTCGACTTCTGCCTCGGACCGCACGCGCCGTCGACAGCCAAGATCGGCGTGATCAAGCTACTCAGCGTCGCCGGGGCGTACTGGCGCGGCGATCACCGCAACGCGCAGCTCCAGCGGATCTACGGCACGGCCTTCCATACGCAGAAGGAGCTCGACGCCTGGGTGCACCAGCAGGAAGAGGCGAAGAAGCGCGATCACCGTCGCGTCGGTAAGGAGCTCGACCTGTTCGCGTTCCATCCCGCGGCCCCCGGCGCGGTGTTCTGGACGCACAAGGGCACGGCGATCTTCACGCAGCTGCAGACGGCGATGCGCCGGATGTGTCTGGGCAACGGCTACGAGGAGATCAAGACGCCGCTGCTCTACAACAAGTCGCTGTGGGAGACGTCGGGGCACTGGGGCAAGTACCGCGAGAACATGTTCCTGATCCTCGACCCCGAGGCGGACCCGGCGCTGCCCGAGGACGAGCGCGCGAGCTTCTCGCTCAAGCCGATGAACTGCCCGTCGCATCACCTCTACTTCGGGATGAAGCTGCGGAGCTATCGCGAGCTGCCGCTGCGCCTGCACACGCAGGACGTGCTGCATCGCAACGAGGCGACGGGCGTGCTGAGCGGCCTGACGCGCGTCCGCCAGTTTCAGCAGGACGACGCGCACATCTACTTGATGGAGTCGCAGATCACCGACGAGGTGCTCGCGCTGACGAAGATGATCTCGAGCGTATACTCGGCGTTCGGCCTGCAGTTCACGGCGAAGTTCGCGACGCGTCCCGAGAAGAAGATCGGCGACGACGCACTGTGGGATCGCGCGGAGACGGCGCTCAAGGCGGCGCTCGAGAAGACGGGGCTGCCGTACGAGCTCAAGCCGGGTGATGGCGCGTTCTACGGCCCGAAGATCGACTTCGACGTCGCCGACTCGATCGGTCGCAAGTGGCAGCTCGGCACGATCCAGCTCGACTACAACGCACCCGAGCGCTTCAATCTCGAGTACGTCACGACGGAGAACAAGCGCGAGCGCCCGGTGGTGATCCACCGCGCGATCTACGGCTCGTTCGAGCGCTTCATCGGCATCCTGATCGAGCACTTCGCGGGGACGTTTCCGACCTGGCTCGCACCCGAGCAGGTGCGCATCATCCCGATCGCGGAGCGCCATCTGCCGTGGGCCGAAGAGGTCGCGGTGACGCTGCGCAACGCCGGCGTGCGCGTCGAGGTCGATCGTTCGGCGGATCACCTGAACTCGATGATCAAGCAGGCGCAGCTGTCGCGTGTCGCCTACACGCTGGTGCTCGGCGACAAGGAGGTCGAGGCCAAGGCGGTGGCTCCGCGCGCGCGCGGCACCGGCAAGGAGACGAACCTGGGTGTGATGTCACTCGCCGACTTCCTGACGAGGATCACCGCCGAGATCGCGATCCCGTACTGATGACAGGGAGGTGATCGTGAGGTGATCGTGAAGAAGCGTCGCGCGTGAGGGCCCGACGATTCACGGTCGTCAAGAAGCCGGCAACCGCAGAGCTCATCGGCATCACGGCGAGCGCACGATGGCGAATGCGCAGTCGGGGATCGAGCAAACCTGCCGGGTCACGAAGGCGTGATCGAAGCTCAGCGCAGCGAGCTCGAGCGCCGGCTCGTCGTCGCGCCCAGCGCTACGCGACGCTGCGCTGCACGGCGGCGACCTGCGATCGATCGCGAGGCCGCCGCGACCGGCGCGTACCTCGATCACAAGAGGGCGCGCTAGGCGAAATGCCCCCACGGCGACCAAAAATCCGCAAAAACGCGGTGCCACGTGTCAGGGGACCGGGGTACAACCTGTGCCCTACGCACCGGAGACACCCGAGAAACATGTACATGAGCTGCTTTCGATGAACGGTCGACCGCCTGGACGTTTTGACCGCCGCCGCCCCGAGCAGGGCCTTCGCATCAACCATCGGATTCGCGTCCCGGAGATCCGGGTCATCCTCGATGAAGAGCAGCTAGGCATCTTGCCGACGCACGAAGCGCTGCGGCTCGCCGAGGAGAAGGGCCTCGACCTCGTCGAGATCTCACCGCGCGCGTTCCCTCCTGTCTGCCGGATCATGGATTACGGCAAGTACAAGTACGAGGAAGCGAAGAAGAAGCAGCAGGCAAAGAAGCGCGCTTCGACGGTGGAGACCAAGGAGATCAAGTTCCGCCCGAAGACCGAGGGCCACGACATGGACTTCAAGGTGAAGCATGTCCGCCGGTTCCTCGAAGAGGGCAACAAGGTACGGCTCGCCGTGGTGTTCCGCGGTCGCGAGATCACGCACCCACAGACCGGTCTCGCGGTGCTCCATCGCGTGATCGAGCGGTGCGCGGATATCTCGTCGGTCGAGGCCAACCAGAACATGGAAGGCCGGCGCATGATCATGGTGATCTCGCCGAAGCCGGGCGTGGTCCAGAAGGCGCAGAACGCGAAGAAGGCGGCCGCCGCGGCCGCCGCCCAGCAAGCTGCGCTGTCGCAGAAGAAGGACCAGCCGGGCAAGCAGCCTCCGCCGCCCGAGCCGGATGAGGATGATCTCGACGAAGACCAGATCAACGCGGACGTCGACGACGACGACGAGGATGATCTGGAAGGCGAGGGCGCGGCGGAAGCCGACGCCAAAGCCTAACCCTTCGAAGTTCTTCGTGATGCATGCGCGGGACCGGGGCTTCCAAAGGATCTCCGGCTCCGCGCAAAACGTTTCAAGGTCCTTGTGTTCCCACAACCGCTGGGGCATAAGACCAGCCTTTCCAGCGACGGTAGCTATGCCCAAGGTCAAGACCCATTCCGGTGCCAAGAAACGCTTCAAGCGTACTGCCACCGGCAAGTTCAAGTTCCGGAGGGTGTTTAAACGCCACCTCCTCACCAACCGCACCAAGAAGCGCAAGCGTCAGTTGCGGAACGCCGGGTACGTGCCTGCGGCGCACCACCACCAGATCGAAAAGCTGCTGCCCTACAAGGACTGATGTATGCCCCGCGCTAAACGAGGATTCAAAGCTCGCCGCCGCCGTAACCGCCTGCTCAAGCACGCGAAGGGCTTCCGCGGCAAGCGTTCGAGCTGCCACGCCGTCGCCAACGAGGCCGTGCAGCACGCTTGGATGCACATGTATCGGTCGCGCAAGGTCAAGAAGCGGGACTTCCGCTCGCTCTGGATCCAGCGCATCAACGCGGCGGCACGCACGGTCGGCACCACGTACAGCAAGCTGATCGGCAAGCTGACGTCCGCCGGCGTCACGATCAACCGCAAGATGCTCTCCGAGATCGCGATCAGCGACCCGGTGGCGTTCAAGGCGATCGCGACCGCGTAGAGTCGTTGCGATCCGGTCGGGCCTTGTTCGACCTCACAATCTCGGCGGCTCCGCAACGGGCCGCCGTTTTTGCGTTTGGCGAGGCGAGGCAAATCCCCGGTGAGGGTAGGTTGGCGAGGTGAAGGGGTGAGCGCGAGCCGAGCCAGTCAGTTTGGCGAGGCGAATCCCTGGCGGGTGGGTAGCGGTGGCGAGGTGAAGGGGTGAGCGCGAGCCGAGCCAGTCAATGGAGTGCTCTCATGAATGCGAACGAGCTGATCTCGACTCTCGATCGTCTCGGCGAGGAGTTCCTCGCCGTCATCCAACCGCTCGTCGACGAACAGTCGATCCGCGGCGCACAGGCGCAGTTCCTCGGCAAGAAGGGGAAGGTCTCGGAGGTCATGAAGGACCTCGGCAAGCTCCCGCCGGGTGATCGGCCACAGGTCGGTGCCGCGGCCAACCGGGTCAAGCAGACGATCGAGGAGCGCACCGCCGCGAAGCTCGAGGACCTCGTCCACGCTGCGGCGACGGCGGACCTCGCCCGCAGGGTCGATGTCACGCTGCCGGCGCGACCCACGACGGGGCAGGGCCGCCTCCACCTGATGACCCAGGTGCGGCTCGAGGCCGTGCAGATCTTCAGCGAGCTCGGGTTCGTCGTCGCCGACGGCCCGCAGATCGAGACCGACTGGAACACGTTCGAGGCGCTCGCGATCCCGAAGGATCACCCCGCGCGCGACATGCAGGACACCTTCTACATCACCGGCGAAGAGATCCTGCTCCGCACGCACACGAGCCCGGTGCAGATCCGCACGATGCTCACCCAGCAGCCGCCGATCCGGATCGTGGCGCCGGGGGTGGTGTATCGCCGCGACGACGACGCGACGCACTCGCCGATGTTCACGCAGCTCGAAGGCCTCGCAGTCGACGAGGGCATCTCGTTCGCCGACCTCAAGGGCACGCTGATCCACTTCGTGTCGCGGTTCTTCCAGCGCGATCTCGACATCCGGTTGCGGCCGTCCTACTTCCCGTTCGTCGAGCCCGGCGCCGAGGTCGACATGCAGTGCAGCTTCTGCATGGGGCGCGAGCCGGCGGTGTCGACGTGCCGCGTCTGCAAGGGCACCGGCTGGGTCGAGATCGGTGGCTCGGGCGTCGTCGACCCCGAGGTGTTCGCGCACGTCAAGATCGACGCCGAGAAGTACACCGGCTTCGCGTTCGGCATGGGCCTCGAGCGGATGGCGATGCTTCGCCACGGCGTCAACGACATCAAGTTCTACTACGAGGGCGACCTCCGCTTCCTGGAGCAGTTCTAATGAAGATCCTGTGGAGCTGGCTCCTCGAGCTATGTGACCTCGATCAGCAGCCGACGGTCGAAGAAGGCGCGCGCGTCCTGACGCGCGGCGGGCTCGAGATCGAGGGCATGACGAACCTCGGCGCGGGCTTCACCGGCGTCGTGGTGGCGGCGGTGGTGGGAAAGCGGCCGCACCCGAGCTCCGACAAGCTGACGCTGGTCGACGTGATCACCGAGCAGGGCGGCGCCGCGACGCAGGTCGTGTGCGGTGCGAACAACATTCCAGATCCCGGTGGGAAGGTGTTGTGGGCGCAGGTCGGCGCGACGTTGCCGAACGGGATGACCCTGGCGCCGAAGCCCGTCAAGGGCGTGGTGTCACCCGGCATGCTGTGCTCGGAGGACGAGCTCGGCCTCGGGAACGATCACTCGGGCATCATCGTGCTCGACGCGAGCGATTCGACGCAGCTCGGGCAGCCCGCGCAGAAGGCGCTGTTCCTCGACGACTGGTTGCTCGAGATGAAGGCGTACGCGAACCGCGGCGACGTGCTCGGTCACCTCGGGGTCGCGAGCGAGCTGGTCGCCATGCTGCGCGGCAAGCTGGTGTTGCCCGATCACGATCTGTCGGCGCACCTGGGTCACGGCACCGCGGGTGTGCAGGTCGAGATCACGGATCCCGCGCTATGCGCTCGGTACACCGCGCGCGTGATCGATGGCGTCACGGTGGGCCCGTCCACCGGCCTCGGGCGAAAGCTCGCGGCACGGTTGCGCTCGGTGGGCGTGCGGCCGATCTCGAACGTCGTCGACATCACGAACTACGTGATGTTCGAGCTCGGGCAGCCGCTGCACGCGTTCGATGCCGCGACGCTGACGTCGGGCACGGCCTTCGTGTCGCCGGCGCGTGATGGCGAGGTGTTCAAGACACTCGATGGCATCGAGCGCACGTTGATCCCCGGCGATCTGATGATCCGCGACGGTGCGAGGGGCATCGCGCTCGCGGGCGTGATGGGCGGGCTCGAGACCGAGGTCACCGACAAGACCACGCGCGTGCTGCTCGAGGCGGCGAGCTTTCATCCGCTGACGATCCGGCGCACCGCGCGGCGGCTCGGGCTGCACAGCGAAGCGTCGCATCGCTTCGAGCGCACCGTGGATCCCGAGCTGGCATCGCTCGCGTCGGCGCGGGCCGCGCGCCTGCTGTGCACGGTCGCGGGCGGCAAGGTGATCGGCGATGTCGTCGATCGCTATCCGCGCGTCAACAAGCCGGTGACCATCCCGGTGCGGATGCCGCGCGTGCGGCTGGTGACGGGCGTCGCGCTCGACCCCGGTACGTGCCGCGATGCGCTGACCCGCCTCGGCTGCACGATCGATTCCCCGGGCGGTGGTGCCGACGAGCAACTCCAGGTCACGCCACCGACGGCGCGTGCGGACATCACGCGCGAGATCGACGTGATCGAGGAGATCATCCGCATCGTCGGCTACGAGCAGGTGACGAGCACGCTGCCCGTGATGCGGCAGGCGCCACCGCCGCGCCCACCGGATCGCGGGGAGCTGGCGCGTGCAGCGCTCGCGGCCGCCGGGGCGTGGGAAGCGATCACGTTCACCTTCCAGTCCGTCGATCGCAACGCCGCGCTCGGGGTGCCGGCGAGCGATCGCCGCGCGCAGCCGATCGCGCTGCGCAACCCGATGTCGGCGGATCAAGCAGTGATGCGGACGTCCCTGATCCCGAACTTGCTCGCCGCGGTCGCGCGCAACCAGAGCTACGGCCGTCCCGATGTCTGTCTGTTCGAGGTCGGCAGCATCTTCCTGCGGCGCGATGGCTCGATCACCGAGCGGCCGATGCACGAGCTCGCCGACGAGCCGACCTGGGCCGCGGGCGTGCTCGCGGGCAGCAGGCCGTCGCAACTCGGCGAGGGCACGCCGTGGGATGCGTTCGACGCGAAGGCGTATGCGCTCGTCGCGATCCGCGCGGTCGCGGGCAACGTGGCGGTCAAGACGCGCGCGATCACGAGCGTCGGGTACCTGCATCCCGGCGTCGCCGGCGAGCTCGTGATCGGCGACGTGATCGTCGGCTGGTTCGGCGAGGTCCACCCGACCGCACGCAAGAAGCTCGGGGTCGACGGGCCGGCGTTCGCGTTCGATCTCGATCTGACGACGCTGCCGCTCGCGGGACCGTCGCAGATGAGGCCGATCCCGAAGTTCCCGGGCTCGACGCGCGATGTCTCGCTCCTGCTGTCGGAGGACATCCCGGCGGCGCGGATCGAAGAACTGATCGACAGCGTCGGCGAGCCGCTCCTCGCGACGGTGCGGCTGATGGAGGACTATCGCGACGCCAAGCTGGGCGCCGGCATGAAGAGCATGCTGTGGTCGATCCGCTATCGCGCGGTCGATCGCACGCTGACCGATGTCGAGGTCGACAAGGCCCACGAGACGATCGTGAGTCGGCTGGTCGATAGCCTGCCGGCACAGCGTCGTTAACGCCTTCGACCGGACCGCGGCGAAACCAACGGGGCGTTCTGCCTCGCGTGTGGAAAACGAGATCGCGATGGGCGCGTTGAATGACGAGGGCGCTACTCTCGTCACGTCTCACGCCCAGAGGTCAGGAGCTTCATGCTGCATCGTTGGCTGCTTTCCGCGTGTCTCGCGAGCTTGTTGAGCGTTGCCGGTTCTCCGGTCACCTCGGCGCAACCTGCGCCCGAAGAGAAGAAGGAACCGGACGACAAGAAGGAAGAGCGCAAGCGCGATCGCCCGAAGCGCGGGGAGAAGAAGGACGACGACAACAAAGACGACGACGCCAAGAAGGGCGACGACGCCAAGAAGGCCGAAGAGGCGAAGAAGGAAGCCGACAAGAAGGCTGCCGAGGCCAAGAAGGCCGAGGACGACAAGAAGGCCGCCGAGGCGAAGAAAGCCGACGACAAGAAGGCTGCCGAGGCCAAGAAGACCGAGGACGAAAAGAAGGCCGCCGAGGCGAAGAAAGCCGACGCCGACAAGGAGGCTGCCGAGGCCAAGAAGGCCGAGGACGACAAGAAGGC
>JANNBP010000322.1:0-37424 GCA_031385555.1 Deltaproteobacteria bacterium | reverse complement strand
ACGCGATGCTCGGTCAGGTCGGACGCGCGAGGTCACACGACTCGAGCAGACACAGCATCCGGCCAATCTTGAGCCGCTCGTTGCGGTCCGACGACAGCTCGACCAGCTCGTTGATCGACTTCTTGCCGTCGAGCATGTCGCACAGCTTGACCAGGCCCTTGACCTCGAACCGCTCGGGGCCGACGCGGCGCGTTCGCGAGGCGCGCAGGCGCAAGTCCGCGTTCTTCGCGGTCCAACCTTCGATGTGCTCGTCGGACAGCGCCATCGCACCCGCACCGAGGATCTCGAACGCGTTGAAATCGAGAGGGAAGGCTTCTCGCGGATTCTCGCGACCCGCGTACCAGGCGAACTGGCCGCGGTTCCACGTGCAGACGTCGATGATCTTCGTCCGCACCTGACGCGTCAGATGACGGAACACCTCGAGTGGCTTGAGCAGCCCGAGGCCAACCAAGGTATCGCCGAGCTTGCCGCCGTAGTGCGGCATCATCGCGAGCGCCATCGCGAGCTCGCCATCGGACAGCACGCCCTTGGTGACGAGGTAGTTGCCGAACAGCTCCGACGCGACGTTCGACGACACGTACTCGGGCTGGCCGTCGCGAACGTAGATCTCTTTCTTGATCCCGCCGACCGCGACGCCGAGCAACCCGGTCGCACGCGCGGTCATTAACCGGAACAGCACGCGGAGCGGAGACGTGGCGGCGAAGTCCCCCTCATCGTCGGGCGATTCGGCGATCTCCGCGATCACAGGCGGCGTCGGTGGCTTCTTGCGGAGCGCTTCCTCCGTCGACGGCGGGCGGATGTGTTGCCGCGGCGGTGGCTCGGTGAGATCGTCGAACGCGAGCAAGCCGGAGTCCTGGTTGGACTCGGGCACCGTCATCGCCTCGACCGCAGCGCTGATCGTGTCGGCGATCGGGATCTCGATGATGCCGCTCGAATCGGACGTGGCACCGAGCACCGGCACGCCCATCGGCGGCGTGCTGCCGCTCGGCGGACGGATCGGAGGGATCCCGACGGGGCCGGGACCGGCCGGCGGTGGCCTGTGGAGCACGCGTTCGACGATCGCGGGGATGCGCGCGGCAGGGATCCGCGCCTCGGGCCGCGCGCCCACCGTCTCGGCACGCGAGCTCGCCGACGACGCCACCGCCGACAGATCGCTGATCGTCACCGCGCGGATCGGCTTGTCCTCGTACGACACCGAGATCACCGGCATCGACGGCCCGTCGTCGACGGTGATCATCGGTGCGGCGTCATAGTCGGGACCAGGTCCCGAACCCTCGCTCGGCGAGCGGCCCACCGCGATCTCGACGACATCGCTCGGCGGCCGGGTCTCCTGCTTGTTGCGGCGCGCGACCACCGTGCCGTGCAGATCGCTGACGACATCGGCGACGTGCTTGTTCGTCATCCGATGGCGGTTCTCGAACAGCCACTCGGCGAGCGCATCGCGGAACTGCCCTGCGCTCTGCCAGCGCTCGTCGGTCGACTTCTTGAGGGCGCGGCGCACGATGTCCGACAGCCCCGAATCGAGATCCGCGCCGTACTTGTCGAGGCGGTGCAGCTTCGCGTCGCGCACCATCAGCAGCACGTCGAGCTCGTTCGCCGCCGCGAACAAGCGCCGGCCGGTGAGCAGCTCCGCGAACACGACCCCGACGGAGAACAGATCGCTGCGGGCGTCGAGCTGTTGCTCGATCACCTGCTCCGGCGACATGTATCCGTACTTTCCCTTGAGCGTGCCCGACTTGCTCTTGTGGGCGCGATCCGGATCGACGGCGCGCGCGATGCCGAAATCGACGAGCTTGATGTCGCCGCGCACGCTCATCAGCACGTTCGACGGCGAGATGTCGCGGTGGACGATGCCCATCATCGCGCCGTCGTCGGACGTCAGGTTGTGGGCGTAGTCGAGCGCATCGAGCACCTCGTGCGCGATCCACGCCGCGAGGTGTGCGTCGACCCGCCGCCGCTTCGCTGCGAACTCGCGAAGCAAGGCGAGCACGTCGATGCCGTCGACATGCTCCATCGCGATGTAGAGCTGATCCTCGACCTTCCCGAGCTCGAAGGTCTGCGCGATCTTCGGGTGCACGAGGCGTGCGGTCAGCTTCGCCTCGTCGATGAACATCGCGTTGTACGTCTCGTCGTGGACGAGCGCGGGCAACAGCCGCTTGATCACGACGCGCTTCTGGAAGCCGTGCTCGCCCGGCGACGTCGCGACGAACAACTCCGCCATCCCGCCGACGGCTAGGCGTTCGACGAGCTGATACCGACCGAAGCCGACCGGGAATTCTCCCACGAGCCCCGACGTTATCACTCGTGCCGCGCCCAGCGGGGGCGGCACACCGCTAACTCCTACGCATCAATAAGTATCCGGCGCGCTCGACGGCGTGAGCCACCGCGCTGTCGAGCCGATCGAAGTGCTGGAACGTGAGCCCGCGTTCACCGGCGAGGGTGGTGACCTTGTCGCGGAGGGCCCGGCGCGCCGTCGATAGCAAGATCTGGATCTGGCTGCCCTCGGCCTGCACGAGAAACTCGCGGTAGCCGGCCTCGAAGTTCTTCTCGCCGGCCTCGGCGAGCCCACCGCAGTCGATGATCAGGCAGGGTGCACCGGTGCCGATCGCCAGCATCCAGGCCCGCGACAGCAGGCCGTCGATCACCCCGGCCGGCGGCGCCCCGACGAGCAAACAGGCCGGGACCTTCGGGAGGATCTCGATCACGGGAGTGCCGAGCTCCAGCTGGTCGGCGACCCGCTCCTTGAGCGACTGCAGCCCCGACGAGGCGAAGGTGTCGAGTGCGACCACCGTCAGCCACTCGAACAGCCGGGTCATCGGCACGACCTCCTCGGCGGGTGCCATCTCGGCGATCACCTCACGCAGCTCGAGCATCAGGGCGGCGATGTCGAACCCGGTGGCGCCTTCGGAGGCGAACTGGGCCCCGAGAAACGCGGCGTTGCGCTCGAGCTCGCGGGTGGCCTGGGATCCCGGCCGGAGATCCTGCGAGCTGGCCGCCATCCCGAGGGCTTCGACCAGGTTGGCCACCTGGGAGGTGTGGCTCGCGGCCTTGGTGGCGCGCCGAAACCGGAGGGGCGACCGCTCGAACCGGACGATCCAGCCCGCGAGGATCTCGCCCGACCGCTCGCGGATGACGCCTTCGAGGCCGGATGGTGCAGTCACTTCGTCAGCGTAGCAAGCGAGCCCGGCGGTAGCCATGATACGATGCTCGTCGGGTGAAGCTCCGATCCGTTGCCCGTACCGACGTCGGCCGAAAGCGGCAGATCAACGAAGATGCCTTCTTCGCTGACGACGACAGGGCGTTCTACGTCGTGGCCGATGGCGTGGGCGGTCACAACAAGGGCGAGATCGCGAGTCGCGAGGCCGTCGACCAGCTCCGTGGCTGGGTCTACGGTGCCCGCCACGAGCTCGATTCGCTCGTCGATCGCGTCGTCGGCGGCGACAGCGAGTGCGTGTGGGAGATCCGGCGACTCCTCGAGAGCGGCGTCAAGCAGGCCTGTTACATGGTGTTCGGCATGGCCGAGCTCGACCCCGAGAAGAAGGGGATGTCGACCACGCTGTCTGCCTGCCTGGTCTGCGCGAACCTAGCGTTCGCCGTCCACGTCGGAGATAGCCGCGTCTACCGCGTGCGCCGGAACAACGTCCTCCAGCTGACCGAGGACCACACGCTGATCAACTACAAGGTCAAGCACGGGATGATGACGAAGCAGGAGGCCGAGAAGGCCCAGGGCAAGAACGTCATCACCCGCGCCGTCGGCCACAAGGACTACGTCCAGGTCGACACGGCCGACATCGACATCACCGTAGGAGATCGGCTCCTGTTGTGCAGCGACGGCCTTCACGGCTACTTCAACGCCGACAAGGAAGTCGCGGACCTGTGCGGCGATGGCGATCTCGAGGAGTGCGCCGAGGCTGCGATCGCGCTCGCGAACCAGCGCGGCGGTAAAGACAACATCACCGCGCTCGTCGTTGAAGTGATCGACTGAAATAGCTTCCTCGCAGCACGTGTTTTCAGGAAACCGCTGGCGTGCCTGGCGTGTCTGGACAAAGCGATGCAACGACGATGGAAGCTCGGTGGGATCGCGATGGCCGCCGGCCTCGTCTGGTGGATGTCGGGCTCCGAGCCCGCGGAATCCAAGCTCGACGGTGACAGCGGTGTTCCGTCGCGCACCGCGACCGAGCTGCGCGGTCGGCTCGGAGGGCTCCGTACCGGTACGAGCGGGTTCCGGCTTGGCACGATCGGCACCGAGCTGCGCGACGGCGGGCTGGTCCAGATCACCGGCTCGGTGGTCGATCGGCTGTCGAAGGATCACGTCGGCGAGGTCGAGGTGGTGTTCCGCGGAGTCGGCGGCGAGCAATCGACGATCGCGGGTGCCGACGGCTCGTATCGGATCGAGCTCGAGCCCGGCGCCTATCGCGCGTTCGTCCGCGACGAGTCGGTGCTGTCGATCGGGTTTCCCGTCGAGGAACGGCTGCCCGGCTTCCCCGATCTCGATGCGATCGGCGTCCCCGACGAGACCGCGATGCCGCTGGTGATCGCGCAGAGCGATCTCGAGGATGTCGATCTGTTCGTGCTGCGCGGCGGCATGATCTACGGGCGTGTCCGCGATGCGGCGAATCGGCCCGTCGCCCACGCGATGGTGCGCGCGTTTCAAGCCGACAAGCGGATGAAGCCGGCGCTCGGCAGCGATGTCGCCGAGACCGATGCCGACGGCAACTACGAGTTGCGGCTCCCCGCCGGCGAATGGTGGCTCGAGCTCAACCACGCTCGCTACGCGGGCATCGAGGAGGAGGTCTCGGCGATCCTGTCCGCCGGCGACAAGCTCGAGCGCTCGCTCACCGTGGTCGTCGGCTGCGTGATCACCGGCAAGGTGGTCGCGGCCTCCGGTACACCCGCCGGGGATGGTGCCCTCGAGCTCGGGTTCGACGGTACCTTCTCGCCGGCCGGCAGGATCCTCGCCGACGGCACCTTCCGTTTCACCACCACGGGCGAGCAGGAGATCCGGCTGCGCGCGTGGCCGTGGAAGTCTCCGCCGTCGTCGGAGCAGCGCTTCGAGTGCCGCGAGGGCGCGCGGTTCGCGACGACCTTTCAGATCCCCTCTCGCGGCGCGGATATCAGCGGCACGCTGGTCGACGAGCGGGGTACCCCGGTGCCGATGGCGTTCTTCGATCTCGAACCGCTCGACGAGGGCGGCCTCTCGCAACAGGAGCGCTCCGGGGCGGATGGAACGTGGGGCGTGTTCGCGATGCCGGCGGGTCGCTACCAGCTCACGGCGTACGCGCCCGGCCGCGGCGTGATCTCGACCGAGGTGACGTCACCGTCCTCGGGCGTGCGGTTGCAGCTCGGTGGTACCGGCACGATCGAGGGCGTCGCGAAGGGCGTCAAGACGGGCAGCTTCGAGCTCGTGATCGCCGGCTGCACCGTCGACGGGAATCGCATCAAGATCACCGAGGCCTCGCGGCTCGTCAGCGTGCGCGACGGCAAGTTCACGCTCGATGGCTTGCCGGCGTGCGACCTGACGGCGAGTGCGAAGTGGCGAGATCAGGTGCGCCGGGTCGACATCTCGTTGACCGCGAACACCAAGACGCCGCTCGCGATCGACTTCGAGCACCCCGAGGTCGAGCCCGAGATGGACCTCGAGGTCCCGATGCCTGATCCCGACGGGCCCGACGGGCCCGACGAGGAACTGCCCGCGGGCGACGATCCGATCATCCCCGAGAACGCGGACTCGATCTACTGATCACTCGATCGTGAGATCGAGCATGAACGCGGTCGTGGTCAGCAGCCCATCGCGGTTGAGCATGCCGAGGCTCATCATCTCGACCCCGATCGCCGCGCGGCGAAACCGCACGAGATCGAGGCCGCCGCCGGCGACCCCCGACGGCCCCGACAGGGTCTTCGCCGTCATCGAGTCGGGCTCGTCGATCTTGAAGCTGCCGAGCCCGACGCCGGCGCGCAGCCACAGCACCCGGTTGACGTAGAGCTGGGCGCCGATCAACAAGTTGGTCCCGACGTCCGTGCGGAGCTTGCCGCCCGACGAATCGGTGCCCGTGACCCGATGGAGCAACGTGGTATTTGCGATCTCGGCGGCGAATGCCCAGCGCTCGCCGGCCATGTGCGAGATCCGCAGGGAGCCGGAGGGCCCACGGCCGACCGAGCTATCGATGCCGACGCCAACCGTCAGCCCGCCGCCGATCGCGAGCGTGATCGACAGCCCCTGGTGCCGCGAGCCGGACTCGAGGCCGTGTTGCGACGAGCCCGCCACTGCGGGATCGGGTGGAGAAGGGGCGGGTGGCGGCTCCGGTTTGACGGGGTTCGCCGGATCCTGCAACCCGCCGTCGGCGTGGGCCAGAGCGGGGACGAGCAGCGCGCACGAGGCGAGCTGCACGCGCCAACTCCCCCGGAAGTGCGCGGGATTCGCTGATCGCACGCCCGGAGGGTAACACGCGGGTCACACCCGGCTGCAGTGGCCCCTACCGCAAGCTTGATACCTCGGGCGCCCTGTCCCATCCTTGTAGCCGGCGTGACGGAACCTGGGTTCAGCGTTGCACCGACCTCGCGCGTCGCACCGCGCATGGCGGGCAGCTTGGTTGGGAGCTATCGACTGCTCGAGGAGATCTCGACCGGTGGGATGGGGACTGTCTACAAGGCGACGCACGAGCTGATCGGGCGGCCGGCGGCGGTCAAGCTCCTGCGGTCCGACCTCGACACGCGACAAGAGCTCATCGATCGGTTCTTCAACGAGGCACGCGCGGCGACGGCGATCCGCCATCCCGGCATCGTCGAGATCTTCGACTTCGGATACACCGAGGATGGCCACGGCTACCTCGTGATGGAGCTGCTGGTCGGCAAGACGCTGAAGCGTGCGATCGCCGATGTCGGGCACTACACCGAGCCCGAGGCTGCGGCGATCATACGCGGCATCGCGAGCGCCCTCAAGGCGGCACACGCGCAGGGCATCTTCCATCGCGATCTCAAGCCCGACAACGTGTTCCTGGTGCCGGATCTCGAGGGCGCGACCGGAGCCGTGCGGCCGAAGGTGCTCGACTTCGGGATCGCGAAGCTGACGGAGAACGGCGCCGGCCACACGAAGCTGGGCATGCTGATCGGCACGCCGAGCTACATGGCGCCGGAGCAAGCGCGCGAGGCAAGCGCCGTCGATCACCGCGCCGATCTGTACTCGCTCGGCTGCATCCTCTACGAGCTGCTCACCGGTCGACCGCCGTTCGTCTCCGAGGGTGCCGGCGAGATCGTCGCGATGCACTTGATGGATGATCCGATCCCACCGCGCTCGCTGGCGGCGCACATCACGCCGGCGATGGACGCGATCGTGATGCGGCTCCTCGCGAAGGATCCCGCGAACCGGATCCAGTCCGCCGGCGAGCTGATGCAGGTGCTGACGCCGCTGCTGGATGGCACGCGCGCCCAGTGGTTGATGACGGGGCCGCGGTCCGCGGTGCACCCGCGCAACGAGCCGTCGACGCTGCGAGAGTTCACGGCACCGGTCGCGACCCCGCGGCCGATCACGCAGCCGCGGTCGCGCATCCCCCTGATCGCCGGCGTGGTGACCACGCTGGTGGCCATCGGCGTGATCGCGATCCTCGCGATGCGCGGGGACGACGAACCCACGAAGGTCGAGCTCAAGGCCTTGCCCGCGCCGATCCCGGCCGTGAAACGCGACGAGCCGAAGCCACTCGAACCGCAGACCGCCCCCTCGCCGCCCCCCATCACCGAGACGAAGCAGGTCCCGGGCAAGCCGCCGATCGTGGTCAAGCCACCGGTCACGAAGCCGCCGAAAGGACCAACGACCACGAGTGGATCGCCCGTCGAGACGGATCTGAGCGATGATGGAAAAAAGAGGGTACCTCGTCCGTGATCGTTAGATTCGTGTTGTTCAGCAGCGTGCTCGCCGCGCGCCTTGCCTATGCCGACGATCCACCCACCGAGCCGACCACCCCGCTCGCCCAGATCCGCGACAGTAAAGAGCTGACCGAAGCCCTGACGCAGATCACGCAAGATCCCGCGGTCCAGGTCGACGATCCGCAGAAGCGCACGCTCGCGCAGGGGTTGATGGTCGAGGGCGTCAAGCAACTGCAGGCAAAGGCCTACGACCAGGCGCTCGCGAACTTTCTCGAGGCGTACAACGCCTTCCCGAGCCCGAAGATCCTGCTCAACATCGGCTCGACCCTGCGCGATATGGGCCGGCTCGCCGACGCCGCGAACACCTACCAGCGCTACCTCACCGATCCCGCGACCGGCTCCGAGCGCGTCACCGAGGTCAAGGAGCTGCTGCTCAAGCTCGACGCGCAGCTCACGATCCTGACGATCCGGGTCGCGCCGCGGCTGTCGACGATCTCGATCGATGCCGGCTCGTTCATCCCGATCGGCAGCACGTTGATCACCCGCGTGCGGCCGGGGCTTCACCTGATCCGCATCCGCAACTCGGACAAGTGGGGAGAGGTCACGGTCAACGGCTTCGAGGGCGAGAACAAGGAAGTGCTCGCGTCGATCCAGCTCGAGGTGCCGATCGAGCCCCCGCCCACGGCCAAGCCTCCGCCCGAGACCCAGCAGGGATGGCTGATCACCGGCGAGTACAAGAGCGCCGGCGGGACCAACCAGCGAGGCGTGCTCGCGACGGGTGGTGCCGAGGTCAGGGCGATCAAGCCCGCGTTCGAGGTGTTTGGCGACGACGGCCCGGCACCACGCGCCGCCAAGGAGACGATCTCGTCGGGCATCCTCGGCGTCCTGCGGATCGACGCCGAAGGTCGCGGCTTCGCGGGCGGGCTCGGGCTCGCGATCTCGCGTGGCAACTTCGAGGGCGACATCATGGTCCTGCGCTCGAACCAGAACGGGGGCTACCTCGGTGCGCGCTATCGGTTCCTCACCGGATTTCTTCGTCCGTACGGCGCGATCGGGATCCCCGGCTTCGTGTTCGACACCACGACGATCTCGGGGAACATGGAGGTCACCGAGACCAAGCTCGCGATCGGCGCGCGCATCGCCGCGGGCATCGAGCTCTACATCAACGGTCACCTCAGCGTGCAGGCTGACCTCGGATACGAACACTTCTGGTTCGTCGACAACACGCCGTTCGTCTCGAACGTCTACGTTCCGACGGTCGGCGTGATCGGGCGCCTGTGATGCAGCGGAGGTGGTGGCGCCGAGGGATCGGGGTCGTCGTGGCGATCACCGCGACCCTCGCGTGGGCCGCGGGCGACGCGGACTCGATCGTGGTCAATCCACGCCTGATCGGCGTCAAGCAGGCCGTTGGCTCCAACCAGGCCATGACGGTGATGGTGACGAACCTGGGCGCCACGCCGTTCACCGGCAAGATCGTCGGCACCTGCGGTCCCGCGCCGGCGATGCGGATCGCGGGTGGCACCGGTGATCCGTTCTCGGTCCCTGGCACCCTGACCGTCCCGGTCTCGATCGAGTGCCCACCGACTCTCCCGGTCGGCATGCACCGCTGCACGTTCGACATCCAGAATTCCGCGAGCATCTCGGTCTCCACGTTCGATGCGTTCTGCGCGACCTTCACGAGCGAGCCGCTGTCCGCGTTGCCGATCCCGGTGACGTTCTCCAACCAGCAGGTCGGGGTCTCGTCGCTGCCGTTCCCGTTAGTGATCTCGAACCCGACGAACACGAACAGCATCCCGATCAGCATCCAGGTCAACAATCCGAACTTTCTCATCGGGAGCCCGTGCCAGGACCAGACGGGCTGCGATGCCGGCATGCTGCTCGCGAACAGCACCACCAACGTCGACGTGTTGTGCCGGCCCCTCGCCGCGGGCACGCACACCGGTCAGCTGTTCCTCACCGGTGCCAACGGGATCGCGCTGCCACCGGTCAACCTGACGTGCGCCGTGGGGGCGGGCAGTGGCAACGCCGTACTCACCGTCAACCCTCCGAACGTGACCATCGCGACGCCCGTCGAGGTCTCCGGCGGCACGGCGAACACCACCATCGAGCTCGCGAACGGCGGCGCGATGGGAACACTGTCGACCACGACGATCCAGATCGTCGACGCCGCGGTTCCGCTCGCCTCGAACGACTGGACGTTCACGCTCGGCGGCGCGTGCTCGACCCAGACCTGCACGCTCGGCCCCGGTCAGAAGCTCGACGTCCGCTTGACGTTCAATCCCAACGGCTTCAACGCGCGGCCGGCGACGCTGGTCGTCAACTACTCGGATCCCGACGGCAACAAGCAGGCCTCGATCGCGCTCGACGGTCAAGGCGTCGGCGCGACCGCGCAGTTGATCGGCACGCCGTCGATCGATTTCGGGGTCGTGCCGATCAACACACAGGCGATGCAGCGCACGTTCAAGCTGCAGAACCTCGGCAACCGCAGCACCGACGTCACGCTCGCGGCGACGCCGACGCAGCCGTTCCTGTTCCCGATGGCTCTGACGCTGCCGCCCGGCGAGACGACCGTCAACGTCGGCTGCTTCTCGACCGCCGAGGTCGACGCCACGGTGAACTTGCTCGTCGACGGCGCCGACGTCACGAGCCCCTTGTCGGTGCCGACGCACTGCGACGTCCGCGATACCCAGCTGACGACAACTCCGACGAGCATCCCGCTCGGCGAGCTCCGGATCGGGACCTCGGTGTCGCCGATCAACGTCACGGTCGATCGCGTCGGGGCTGGTTCGCCGATCCCGCTGACGAGTGCGACGCTGAGCGCGACTGACCCGAACCTGTCGCTCGGGGCGCTCGCGTCACTGTCGACGCCGGCGACGGTGACGCTCGGCATCTCGCCGACCACCGAGGGAGCGATCTCGACGAGCATCGTGATCACGCCGAGCCTCGGCGATCCCGTGCCCGTGCCGGTGACGGGCTCGGTGGTCACCGCGACGTTGACCGCCGATGACGTGATGACGCTCGGGACGTTCTGCGTCGACCAGCCGGTCAGCAAGACCGCGATCAACCTGACCTCGACGGGCACCGCGACGATCCAGGTCACCGACGTCCAGCTCGAGCTCGGCGATGCCTCTCCGTTCGAGCTCGAGAGGTCGGTGCCCGATACGTATCCGACGTCGCTCGCTCCGAACGGCGGCCGCGCCACGGTGCTGGTCGCGCCGAAGCGAAGCAGTATCCCCGACGAGGATGTTCACGACACGCTGGTATGGAGCACCGACGCGGGTCCGGTGACGTCGGTGCTGACGACCCGGTTCATCGCCGATGGGGGTGCCGTCGCGCCGCCCGAGCTCGACTTCATGGATGTGCCGATCCGTATCGTCAACGACGACGCGAAGAGCGTGACGCTGCAGAACTGCAGTGTCGATCCACTCCAGTTGCTGCCGCCGACGATCCCCGCGCCGTTCGAGCTCACCGGCGAGTTCCCGCTGATGCTCGACCCGGCGGCGAAGGCGACGATCTCGATCCTGTTCCTTCCGCGCGACCCCGGCGAGGTCACCAAGGAGCTGACGATCGAGTCGATGGCCGGCGACACGTTCGCCGTCACGCTGCACGGCAACGGCGTCACCGGCGACGACCCTGGTCCGGGTGACGGTGGCAACGGTAACCTCGACGAGACCAGCTTCTACGCGTGCGGCTGTCGCGGAAGCGGCAACCCGGCGGGCGTGCTGGTGATCGCACTCGCGATCTTGATGGTCTTCCGGCGTCGCGTTTCGCGATAACCTGAACCAGTGCGTTGGTACCTGGTCGCGTCGATCTCGTGGCTCGCGCTTGCGTGCGGGAGCCCGAACGACAGCCTGTTGTCGTCTTCGACGGTCGCACCCGACGCCCTCGGCGACGAGACGATCTTCATCGATCCGACGGAGATCGACATCGTGGGGCCGATCGGGCAGACCGCGTCGATGACGTACAAGATCGCGGGGACCTCCACGCACCTCGCGAGTCTGCAGTGGGTCAACGACACGGGGAACGTGTTCGATTCGATTGACCCGCTGTGCCCCGCCGGCATCTGTCCCTACGGAAATCCTGGCATCCCCCTGCCGAAGACGGGAACACTCAGCTGCATCCCGAGCGCGGTCGTGCGCTCCGCGATCCTCCAGGTCAACGGCAACACCGGCGCGACCGGGCAAGCCACGATCACGTGCCGGCCGATCGGCGGCAGCCCCAGCTTCACGACGCCCGGGATCGTCGGACGGATCTCGACGGCCGTCGGCAGCACCATCCCGGCGTCGCTGTTCATCACCAACACCGGCCCCGATCCGTTGATGGTCTCGGTCGCGCTCGACGGCTCCTCGAATGCAGCCGCGTGGACGGCGCTCGACTGCGCGAGCACACCGTGTCCACTGGCGATGGGTGGCACGCTGACGATCGATCTCGAGTTTTCCCCCACCAAGCACGGCGACCTCGACGCGACGATCGAGGTGTCCGGACCTCCCGCCGTCGGCACGCAGACCGTGATGCTGCTCGGCACCGGGCTCGGCGGCAAGCTGCGCGTCGACGAGCCCGACGCACCCGAGTTCCTGCTCGACTTCGGCACGATCTCGAAGAATCAGCTGGTCACGCTGCCGATCCAGATGACCAACGTCGGCAACGCCGACCTGGCCGTGACCCCCAGCAATCCAGGTGCGCCGTTCACGGTGTCGACGATGCCGCTCACGATCCCCAACGCACAGCAGGGCATGATCTCCGTCAGCTGCATGGCCGGCAGTCCGATGGCGCCGCAGACCAAGACGATCGCGCTGACCACCGACGCGTACGAGCAGACCACGCCGTCGGTGGAGGTTCGCTGCGCGATCGCGAACACCACGGTGCAGGTGACGAGCCCGCTCGATTTCGGCGAGCTCCGGGTCGATGATCCGGCCGGCGAGCTCGAGGTCGTGGTCGCGAATCCGGCGGGCAATCCGCAGGTGACGATCGAGCGGCTCAAGCTGGTGGGCGCCACGAACCTTCCCGCGTTGACGCTCGACGCACCCGCGTTTCCCGCCACGCTGGCCGCAGGTGCGCAATTGACGGCCACCTTGTCGCTCGCGACGATCGCCGACACCACGCTCGATGGCGTCTCGCTCGAGGTCGAGATCACCGAGGCCGAGACCGTGACGCTGTCGCAACCGGTCACCGGGACGGTCGGCTCGCCCGCCGCGGTCGTGTTGCCCGGGCAACTCGAGCTCGGCTCGGTGTGTCTCGGGACGCCGGTCGATGGTGAGATCACGATGTCGAACATCGGCACCGCGACCCTGACGATGCAGCGCCCGACGATGAGCTCCACGAGCTTCGTGCCGCTGTACACCAATCCCACCGACTATCCCGAAGGCGGCGCTCCGCTCGCATCCGGCGACAAGGCCACCGTAGGCGTGATGCTCGCGAGCTCGACCGCGGGCGTGCAGGAGGGCACGCTCGAATGGGATGTCGATGCGCCCGGCGCGCCGTTCCAGACCAAGGTCTCGGTCGAGCTGCTGATGGAAGGCACGGCGGTGTCACCGGCCGTCCTGCGGTTCGGTGGGATCGAGATCGCCGAGCCACCGACGATGATGCAGACGATCACGCTCGAGAACTGCGGTCCGGATCCGGCGATCGTCAGCTACGACCGGGTCACCGCGTCGGAGGGTTCGACCTCGGCGTGGAAGCTCGATCCGCCATCGCAGCAGCGCGAGCTGTTGCCCGACGAGACGATGCGCGTACGGGTCGCGTTCGATCCCGAGCGTCCGGGTCGCCATCTCGCGGAGCTGCACGTCAACGTCGACGGCGGCGAGAAGATCGTGATCTTCGAAGGCGAGGCCACCGGGCTGCTGCCCGAGGAGACCAGCTTCTACGCGTGCGGTTGTAGTGGCTCGTCGGATCCGACGCGCGGTTGGCCGATCTTCCTCGCAGTCCCGTTCGTCCTTCGCCGACGCCGGTGTTAGGTCCGCTTCGCGCTCGGATCGCCGACGTCGCTCGTGTCGCCCCGCGCACGTACTGGTACGTGTGGTGGGGAACGCTGGTCAATCGCCTCGGTGGCTTCGCGATCCCGCTGCTCACGATCTACCTGACCGTCGATCGCGATCTCACGGTCTCGGATGCCGGTGGCGTGGTCTCGATCTTCGGGCTCGGTCAGGTCGCGGCGTCGATCGTCGGTGGGCAGATGTCCGATCGGCTCGGGCGCCGGATCACGATGGTCAGCTCGCTGTTCGGTGGTGCGATCGCGATGGTCGGACTCGCCTTCGCGCGCGACATCACGGCGATCGCGGCGTGGGTCGGCGTCGTCGGGTTCGTCGGCGAGCTCTATCGTCCGGCCGTCGCCGCCGTGATCGCCGACGTCATCCCCGCCGAGCATCGCGTGCAGGCATACGCGCTGCTGCATTGGGTGATCAACATCGGCTTCGCCTTCGCGGCGGTGGTCGGTGGCCTGCTCGCGGACGTCGACTACACGATCCTATTTTTCGCCGACGCGGCGACGATGGCGATCTACGGCGCGATCGTGCTGGTCGCCGTTCCGGAGACGCGCCCGGTGGAAGTGCTCGAGCGTGGCAAGCCCGCCCCGAAACCGTCGAAGAGCTGGATCTTCGACGGGCCGTTCGTCGTGCTGTTCTTCCTGACGTTCGCGCTCGCGCTGCTGCCACTGCAATCCTCCGCACCGCTCGCCGCGCACATGAGCTGGCAGGGCTTCACGCCGACGGCGTTGGGAATCGTGATGGCGGTCAACGGCGTGTTGATCATCGTCCTGCAACCATGGCTCGCTGCCGCGGTCAGCACGCGCGATGGATCTCGCGTGCTCACCGTCTCGTGGCTGCTCTACGGCGTCGGGTTGGCGCTGCATGGTGCCGCGCCGGATCACTGGGCGGTCGGCATGATCATTCATTCCATCGCGATCTCGATCTGGACGCTCGGCGAGATCGTCGAATCCCCCGTGCGCTCGGCGATGGTCGCGTCGCTCGCGCCCGCCGATGCGCGCGGTCGCTATCAAGGTGCGACGGTGATGGCGTGGGGCGCGGCCTACTTCGTCGGGCCCCGACTCGGCACGTGGCTGTGGGAGAACCCGGGGCCGACGTCGCTCTGGCTCGGCTGTCTCGGCTTGGGGATCGTCGGCGCGATCGCGACCATCGCGACGGCACCGACCCGGCGCGCTGCGATCACTTCCCGGAGCCCGACCGGATCTTCTTGAGCTCGCCGAACAACAGCTCGATCTCCTCGCGCTTCGTATAGAAGTGCGGCGCGATCCGGATGCCCGCGGCGGGCCGGTGATCGCAGAAGAACTTGCGGCGGTTGAGCTCGCGACAGACGTCGGCCGCGCCGACGAAATCGAACACCACCGAGCCACCGCGCTGCGCGGCAGGGCGCGGCGAGTTCAGCTTCATGCCGAGCTCGTCGACCCAGTCGATGCACGCCTGCGTCATCACCAGGCTCTTGTCGCGGATCTTCGAGACGCCGATCTGCGCGATCAGCTCCTGCCCCGCGCGCGCCTGATACAGCGCGGCGATCGCCGGCGTGCCGCCCATGTAGCGCCAGATGTTGTCGGCATAGGTCTGCGCCGGCATCGTGAACGCGAACGGCGCCTCGTTACCGAACCACCCGGTGACGCGCGGCGCGAACGTCTCGATCAGATCCTCGCGGACGTACAACCACGCCGCGCCCGGCCCGCCGCACATGTACTTGACCGAGCCGCCACACGCGAACGACACGCCGAGATCGACGACATCGATCGGCAGCGTGCCGATCGACTGATAGCAATCGAGGATGACGTGCGCGCCGACCTGCCTCGCGCGATCGCTGATCTTCCTGACGCCCTGGATGAACGCCGACGAGAACACCACGTGCTGGATGGGCACCACGACGGTCTGCTCGTCGATCGCGGCGCACACGGCATCCGCGTCGATCGTGATGCCGTCCTTGCTCTCCACCAGCACGCACTTCGCGCCGCGGCGCTCCTCGGCTTGCCAGACGTACGACACCGTCGGGAACATCAGGGACTCGTAGACGATCTTGTTCCGCTTCTCGGTGTACTCGAGGCAGCTCGCGACCGTGGCCATGATGCCGGAGACGTTCTGGAACATCGTGACCGTCGACGGCTTCGTCGAGATGATCTTCGCGATGCGAGCAGCCGCGCGATCCACCTCGGGCAACCAGTCGCTCCACGCCGTGATCGACTTGGTGCGCCACAGCTCGAAGTACTCGTCGAGATCATCCTTCGTCTTCGCGGGCACGCAGCCGAGCGAGTGCGAGATGAAGTGGACGCACTCCTCGAGGGCCGGGAAGTGCTTGCGGTACTCGAGCAGGCTGTCGGCGACGGGGTCGACCATGGCCGTGGCTTACCACGAGGTTACGCGTATGATCGTCGGATGCGTGTGGTGGTCGTGTTGTTGTGGCTCGCACCGGCGATCGCCGTCGCCGATGGCGCGGCCGATCGCGACTTGCTCGTCGAGTATCGGCGGCTCGCCAGCGACGCGGCGCGGACCGGTAACTGCGATCCGGCGCGCGAGCTCGCCACGCAGGTGAAGTCGAGGGATCCGGTGTTCTTCGCGAACGAGTACGCGACCGACCCATCGATCGCACCCTGCTTGCCGCCGCCGAGCTCGCCCACGTCGACCGCGCCGGTCGATCCCGCAGTTCCGCAGGCGCCACCGCTCGAGGCGGTCAAGCCCGTCGAGGCACCCCGCGTTCCGTTCTACCTGCCAGTTCGTCCTGCGGTGCCACCGCTCGATGGAGCACGGTTGCTGGGCGAGCTCGTGCTCGGAGGTTTGATCGGCTTCGGTGGTGTGATCGTCGGTGGGTTCGCCGGCGCGGGGCTTTGCGTCGACGATGGTGGCGACGATGGTGGCGACGACTTCGCGTGCCTCGGATCGATCGTCATCGGCGGCTATCTGGTCGGCGCGGTGGGTTTCGGACTCGGGGTGGGGATCGTCGGGCGCTCCGGATCGCAGACCGGCTCGATCGGCGCAGCGATCGGCGGCACCGTGCTCGGCGGGCTGGTCAGCCTGCTCTCTCTGTACTCGAAGAAAGACGAGATCATCGTCGGCGCGATGGTCAGCATGCCGATCCTGGGAGGCATCATTGGCTTCAATGCCACGCGGCGCTGGCGGGTTCCATCACCGAGCGTCGCGCCGATCGGTTCGCTGGTCCGGCTCGAGCGCGGCAGCATCTCGCTCGGGATCCCGTTCGTGATGCACGGCGAGCAGCGCGGCATCCCGACGACGTCGGTGCCGCTGTTCTCGGGCTCGTTCTAAGGAACCGGGTCGGCGGGCGGAGGTTGTGGCGTGGGCTCGGGAACGGGCTCGACCGACGCCGGCGGTGGTGGCTTGATGATCGGTCTCGGAACGAACACCGGAGAGGGCTCGAGGTTCGTGGGATCTCCGATGGAGCCGGGCTGGTTCGGCGCGGGCGGATCGGCGTCCTCCATCCCGATCCACTGTGCGAAGGCGGTGAGCAGGCCGATCCCGACGCCGGCGATCGCGGTCACCCCGTAGCACTTCGCGCGACCGGACTCGGTGAACGAGGTCTCGCCCTCCCCGATCGACGTGGTCAGGCTGCAGGTGGCCAGCCCCACGGACCCGACAACGAGGCCCGCCGTGATGGACGGGTGTTTGACGGCGAAGTTGCAGCCCGAACTGGCGGTGATGGCCGCACACATGGCGATCGAGGCAACGAGCCGCATCGGGGGTGACTTACCACGCTGCATCGGCAAGGAGAAACACCGAGATGGCCTCGGTTTCTCGACGAAAATGGCCACCAAAGGAGCCACTGAACGGGCGAAATCCTTCATTGCTTGATCCCCGGATCCCCCGTAGGGTGCGCCGCCTTGTCGTCGTTCACCGCAGTTCATCCGGCCTTGCAGGCCGCTCTCGTTCGCCGTGCCTATACCGAGCCGACTGCCGTCCAGGCAGCGGTGATGGGAGCGGAGGATCGCGATCTCTTGGTGTCGGCGCAGACCGGCTCCGGCAAGACGGTCGCGTTCGGCATCGCGATCGCGAAGCAGCTGCTCGGTGATGGCCCGCGGTTCGGCCCGGCCGGGACGCCGCTCGCGTTGATCGTGGCGCCGACGCGCGAGCTCGCGATGCAGGTGCAGAACGAATTGATGTGGCTGTACGCGGACACCGGCGCGCGGATCGCGCAGTGCGTCGGCGGCATGGATCCGCGGCGCGAGCGCCAGGTGCTCGAGCGCGGCGTGCACATCGTCGTCGGCACGCCGGGGCGGCTGTGCGATCACCTCGAGCGCGGGTCGCTGCAGCTCGAGCGCATCCAGGCGTTCGTCCTCGACGAGGCCGACGAGATGCTCGACATGGGCTTCCGCGAGGACATCGAGAAGCTGCTCGCCGCCGCACCCGCGACGCGCCGCACCCTGTTGTTCTCGGCGACTATCCCGACGGGCATCGCGTCGATCGCGAAGCAGTATCAGCGCGACGCCCAGCGCATCGCTGCGACCAGCGCGAAGGAGCGCCACGTCGACATCGAGTACCAGGCGATCGCGATCGTGCCGCGCGAGCGCGATCTCGCCGTCGTCAATCTGTTGCGCTATCACGACACCACCGGTGCCCTCGTGTTCTGCGCCACGCGCGATGGCGTCGCTCGCCTCGCGACCACGCTCGACGAGCGTGGCTTCGAAGTGGTCGCGCTCTCGGGCGAGCTCTCGCAGCGCGAGCGCAACGTCGCGCTCGCGGCCCTGCGCGATGGCCGTGCCCGCGTGTGTGTCGCCACCGATGTCGCGGCACGTGGCCTCGATCTCCCGGAGCTCGGGCTCGTGATCCACGCAGACCCACCGCAGAACCAGCAGGTGCTCGTGCATCGCAGCGGTCGCACCGGTCGCGCGGGCAAGCACGGCATCGCGGTGTTGCTCGTCGCAGATCACGCGCGGCGCGGCGCCGATCGCATGCTGCAGTCGGCGAACATCCAGGCGAAGTGGCTGCCGGCGCCGACGGTCGACGAGATCATCGAGCGCGACAAGGTCAACCTCGCCAAGGAGATCACGGCGACGGTCGCCGCCGTCAGCGAAGAGGATCGCGAGGTCGCGAAGCAGCTCACCGAGCACTCGGCCGAGGATCTCGCCGCGGCGCTCGTGCGCATGCATCGCGAAGTTCGCCCGTCGCCCGAAGAGCTCACGGTGCCGATGTCGATGCGTCCGCGCAGCGAGCGTCCCGAGCCGAAACCCAACGACCGTCCGCCGATCTTCAGCGATCGCACGGTCCGCCCCGAGCGCGGAGCTCGCGGTGAGTGGCAGAAGGCGCCGCGCGCCGACGCACCTCGCAAGGAACCGTCGACCGATCGCGTGCTCGAAGGCGTGTGGTTCACGGTCAACGTCGGCCGCTCGAAGAACGCGGATCCGAAGTGGCTGGTGCCGCTGCTGTGCCGCCGCGGCGGGATCAACAAGAAGGACATCGGCAAGATCCAGATCCTGCAGCGTGCGACGCGCGTCGAGATCGCACCGGATGTCAGCGAGCGGTTCGCCCTCGAGGCGGGCAAGCCCGACCCGAAGGACAAGAACATCGAGATCGTCGCCGACTGAGGGCTCAGCCGTGGTAGCCGGGGTTCTTCCCCTTGGCTTCCTGGTCCTTGGTCCAGTCGGCGAACACCTCGTCGCGGACGTCCCACAGCTTCGGGAAGAACCGCTGCTTCATGCCGTGGGCGAGCAGGTCGGAGTGCTTGCCCTTGAGCGACGGCGTGCCGGTGCCGATGATCCGATAGACCAGCATCAGGTGGCGATACCGCCAGGTCTGGAGCTGCTGGTCGTAATCGACGAGCCCTTCGCACAGCTGGTAGAGCTGGTGATGCGCGTGCGGCTGATCGTAGATCTGCCGGAGCGTGACGCCGCGCTTCTCGAGGAAGCTCGCGACCGCCGGCCACACCACCTCGCCCGGCAGCTTCACCATCATCTTGAAGCCGGGTGACTCCTGCCCCGAGCCGCGACCGAGCACGGTGCGGATGGTCATGTAGTCGGTCGGTGCCATCGTGTCGAGCAGATCGATCGACGTCAGCATCGTGCGCTGGACGATCGACACCCGCTTGAGCGTGGTCAGCGCCCGCGGGAGATCGTCGCGGTCGAGCGATGTGCAGACGAAGCGCAGCTCGTGCTCGATCAGCTTCATGTAGAGCTCGTGCGCCTGGTGCACGACCTGGAACTGGAGCTCGTCGTGGCAGCTCAGGATATCGGCGGACTTCTGAAGTCCGAGGAGCTCTTCGGTACGGATGTACTTCTCGTAATCGGTGAGCTGCCGCGACATGGCGCCTGCTTACCACACTGCTCGGTCACGCTCGCCGCGATCCATTCGTCGCTCTGAGGGCCCTGCAGGAACTGCAAGAACACGCCGGGATGACAGGACAACCATGAGCGATAAACTATTGTTTTCGCATTATTTTCTAAGTTTTTGTTAGCAGTCGCAGTCTGGGGTTGCCAAGGGCGCCCACAGTGGCTATTGGTGCGGTCGCGAAACCTTTTTTCTGGAGTGACTTTATGAAGATTCGTCCACTGCACGACCGCATCCTCGTCAAGCGTCTCGAAGGCGAGACCAAGACCACGGGTGGCCTCATCATTCCGGACTCGGCCAAAGAGAAGCCGATCCAGGCGTCCGTCATCGCTGTCGGCTCGGGTAAGCGCGACAAGGACGGCAAGATCGTCGCCCTCGAAGTGAAGGCCGGCGACCGCGTGCTGTTCAGCAAGTACAGCGGCACCGAAGTGAAGCTCGACGGCGAAGAGCACCTCATCCTCCGCGAGGACGACCTCCTCGCTGTCCTCAGCTAACTCGCGACGCAAAGGAAACTATCCAAATGGCTGCCAAAGAAATCATCTTCTCTTCCTCTGCCCGTAGCGAGATTGCCAAGGGCCTCAACCTCCTCGCCAACGCGGTGAAGGTCACGCTCGGACCCCGGGGTCGCAATGTCGTGATCGAGAAGTCGTGGGGCTCGCCCGCGGTGACCAAGGACGGCGTCACCGTCGCCAAGGAAGTCGAGATCGAGAACAAGTTCCAGAACATGGGCGCGCAGATGGTGAAGGAGGTCGCTTCCAAGACCTCCGACGTGGCCGGCGACGGCACCACCACCGCCACCGTGCTCGCACAGGCGATCTACAACGAGGGCGCGAAGCTCGTGGCCGCGGGTCTCAACCCGATGGACCTCAAGCGCGGCATCGATGCGTCGGTCGTCTCGATCGTCGAACAGATCAAGGCGATGGCCACCCCCACCAAGGGCAAGGACGACATCGCGCAGGTCGGTACGATCAGCGCCAACGGCGATGCCGAGATCGGCAACATGATTGCCGAGGCGATGAAGAAGGTCGGCAAGGAAGGCGTGATCACGGTCGAAGAGGCCAAGACCATGACGTCCGAGCTCGACGTCGTCGAGGGCATGCAGTTCGACCGCGGCTACCTGTCGCCGTACTTCGTGACGGACAGCGAGCGCATGCAGGTCGTCCTGCAGGACGCGTACATCCTGATCCACGAGAAGAAGATCTCGAACATGAAGGAGCTCCTCCCGGTGCTCGAGCAGGTTGCCAAGCAGGGCAAGCCGCTCCTCATCGTGGCGGAAGACGTCGATGGCGAGGCACTCGCCACGCTGGTCGTCAACAAGCTCCGTGGCACGCTGCAGATCGCGGCCGTCAAGGCCCCGGGCTTCGGCGATCGTCGCAAGGCGATGATGCAGGACATCGCGGCCCTCACGGGTGGCGAGGCGGTCACCGAGGATCTCGGCCTCAAGCTCGAGAACCTCACGTTGGCCGATCTCGGTCGCGCGAAGCGCATCACGATCGACAAGGACAACACCACGATCATCGAGGGTGCCGGCGACAAGGCCAAGATCGAGGCGCGCGTCAAGACGATCCGCCGCGAGGTCGAGGACACCACGTCGGACTACGATCGCGAGAAGCTCCAGGAGCGTCTGGCCAAGCTCGTCGGCGGCGTCGCGGTGATCCGCGTCGGCGCGGCGACCAAAGTCGAGATGAAGGAGAAGAAGGCGCGCGTGGAAGACGCCATGCACGCGACCCGCGCGGCTGTCGAAGAGGGCATCGTCCCCGGCGGCGGTGTGGCGCTCGTTCGCTGCATCGCGGCGCTCGACAAGCTGTCGTTCACGGATGACCGCCGCTACGGCGTCAACATCATCCGCCGCGCGCTCGAGGAGCCGATGCGTCAGATCGCCGGTAACGCCGGCGTCGACGGCTCGATCGTCGTCGCGAAGGTCAAGGAAGGCTCGGCGGGCTTCGGCTTCAACGCCGCGAAGCTCGAGTACGAGGACCTCATCAAGGCCGGCGTGATCGACCCCGCGAAGGTCGTCCGCATCGCGATCCAGAACGCGGCGTCGGTGTCGGGCCTCATGCTCACCACCGAGACGCTGATCGCGGAGAAGCCGAAGCGGGACGAGAAGTCCGGCGGTGGCCATGGCGGCCACGGTCACGACTTCGAGGACTAGTCAGCGCAGCGGCACAGCCGCGAGCTTCTGATTCGATCACCAAGCCGGGCAGCAATGCTCGGCTTGTTTTCGTTCGGCTCAGGTAGCCGGCTTGGTCAGATAGACCGTGATCGTCTCGGGATAGTTCGTGCTGCTACCCTTGCACGGCGTGTACGAGCCGGAAGAGCAACCGCATGCCTTGGCTCGACCATCGGTGTAGGTCGCACCGCAGAAGCCCGTGAAGGTGAACCCGCACTCTGTGGTCACGCCGTCCGCCGACCGCGCGCAGGCGCGAAACGATTCGACCGCGGCGATGGTGCTCGACGCAAAATGCCGATTCGCACACGCGTACATCACCGGTACCGGGGCGAACAGATCGCCGTAGAACGCGGCCTCCGGGATGGAGAAATCAGCGGCCTCGGTCCCGCTCACCGCGAGTGCCACGTTGTTGACGTTGCGCATCGAGATCTGCACCGAGATGCCGTAGAGGTTCGTGCGCGCCAGCACGCACGCCGAGACCCAGCGCCGCTGGGAGACCGTCGGAGGTGCGGTCACCCAGCTCGGAGCGAGCCCGATCCAACCGGGGTACGTATACGAGGCGCCCAGCGGGTCGGTGAGCGTCACGGAGGCTCCAGTCGGCAACGCGCAGCCGACGATGTACGACATCACGTCGCGCCCGTCGGGTGTGGCCATCAACTCGCGGCTCTCGAGGCTGCTCGCTGCCAGCTTGTTCGCCGCCAGCTTGTTCGCCGTCAAGACCTCGCTCTCGACCGTCCCCTCGTTGACGTCGGTGAGGTCATCCACGCATCCGGCGAACAGGAGAGCGAGCAAGAGGGGGCGCATGAACCTGATGGGTCGACCGCGTTCCGCCGATGTTCGGGTAGCGATCGGTGTGCCGCGACCCGGATGCGGTACAACAGCCTGGTGACCGACTTTGCGGGTCTCGTGCGCGCCGCCCGCGAGCTTCCCGGTGCTGACACACACGACCGCTTGTGGTCGGCGTGGTGCCTGCTCCCACAGTGGCACTTCCTGTCGGCACCTTCTCCCATCGGGCCGCTGCCCTTCTCCAACTTCGTCCACGGGCAACGTTGCGTGTTGGGGTTCACGACGACCGACGGTGCGAACTCGTACGCGGCGCTCGGCGTGGGTCGCATGATGACAATGACGCTGACGCCGGACGCGACGATGCGGCGGCTAGGCCAGCTCAAGGGCTACGGGGTGTACGGCTTCCTCGTCGACATCGGGCCGCACGGGTTTCACACGTCGATCGACAACCTGTGGAACATGTTCCATCGGTTCCGCGATCAGCGCTATGCGCCGCAGGCTACGCCCGTCCCGGTCCAGCAAGCGCCGACGCCAGCGACGGGTCCGACGCCCGGCTCGATCGCGTGGTGGAAGGCGCTGCCGGGATGGCATGTCGTGATGTCGAAGTCCGACAACACGCTACCGGAGCTCGCGAGCGAAGGCTCCGATCTGATCGCTCAGGTGTTCTCGAGCCCGCTCGCGGTGGCGTGTGCCGGCGTCGGGCCGACGACGATGCTGCCGCCGCAGGCGGTGATCCGGTTGCTCGTCGATATGGAGCTCGTCAAGCTCGTGCGGTTCGACAACGCGCTGGTCGTCGACGTCATCGATCTCGCGACGACCCCGTAGTCACTTCTGCGCGGCGCGCGGTTGTTCGAGATCGCGTTTGCCCGAAACGTCCGACGCCGGGACGACTGTCCAGGCGCCGGTGAGGTCTCTTGGTCCGCGTTACTTCTTCTTGCGGTCGTCGCGGTCATCCTTCTTCGATCGCTCGCGATCCGGCGGCGATGGCTGCCGACGCTCGTCGGAGCGCGCCTTCGGCTGCTCGTCTCGTTGCTGCTCGACCTTCTGCTTCTGCTCGCGCTGCTGCGGTTGCTCGCGGCGCTGGTCACCTTGCTCGCGCTGCTGCGTCTGGCGCTGCGGAGCTTGCCTCCGCTCGTCGAGCTGACGCCGTTCGTTCTGCTCGTGCTGCTTGTCTTGTAGCTTGCGCTCCTCGACTTGCTGCTCGCGCTGCTGCGGCTGGCGCTGCTTCCGCTCGTCGAGCCGGCGCCGCTCGTTCTGCTCGTGCTGCTTGTCTTGTAGCTTGCGCTCCTCGACCTGCTGGCGCGCACGCAGCTCCTGCTCGCGGCGGTCGCCCTTCTGCTTCTCGACGATCGGACGCTGTTGGGCTTCGACCTGCTGCTTCCTCGCCTGCTCGTTGCGCTGCTTAGCCTGCTCGCGCTGCTGTTGCGCACGCTGGTCGGGCTTCTGCTGGTCGCCGCGTTGGCGCTGCTCGGTCTGGCGCTGCTGCGCTTCGGTCTGCTTGTTCGCCTGCGGGCGCTGCTCGGTCTGGCGTTGCACCTCGACCTGCTTCCTCGGCGGCTGCTGGCGCGTGCGCTGGCGGTGTTGCTCGACCTGTTTGCGCTCGACGGAGGCGCGCTTGACCTCGAGCTGGGTGCGGACCTGAGCATCGCGGGTCACGCGAGCGCGGTACTTGACCTTCGCTTCGGCGGCGCGCTGCTCGAGCTGGCGATGCTCCGCCGCGTCGAAGCGACCGATCTCGCGGGGCTGATACGTCGCGCGCTGGACACGAACCTTGTTGCGCTCGAGATACGCGCGGTCCGGACCGGCGACCCACCGGCGATCGTTGTGGCGATTCCACCGCACGATCGGACGCGTGTCGCGGACGTAACGAGCCACGTCGGCGCGAACGTAGTACCGCGAGACCTCCGTCGACGTGATGTAGACCGTCGGGATGAACCGCCAGTTGGTCGCGGGGACGTACGCGTCGACGTCGTAGCCGAGCGGCGCCCAGCCGACGACGTTATCGCTCTCGCGCCACTGCACCCACGCGGGACCCCACGTGGTGTCGGGACGCCAGACCCAGCGATTCCGCCACACCCAGCGGCCGTAGTGACTCGTCGCCCAGCCGTGCTGATCGGCGGCGATCCAGGTCCAACCGAAATCGGTCAGCTTCCAGTAGCCATTCGAGTACGGCACGTAGTTGGTCTCCGCCGGAGTGAACACGTAGCCGTATTCGGAATCATCGACCCAGGTGCCGTACGGCGAGAGGCGATCGTAGAACACCGAGACATCGGGAATCTCTTCACCGAGCGGAGCGACGCTGACGTCGGTGTAGATCGACGTATCGAGGTCGACATCGACATCGACATCGACATCGTACGGGTATGGCTGATCGGCGTAGGGCTGCGCCATCGCTGGTGTGGCAGCGACGAGCAGCGTGAACAGTGCGGATGCAAGACGACGCATGGGACCTCCGTTGGATGCAGCTTCTCGGTGCATTTGCCGCGCCGCGATAGCTCCTCGATTTCCCGACGCGCATCACGCGGACTTGCGTCGTCGCACGGGAATGACTGATGCGATTAGCGCCGCGCTCACTGCGAGTCCCGCATCGGGAGATCACGCACGGCCGCGAGCAGCTCGGCAGGTGACCGCTCGCGCCGGGGTCTACTCGCTCGACGGCGAGACGGACTGGCAGGTCGAGACCACGAACTTCCCGCCGCGTCAGGCCGGGCTCGTCGCACGCTTCACGCCGCAGCACTAGCTGCGCAGCTTCGCGAGGAAGCCGACGGCGGCCTCGGCGAGCGTCTCGGCGAGCAAGCGAAACTCGCGGAGCCGCGCCGACGAGGTTCTCCACGCGAGGCCGAGCGTGCGACCCGGCGTCGGCTTGCCGAACGGTGCGATCTCGACGGGACCACGCTTGGTGATCAGCGTCGCTGCGGCCGCTTCGGGCAACAGGGTGATGCCGAGCCCGCCGGCGACCATCTGGACGAGCGTCGGCAAGCTGGTCCCGCGAACCTCGACGGACTCGGTCGCCCCACCGCGCGCGCACACCGCGAGCGCTTGATCGCGCAGGCAGTGACCATCCTCGAGGAGCAGCACGTGCTCCTCGGCGAGGTCGCTCTCCGACAGCTTCTTGCGCCGCGCGAGCGCAGCACCGCGCGGCGTGGCGACGAGGAAGTCCTCATGGGCGATCACGGCGGTGGTCAGATCACCCGGCACGGGCAAGGCGAGGAACGCGACGTCGATGCGCCCCACACCGAGCTGCGCGAGGAGGTTGTGCGTCTGGTCCTCGCGCAGGATCAGCTCGAGCTTCGGGAACTTCGCGCGGACGGCTGGCAACAGCGGAGGCAACCAGTACGGCGCGACCGTGGGAATCACGCCGAGCCGCAGCGGCCCGACGAGTGGCTCGCCTCGCCTGCGCGCAGCGTCGGCGACCCCATCGATCGCCGCCAGCGCATCCCTCGCCCGCGCGATCACTTCCTCGCCCGCCGGCGTGATCAGCACGCTGCGGCGATCGCGCTCGAACACCTGGAGTCCGAGCACGCGCTCGGCACCGACCACCTGCGCCGACAGTGCCGGCTGCGAGATGTCGAGCGAATCAGCGGCACGATGGAAGTTGCCGTGCTCGGCGACGGCGACCAGGCTCTCGAGCTGGCGGACGGTCGGGCGCTCCATGATAGGTGTTGTCTATCATATCGCGACGCGACTGGTCCCTACGCTATCAGCTGAGGTCGTTCTCTTGGAACCGCCAGCGGATCCCGCCGGCGTGCCGCACGAGCCGTGGCGTCGACGCGGTGATGAACTCGATCACCACGACCACGCGGTTCGCGATCCGCGGATCGCGATACGTCGTCACCGAGCGCACCGGGCTCCCGAGGTTCGTGACGTCGAGCTTGCGCTCGAGGTTCGCCCCGAGCTCGACGCCGTCGAGGAACAGCTCCGCCCGCGTGCGGCTGATCCGGCCTTCGGTCACCGAGACGTTCGGCGCGACCGCGATCTCGAGATCGCCGCTGCCGTTGCGACCGCGATAGACGATGTCCTTGACGCGCGGTGGGCCACCGACAACGGCCGGCTCGGGCCTCTCGGCGACGGTGACGATGACCGGTGCCGGCTTGACCTCGGCGACGCGGACCGCTGCCGGCTTGACCTCGGCGACGGCGCGCTGCTTCGCGACGACCGCCTTGTCGAGCTCGGCGCGAAGCCGGCGGAGCTCCTCGGCGTTCGCCTTGCGCTTCTCGGCGGCGGCCAGCTCGGCCTGCTGCTTCGCGACCCGCGACGCAAGATCAACAAGCGACCTCTGGGCATCGCGCGTGGCTGCCTCGACCTCCTCGCGTTGCTTCGTCGCGACGTCTTTCTCGAGCTTCGCCTTGCGCGCGGCATCCTCCATGCGCTGCGCGGCTGTCTCGGCAGCGACGCGGCGCTGCTCGGCTTCGACGCGCTGCTTCGCGGCATCGCGCGTCGCAGCCTCGGCGTCGCCACGCTTGCGCAGCGCGGTGGTCGCCGCGGCTTCGGCGGTCGTGCGCTGCTCGCTGACCGTGACCAGCGCGGCACGGGTCTGCTCGAGATCGGTCTTTGCCTTCGCCGCCGCGGTCTCCGCGTCGATGCGCTTGCGCTCGGCCTCGGCCGTCGCGTTGCGAGCTGCGGCGAGGCGTTGATCCGCAGTCTTCGCTTCGGCGTCGAGCCGATCGCGATCGGCGGCTGCCGCGCGATCCCGGAGCAGCTTCGCTTCCTTCGCCGCGGCCTCGGCGGCATCGCGCTCGCGCGTCGCCTTCGCGAGCAGCTCGCGCGCCGGGGCTTCCTTCGCCTGCGCCGCGGCCAGGGCGGCCTTCGCCCTGTCCTCGAGTCCCTTGACGTCGGAGGCCCGACGATCGAGCACGGCGAGTTGATCGCGGGCGTCGCGCGACAACTTCTCGGCCTCCGTCCGTGCGAGCTCGGCACGCTGCTTCTCGTCGGCGGCTTGCTTCTGGGCCTGCACGGCGGCAGCACGCGCCACCTCCGCATCGGCCTTCGCCGCTGCCGCTTCGGCGCGCGCGCGATCCGCATCGGCCCGCGCGGTCAGCTCGGTCTTCGATTGCTGCTTCGCAGCCTCGGACTTCGCCCGCTCGAGCTCGCGACGCGCCGCCGCGGCCTCGTCACGCAGGCGCGCCAGCTCGGTGGCTGCACGCTGCGCCTCCGCCTGCTTCTCGGTCTCGCGCTTCGCCGCGGCTTCCTGCGCGAGCCGCGCCTCGGCCTTCGCGCGATCAGCCTCGCGCTTCGCGGTGTCGGCTTCGTCGCGCAGCTTCGCGAGCTTCGCCGTGATGTCCTGCGCGGCCTTCGCATCCGCCTTCGCACGCTCCGCATCGCGCCGCGCGTCGTCGGCTTCGCGGCGCAGCTTCGCGACCTTGGTCTCGTCGGATGCCTTCGCCCGCTCGGCGTCTCGCCGCGCTTGATCCGCTTCCTCGCGCGCCTTCGCCAGCTTCGCCGCGGAGTCCTGTGCGGCCCTCGCATCGGCGCGCGCTCGCTCGGCCTCGCGCTTCGCCGCGTCCGCTTCCTCGCGTAGCTTCGCGAGCTTCGTCGCCGCATCCTGGCCACGCGCCGCATCGGCCTCCTCGCGCACCTTCGCCAGCTTCGCCGCGGCGTCCTGCGCGGCTTTTGCGTCGGCGCGCGCCCGCTCGGCCTCGCGCTTCGCCGCGTCCGCTTCCTCGCGCAGCTTCGCGAGCTTGGTGTCGTAACTCCCGGACACACTCCCGGAAACACTCCCGGAACCGCGCTTCCCGGAGGCCTCCTCGCGCGCTCGCGCGGACTTCGCGGCCGCATCCTGCGCGACCTTCGCGTCCGCGCGTGCCCGCTCGGCCTCGCGCTTCGCCGCATCCGCTTCCTCGCGCAGCTTCGCCAGCTTGGCCGCCGTGTCCTGTGCGGCCTTCGAGTCGTTGCGAGCGGACGCCTCCTGCGCGGCCCTCGCGTCGGCACGCGCCCGCTCGGCCTCGCGCTTCGCCGCATCCGCTTCCTCGCGCAGCTTCGCCAGCTTCACCGCATCACCGCGCGACGTCGACTCGCCGTCCTCGCGCAGCCTCGCGAGCCTCGCCGCGGCATCTTGCGCCAGCTTCGCCTCGGCACGGGCACGCTCGGCCTCGCGTCTCGCCGCCTCGGCTTCCTCGCGCAGCTTCGCGAGCTTCGTATCGTCCCGCCTCACCGCCGCTTCCTCGCGCTGTTTCGAGATCCGCGACGACGCATCCTGCGCGACCTTCGCCTCGGCACGGGCACGCTCGGCCTCGCGCCGCGCCGTCTCGGCATCCTCGCGCAGCTTCGCGAGCTCCTGCCCGTCGCGCGCCGCGTTCAGCTTCAACCGATCGAGCTCGGCCTTTGCCGACTCCGCGACCCGCTTCGCCGCTGCCGCTTCGTCACGTGCACGCGCCACGTCGGCGCTGCTCACCTGGCCCTTGCGGTTCGCTTCCTCGAGCGCCGCCGCTTGCTTCCTCAACCGCTCGGCCTCGGCCTGGGCACGCGCGAGCGCGAGCGCGTCGTTGTGATCCTTGACCACGAGCGGCGCCGGATCTCGGGCGGTGATCGTGAGGACCACGTCCTTGCCCTCGGACTTGACGTCGTACCGCCCAGGTCGCGCGAGCGTGACGATCACGCGGACCAGCGATCCACCATCGTCGAGCTGCTGCGCAGCCGCCGTGCTGATCGCCCACGTGCTCGGCGTGAACGACGCCATGCCTTCGTGACCGGTCAGGCTCTCGGCGAGCCTCGTCGACGGCAGATCGAGGACCACGCGCGTCGGCTTCTCGAGCTTGTACGCCGTGAAGGTCGGGGTCTCGGTCGTCCGGATCACGACACGCGTGGCACCCGCGCGTTCTTCGAACGTCACCGACGTCACCTGGTTCTTGCGTTCCGCGTGCGCGACCGACACGCAACCCACGACAAACACCGCAGCGAGGAGCATTCGCATGGCCCCCCGGTTGTCCCCCGGCCCGGGACAGCGGCCAAGAATTTGGCGATCTGCGCGACCCGTGCGGTTATTCGACCTGGACCGGTAGCTCGACGGTGACGGCGCTCCCCTGCGGCAGCGTCGTGATCCGCAGCCGCGCGTCGTGGCGGAACGCGATATCCCGCGCGACACCGAGGCCGAGGGGCGGGGGTCGCGAACCACCCGCCAGCTCGGGACCGACGTGCTTGACCTCGAGGGCCACGTGAGTGTTGACGAGGCGAAGCGTGATCCCGAGCTCGCCACCGTCCGGCATCGCATCGACCGCGTTGAACACGAGATTCAGCACGAGCTGCTCGAGCTCGGAGGGGACGCCGCGGATCGGCGGCACCGGATCGATGGTGACCGTCGTCGCGATGTTGCGAGCCAGCGTGCGCTCGAACAGCGCGACCATGTTGCGCACGACCATCCCCAGATCCACGCGATCGCGATCCGGCACGGTGCCGTGCCCGTACGCGAGCATCGAGGACGCGAGCCGCTCCGCCAAACCGAGCGCGAGCTTCAGCGTCGCCAACGAGTCGCGCTCGCCTGCATCGAGCGGGTGATCCGTACGATCCGTACGATCCGTACGATCGAGGCGCGCGACGGCGAGCCCCGCTGCACCGAGGTAGTTGCGGAGGTCGTGTGCCGCCGATGCCGAGATCCGACCGATCTGCGCGAACCGCTCGTTGATCGGTGCGCGCCGTCGACGCTCGCGTCCCGAGGTGCTGACCGCGCGTTGCAGGCCCTCGAGCCCGGCCGCGTCCGGCACGAAGTGCTCGGCGCCCGCATCGAGACAGCGGTCCTCCGAATTCGAGTCACCGTAGACGATGACGTCGGGCGGGCGGATGCAGCGCTGCGAGGCGGCGATCAGCTCGGGGCCGCGGTCATCGCAGTTCATCACCAACACGTCGGGTGTGGTCTCGGCGAGTGCGTACAGCGCGCTGCGCACACCGCTCACTGCACCGACCACCACGACATTCGTCAACTCGCAGAGCGAGGTGACGATGCGTTCGCGCTGGTCTCGGGAAGCATCGACAACGAGCACTCGCATCGGCACAGTGGACGATGCTCGATGACAAACGACGATACAGACGACTGCTGATTGTCGGGTCCGCGTCCGTCCTACACGAGCCCTTGCTCGAGGGCGTAGCGAGTTAGCTCGGAGTTGGAACCCATCCCCATCTTTTCGAGGAGTCGCGTGCGGTACGTGCTGACCGTCTTCACACTGAGGTGTAGTTGCACGGCGATCTCGCTCACCGTTTGACCTGTGGCGATTCCGCGCAGGACATCGAACTCGCGATCCGACAGCGACTCGTGAAGTGTCGTACGGGTACTTCCCGGATCGGCAGCTAGCCTGTCGGCGATCGCGTCGCTGACGTACTTGCCTCCCCGCGCGACCTTCAGCACCGCACTGACCAGCGCCTCGATCGCCGCATCCTTCATCAAGTACCCCGAGGCGCCCGCGCGCAGCGTGCGGATCGCGAAGTGCTGCTCGTCGTGCAGGCTGAGGATCAACACCGGCAGCTCGGGCCTGCGATGTTTGATCTCGGTCAGGAGATCGAGCCCGTTGCGCCCCGGCATCGAAAGATCGAGGACGACCACGTCGAAGGGCTGCATCACCGCGGTCAAGGCGGCTTCTCCCGTGGCCGCTTCTTCGACGACGACCTCGGGCACGCTGTCCTCGAGAATCGTCCTCATCCCTCGACGCACGATCGCGTGATCGTCGACCAGCAGCACCCTCATCGTCGCCATCGCGCCCCGAGACTACCGCGGCACGCGTGTTAGGGTGGATGGAGACGTGGAGACATGCGGGAGGGGCTATGACGGAACCGGGGCCGAGTCGACCTAGTGCACTGGTGATCCAAGCGCTGGAGCGACAACTGGAAGTCGCACAGCGCATCACACATATCGGCAGTTGGGAATGGAACGCGGCGACCGACGTGATCACGTGGTCCGCCGAGCTGTATCGGATCTACGACATCGATCCCGGAACGCCACTGTCGTTCGAGACGTTCTTGTCGCGCGTTCATCCCGAAGATCGCGAGCGTGTCGAGGACCAGCTCAGCGAGGCGATGCAACGCGGTGGCCGGTTCGCGCATACCGACCGCATCGTCCTGCGCGACGGGACGATCCGCGAGCTCGATATGGCCGGTGAGGTCCTGCTCGACGCCGCCGGCAGACCTAGCGGGCTCGTCGGCACGTGCCGCGATGTCACCGAGGAGCGGGCGAGGGAGCGAGTGGTGCTGCGCTCGCGACAGCTCCAGGGTTGCGAGCGCACCGCGCTCGAGCAACTCGCCGCCGGCAGCCCCCTGATCGAGGTCCTGTCGTCGATCGTGCGGGGTCTCGAGGAGGTCGAGCCTCGGATGATCGCGTCGTTGTTGCTCGTCGGTCCGAGCGGAAAACGCTTCTGGCAGTGCATCGCACCGTCGATGCCACGGTCGTTCAGCATCGCCCTCGAGGGTGCGGAGATCGGCCCGGGTGTGGGCTCGTGTGGAACTGCCGCCTATCGCCGCGAACCGGTGTTCGTCGCAGACATCTCTCGCGACCTGCTGTGGGTCAACTACAAGCACCTCGTCGAGCCGCATGGCCTACGCGCGTGCTGGTCGTCTCCGATCATCGCCACCGACGGGCGCGTCCTCGGGACGTTCGCCGTGTACTACCGCGAGGCGCGCTTGCCCGGCACCGAGGAGAGCGAGCTGATCTCGCGGGCCACGCACGTCGCGAGGATCGCCATCGAGCGACGCGAGCTCGATGACCAACTGCGGGCGCTGTCCGCCCGCATCGAGGCCGTGCGCGAGCGAGACCGCACCGCGATCGCGCGCGAGATCCACGACCAGCTCGGGCAGGCCCTGACCGCGCTCAAGATGGACGTGGCCTGGGTCCAGCGCAGGCTCCCGAGTGCCGAGGCATCGGTCATCGAGAAGCTCGTCGACATCTCACGCGCGGCGGACGAGATCATCGGGTCGGTCCGCCGGATCTCCTCCGAGCTGCGCCCCGGCATCCTCGACGATCTCGGCCTGGTCGCCGCGATCGAGTGGCAGGCCGACGAGTTCTCGCAACGCTCCGGCATCCCGTGTGACTTGACCTGCACGATCGGAGAGATCCAGCTCGAGCGCGAGCTCGCGACCGGCGTGTTCCGCGTGTTTCAGGAAGCGCTGACCAACGTGGTGCGTCACGCGAACGCGACGAGGATCCACGTCCGGCTGTACCTCCGCCACGGCAGCGTCGTGCTCGAGGTCGCCGACGACGGCATCGGTGTGTCATCGCTCGCACCGCAGAGCTCGCTCGGGCTGCTCGGGATGCGCGAGCGCGCGCGCCGGCTCGACGGCACCTGCGACGTTCGCCCACGCGAGGGCGGCAAGGGAACGATCGTCACGCTCACGGTCCCGCTTCGATTTCCTCGTCGTGACCTACCAGACGTAGGACAGACGCCGACACCACAATAGGCGACGACCGGACAGACGCCACGACGCCGTGAGCGTGTGATCGGTGGGTGACGGTCCTCGTAGTCGACGCCGCCTCGGCCGTGCGCAGCCGGTTGGTGAGCCGGTTGCGAGAGGCGGGGCTGGACGTGATCGGCGAGGCCAGCTCGATCTCCAGCGCACTCGAGCTCGCGCGTGCCCGGCCACCACGCGCGATCGTCGTCGACATCGAGCTCCCCGGTCATCCCGGACTCGCCGTGATCGCCGAGCTCAAGGAGTGCTGCCCCGACGCCGCGCTGGTGGTGTTCACCAACGCGTCGCCATATCGCCGCGCCTGTCTCGCCGCGGGAGCCGATGGCTTCCTCGACAAGTCGAGCGAGTTCGACAGCGTCGCCGGCGCGCTCCGCGACTTGCTTACTTAGCGGAGCCGCTGCCTGCGGCAGGTGCAGGCGCCGGTGCTGCGGCCGGTGCTGCGGCCGGCGGAGGTGCGTCGATGATCTCGCGCGAGAACTCGCACTTTTCGCGCTTGAGCACGTAGCAAGCGGTCGCCTTCGGCGTGACCTTCTCGCCGAGGAAGCCATCGAGCTTGCCGAAGAACCACGCGCCGCCGAGGCCGACGATCAGGAGGACGAAGATGTAGAACTTCCACGGGCTCTTCTTCTCGGCGTACGGATCCACGAGGTTGCGGTTAGCACCCTCGGGGATCGTCTGACGATCCGTGAGCGCCGTCCCGAACGGCACGTTGATCTTGGTCAGCGCGTTGATCGCCCAGCCGTTCGCATCGAGCAGGGGGCCGAGGTTGCGGCGGCGCAACTTCATGAACGCCAGGATCATCGACGGTGCGCTGATCGCGAGCATGATGCCGGCGATCCCGATCGGCGCCCACAGCCCGAGCCCGAACACGCCACCGAGCACGACGGTGAGCACGGCGGCGATGCCGCCCACCGCAACGCCGAGCGCCGCGACCGTGCCGATGTCGACGCCCTTCTTTTCGGGCGGCTTGTCCGCAACCAGGTGCTTGTCGGCCTCGCCGACGTGCGTGGCCGTGGCGGCGAGCTTCGCGTCGGAGGCCGCCTCCGCCTCGGCCGCGCGCTTCGCGACGCGCTCCTCGAGCGCACGAGCGAACTTCTTGTACGGCGTCCAGAACGCCTGACGGATGCTGATCGGCGCGTCGACGACCTTGGTGATCGTCGCCTGCCAGTCGCGGCCCTTCTTGTCGATGAACACGCCGTTGCGACCGACGAACAGGTTGTCGACATCGCCGGCGGTGAACGCCGCGGCGATCGCGCGCTTGTCCATGCCGATGCGCGTGCAGTCGCAGTACGCGAGGTACGCACCCGACATCGGCGACATCGAGCTGTGCTTCGCGGGATCGACGACATCGAACGTCAGGTTGCAGCCACGCGCGTCGAGGTACAGCGTGCCGGCCTGGAAGATGCCGTTGCGCTTGCTGTAGAAGTTGGAGAAGTTGACGTAGTTGTTGAGCAGCGTGCCGAAGTCGCGCTGGTAGCGGCACAGCCGCTCGACGGCGACGATCGCGTCGACCTTGTCCTTGACCGCGAGGTCCTTCTCGATCAGCGCGAGCACCTCGGCTGCGCGCGCCACGCACACGCGCAGCTTGTCGAGCGCGATGCCGTCGAGCTTCGTGGTCGGCCGCCCCGCGCGCCACGCCTCGTACGCGTCGAGCTTGCCGCACAGCTCGGTCCAGCTCTTGAGATCGAGTACGTCGCGCTTGCCGGTGGCCGCCGACAGGGCGGCGATGCGATCCGCCCAGGCGGGGTTCAACGCGCCGGCGAGCGGCAAGTTGCCGGCAGGCTCGATGCGCGCCAGGGGAAGACCCGCGACATCCGCGCTCGTCGTCGACAGCTCCTTGGTCGACAGCGCCGCGAGGGTGGCGTCGGCCGGGTTGAGAGCCGCGGTGTTGCGCGGATCGAACGCGGCGAGGCGACAGCGCGTGAAGTAGTCGTCGATCTTCGCGCGCACCGCACGAACGGCATCCGCAGCCGCGGCGGTGCCATCCCCGAACGGCTGCATGCCTTCCTTGGTCGCGCCGTCCTGCCACGCGAGCATGTCCTTGACCTCCTTGAAGAAGGCCTCGGCGCGCGCCTTGTCGATGCCGGGCTTGCCGCTCCGATCGGGGGTGGACCCGTGCGCGGCGATGATCGCCTCGATGATCTCCTTGGTCTCGCCGTCTCCGGCATCGGCCGTCACCACGCCGTCGCCGTTGAACAGCGTGTCGACGAACATCTTCTCGGCGTTGGTCGCGTCGGCGAGCGTCACCGCGTCGGTCTTCTTGCCGAGGTTCGCGAGCAACTGCTCGGCACCGTCGCGCACCGCACCGGCCTTGAGCTTGTCGAGCTTCACCGAGTCGCCGCCGGACAGCACGGTGCCTAGATCGGTATGGATGCCCTTGAGCCACGCGACCGCCTCGAGGATCTCGGGCTGGCGGACGTAGCCGTCCTTGTCGGTATCGAGTAACTCGAGCGTTCGCGGATCGAGATCGACGCCCCTGGTGGGCATCGACAGCGCGATCCACAGCTTCGGATCGAGCGTGTGCAAGTTCTCGAGGTCATCCCCGGACTTGATCGCGACCTGATCCACTCCACCCGACCGATAGATGTTCCAACGATGAGCCATAAGAATTCTCCTGTATCACGCTACGGGTTGGGGGCTGTGGGCGGAGGCGTGGGTTCGACGGGCTTCGCACACGACGTCTTGCAGGTCGACAGATCGGTCTCGAGCGTCTTGAGCTTGGCCTCCGCAGCCTCGGCGCGAGCCTTCACCTCGGCCAGCTCCTTCTCGGCGGCGCTCGGCTCCTTCGGTTTCTTGGCCTTCTCGACCAACGCATACTTGAACGTAAGAAGGAGGTTGTTCTGCACCTGGATCAGCTCCTGGCCCGCCGGGAACAGCTGCGGGTCGCGTACGACCGACAGGTTGTAGACCAGCGACATCCAGTCAAACACGTTGACGGTCAGGTTTCCCTCGAAGCCGATCCGAGTGAGCTTGCCAACGCTGCGGTCGTCCGCGTCGTTGTTGACCATCGGGAACAACGCGGAGAGGCCGGTGCGGTAGGTGACCTTGCCCTTCTCGAGCTTGCCCGACACCCCCGCGAACGCCTCGAAGCCGAGCTGGTAGACGTTGGACAGCCCCACGAGCTCGACCTCGGGCGTGTCCTTGTTGTCGTCGATCACGAGGGTGCCGTCCGCGAACGTCTCGCGGCCGCCGACACCGAAGCGCAGGTTGAGGCTGAGCTTCTCGCTGCGCTTGGGGTCGAGAAAAGCACCGACCGACTCGTTGAGCGTCAGCGGCTTTCCCGGGTCGGCGAGGCGCAGGCTGAAGGCTCCGGACTTCAGCGGATCGGCCTCTCCCTTGATGATCCAGGTCGTCGGCTCGGCGCGCCGGTCGGTCGCGGCGAACAACGACGTGGTGATCGCACCGCGTCCGTAGAGCCCGAACTTCTTGGTCAGGAAGTAGTTGTAGATCCCCTCGAGCTGGACGACGTCGTTGGTCTTGACGAAGTCGTCGAGCACCGGGGTGCGCGCGACGCTCTCGGAGATCGCGAGGGTGCTGCGAAACACGCTCTTGTGGTGCACGTAGTCCGCGTTGCCGGCGAGACCGAGGCCGAACAGCAACGAGGTGCCATCGACCTGACCGACGACGCTCGAGTTCGAAACCAGGTTCAAGGTCGCCGTACCGGCGAGCGACTTGTTCCACCCCTGGACATCCTCCTCCTTCGCTCCTGCGAGCGAAGCCTCCTTGGGGACCAGCTGCGCCTGCGCCGAGGCGAGGCTGCTAGAGGTCAGGACAACTGCGCATACGAGGTGCTTCATCGGCCGGCACGATGCAGTCTCGCCGGCCTTCGCTCAAGGTACGCGCAGGGTACGTCCCCGCGAGATCACGGGGCTGTAGGACGGACTTCGACACCCGTCTGCTTGTCGAGGATCGTGAACTCGACGCGGCGGTTGATCGCGCGGTTGTCCTTCGAGTCGTTCGGC
>JANNBP010000319.1:0-1859 GCA_031385555.1 Deltaproteobacteria bacterium | reverse complement strand
GATCACCAGCTCGGCGACTTGCTTGCCGTCGTTCGAGATCGCCGGGAAGCCGTTGTCCCAGCTACACGCCGGTGACTCGCCATCCGCGTCGCTGCGACCGAAGCACTCGGCAGCGAGCATCGGCACCGCCATCCGCATCGGTGTGGTGGGCGGGGGCGCGTCGGAGCTCGGTGCGGTGACGGGCGCAGGCGCGGGCACGCTCGCCGGTGTCGACACGACGACCGGCTGCGGAATCGTGACCGTCATCGGTGCAACGGCTTCATCGGCGAGCAGCATGCCGGTGGTGAAGGACAGCCCGAGCGCGATCGCGCCGAACGCGATCGAAGCCACGCGGCGGCGCGAGTAGACGTCCTGGGGACGGGTCAGGAGTGGAGTCGAATCCATGCTGCGATGACATGCACGCGCGAGGCCGTCGCCAATCAGCTGAGATCCCAGCGTTCGTAACGTCGTGTGTCCCAACCAACACGGAGTGGAGGAATATGAACCGGGTACACCGAGCGCACGTGTTGATCGCAGATCATCAGCCCCGGGAACGACATGGCGAAGGCCCTGACCGATATCACCGACCTCCTCGACAAGGCCCGCGCCGAGACGGCCGACGCGGCGCGCCTCGAAGCGCTGCTCGAGGCGTATCGCCGACGACCGCTGCCGCAGCTCGCCACATTGATCGGGCTCGCGGGTCGGCGCGCGACCGAGTATCCGATGACGGGCTCGCTCAACGATCAACACACAATGTGGATGGGCGTGGCGATCCTGAAGCGGTCGATCGATCTGCCGTGGCTGCTAGGGAACGTGATCACCGGTCGCGCCGAGTACTCGATCGAGCGGATCGAGAAGCTGGTCGACTGGCCGGTCGATCCGCGGCTGTCAAGCGGCCTGCTCGCGCTCGCCGACGGCAAGAAGATGACGGCACGACAGTCCCGGGCGTTCTGGAAGCACGCCTTCGAGATTATTGGCAAGCAAGTCCATGTCCAGCTGTCGTCGATCCTGTCGCCGATGATGAAGATGCAGCCGCAAACCGAGTTCGAGACCTGGCTCATGAAGAAGCTGCACGTCCTCGAGGCCCGGATCGGTCGGCTCGACATCCCGTCGCCGTCGACCACCGAGAAAGTCGCGCTCGGCAAGCTCGCCGAGTTGCTCGGCCAGGCGAAGGCAAAGGCCGCCGCGAAGACCTCTGAAGATTTCTTGAAGGAGATCTGGGCGACACCCACCGACGACAGCGCCCGCGAGGTGTTCGCCGACTGGCTCCAGGAACGAGACGATCCACGCGGCGAGTTCATCGCACTGCAGCTCGCGCGCGTGCGCAACCGTGCCAAGGCCGCGGCGCGACCAAGCAGCACGATGGCCGGCGTCACCCTGCGCGTCGCCGAGCCCGACGAGACCAAGGCACTCGCTCGCGAGCGAGCGTTGCTGGCGAAGCACGGGAAGCTGTGGGCCGCGCCGTTCGAGCCGGTGCTGTCGATGCCGAACAGCACGTTCGAGCGCGGCTTCCTGCATTCCGTGTACGTGCACTGGCGAAAGCTCGCCTCGGTCCCCGCACTGATGACGCATCCGGCGTGGGTGACGGTGCGCCACTTCAAGGTCGATCCCGAAGGCGCGGAAGCCGTCGACGCATGGATCGATCACATGATCATGCTCGGCGCGAAGCGCGAGTGAGGGCCGCGCCGAAGCGACCTGCCCCCGCCGAACGGCCCTAGTCGATCGCGCACCGCAGCGCACCGCAGCTCGTGCGATGCACGATCCAGCCGTCACCCACCGCGATCGCGCGACCGCCGCCGTCACTCCAGACCGCCTGCAACGGCTTGCCGGGATCCTCGGCGATCCGCTCCAGTGCACATCCGTCGACGTCGCACGCCTCG
>JANNBP010000311.1:0-2400 GCA_031385555.1 Deltaproteobacteria bacterium | reverse complement strand
TCTCCGTCGGATCGTCGATGTCACCGAGAGCATGGGCCGCGAACGCGCGGGCACGTGGGCTCTTCGCCGTGAGGTCGCGCAGCGCGGCCTCGAACGTGATCGTCGAGCTCGGGAACAGGAACGACATGCGTCCCGGACCCTAGCAGACGTCAGCCAACAAACGGCAGTCGCGTCGACAGCGCCAGCACGGCGAGCAAGACGAACCCGAGGCCGTAGAGCTGGATGAAGAACGACCCCTTCGCACGCTGCCAGTGCAACACCAGGAAGATCAGCGGCACGACGGGCAGGAACAACACGCCCAGGCCCCACAGGATGCTCTCCCGGAACGCGGCGACCAGAAAGCACACGCCGCCGACGACGAGGAGCCCGAACCCCAACCACATGGCGATCAAACCGATGGTAGCGAGCATGGTGAAAATACTAAGTCCCCCTGGCCGTCACGCTAGGGGAATTACGTGCGGGCTAACCAGCTGGGTTGGGACTACGTCGCCGGTTTCGGCTGCTTGCCGGGGGTGAGCAACTCGACGGTCTCGACGCGGTCCGCCGGCACGTGCGCGAGGATCGCGGCGAGCAGGCCCGGGCGATCCTCGAGATCGTACGGCGCCGGCGCGCCGACACCGGGCACCAGCAGGCTCTTCGCGGGCTCGCCACCATCGACGAAGCACGAGCTCGTCGAGGGCGACGCGATGACCTTCTTGACCTCACCCCACGCGATCCGGAAGCGGCGGCGCGTCGGCGAGCCGACCTCGAGACCTTCGTCGTCCGTGGTCACCGCGAGCTTCCAGGTCGGCGACGCGAAGTACGCGACCCCGAGGGCGATCCCGGCGACGCCGGTGACCAGCGGCACGATCACGAAGCCGGCGACGGACGCGACCACCGCGAGCGAACCCCCGAAGCCGATCGAGCCCCAGGCGATTCCGCGGTAGCGAGGCTTGAAGCGGTGAGTCGCCATATCCATCGAGACAACGACAGCCGTCGGGGCTGCCGAATTCCCTATTGCTTGGCCACCAGCGCGGCGATCGCGGCGCGGGTCTCGAGTGGAATCGACTCGAACAGCACGCCGAAACCCTTGGGCAACATGGTGTTGCCGGCGCCGCTCGGTAGCTCGCAGTCGCCGGTGCGCTGCCACAGCACCCAGCCAACCGCATCGACGGTGCCGAGGCCCTTCACGTCGAACTTGAGCGCCACGCGCGACAGCAGCGGCAATGGCGCACCCGAGATGAACGCTCCGTTGGTCGACAGGTCGCGCACGACCGCGGGGAACCGCTTACCGATCGTCGTTCCGTCAGCATCGACCCGCTTGAACACGGCCGCCAGGTTCGGATGCATCGCCATCGGCACCTGCCCGATCGATTCGACGATGGCGGGCGAGTTGACGACCAGGCGCTGTGCTCGACGGTGCTCCGACATACGACCGCTATCGTACTCGCGTTCCCGGGGGCGCGTCACGATCCAGCGAGGACAGGCCCAGGATCGTCTCGTCGCCGGCGGCGAGGATCATGCCCTGCGACTCGACGCCACCGACCTTCCGCGGCGCCAGGTTGGCGACCACGAGGACCTGCTTGCCGACGAGCTGCTCGGGCGTGTAGGCGAGCGCGATGCCGGCGACGATCGAGCGTGGCTGGGCCTCGCCGAGATCCACCGACAGGTGCAGCAGCTTCTTCATCTTCGGAAGGGCGACCGCGGTCAGCACCTTACCGACACGGAGCTCGACCTTCAGGAAGTCGTCGAACGTGATCGGGCCAGTCTCGGGCGTAGGCGGCGCGCCTTTGACCGGCGTCATCCGCACCGTCGGCTTCTCGCTGATCACGGGCGCCGGGGTGGCGGCAGCATCGCCGGCGACCTTGACGACGATCGCGTGCTGCATCGCCTCGTCGAGCCGCGGGAACAGCGGGCTCGTCGGAGGCTTCGCACGGAGCTGGGGAGTCTGCCAGAACACTTCGGTGATCGTGGACCCGTCATACGAGACGCGATCGTCTTTCACCTGCGGCCACGTCACTTCAGTCGACAGCAAACTACTCGATGCCGCTTTGATGCCCGACAGGGGTGACCGGAGGTCGTGCGACACTGCGCGAAGCAGCGCGGTCCGAAAGTCGTTGGCCTCCTGGAGACGGGCCGAACCCGACGCAGCAAGCGCGAGTTCGCCGGTCCGCAGCACGGTCCGGATTTGATCGGCGAACACGGTTACGAGTTCACGATCCTGGGCAGACAGCGGACTGCCGATCAGCACCAACGCGCGTTGTCGATCGAGAGGAATGACCGTTCGACTTCCAGTGTCTTTGCCTGGATTGCTGGCACCCGGAATCAAAGTCTCTATGTGCGCATATGTTGAACCGCTGAAGATCCGAAGTTGCTCGATCAGATCACGGAGGGGATCGAGCGACCCGACCATGGTGGCAC
>JANNBP010000280.1:0-2147 GCA_031385555.1 Deltaproteobacteria bacterium | reverse complement strand
CGGGCGAGAGAGCGCCCACCCTCGGCCACCCCGAGGAGCTTGGGTTCCTGGTCGCGATCGACGCGAGAGATCGCGAACACGATCATGGCGGTTGTTGCACTCGCGAGGATCGGGCTGCGGCTTCGGGAGCACAGCGAAGCTATTGCCGCAAAGCTCGAGCCTCGACGAGCTTTGGGTCACCGTGCTCGGTGAACAGCGATAATTGGGGACGGAAGTGGATGTTGTCGCTGAGCTCGATGCGCTTGCGCGGAGCAAGCTCGGCACGTGTGCCTCGTGCGACGACACTATTTTACGATTGTTCGTTTGACGATGTTCGGAGTGCGCCTCGAGCACTGGTCACGTACGTACGTATTTTCTCGTCGAGGAATCGTCTCGCTTCGCTGTGAGCGATGAACGTGAGCTCCATCGATTTGCCTCGTCTTGCGCCTCGTTTCGTCGAGCTTGGCGCATGCCGTTGCGTCGAATTTCGCGTGGTAGAGAACATGGTGCGCGCGCGCTGTGGTTCGCGTGTGCGGTGGCAGCGACGTGCGTTGCTCCCAAACTGCGAGGTCGAACATGACTGGCGATTCGAACCTGGAGTGGAAGCCGATCACGGAAGAAGAGGCCGCGGTGATCCGCGAGGCCGACTGGAAGGAATTGCACCGGCGCTTGAGATCACTCGCGCAGGAGCGCGTCGCGTTGGAGGCGAAGGAGACGGGCCTGTTGGTCGAGGCGGAAGAATCACGACTGTATCGGCGGCTCGGCTACTCGACGATGACGGAGTACATGGAACGCGAGCTCCACTGGGGCCCACATGCAGCGAACGAACGGTTGCGCGTCGCTCGCGAGCTGATGGCGCTCCCGCTGATCGCGGAGCAGTTTCAGCGCGGCGAGCTGTGCTTCTCGGCGGTGCGCGAGTTGACACGCGTCGCCACGCCGGAGAACGAGCACGAGTTCCTGTTGAAGGCGCAGGGGCGGACCGCGCGTGATGTCGAGCGCATGGTTGCGGGGCTGCGGCGCGGCGACTCACCCGAGGACGATCCGGATCCGAAGCTGATCAAGAAGAAGATCCTTCTCGAAGTATCGGCGCCGGTGTGGGCGCGCTATCGCCGCATGCGGACCGAGCGAGAGAAGGCAAACGGCGCCCGGCTGGACGACAGCGAGTTCCTCGACAGGCTGATGTGCGATGCCGACGCGCCGGGCGAGACTCAGGTGACGAAGCCACCGGTGCAGGTCGCCATCACGACGTGCAAGAGCTGCAAGCAGAACTTCGTGAGTGCGGGTGGGGAGCAACTTCCGATCGATGACGTGATGGCGGAGCGGATGATCTGCGATTCGGAATTCATCGGCGATCTCGAGTCCGATGAGCTGACGAAGCCGAAGTCTCACATCCCCGACTCGGTTCGTCGCAAGGTCATGCACCGCGATGGCTTCGCATGCATCGTTCCCGGCTGCCGCGCGACGCGAAACCTCGAGGTGCACCACTTCCGACACCGCCAGCACGGCGGCCAGCACACCATCGAGAACTGCGGGGCCATGTGTTCGGGGCACCACATGCAGCACCATGAGGGCCGTCTCGAGATCTCGGGCACCGCCGGCGACTGGACCTTCACGTGGCACGCCGACGGTCGTGTCGAGACCGCGACGACGGGCTGCCCATGGGAGTTCATCGACGAAGAAGACTCAGTCCCACACGGGACCGAGATCGACAACATTCCCCAGCGCTGACCTTGGCAGCACGAGCTGGCTGGGTCTCCATGACAATCGAATAGCTCCACACTCAGTTTCTGCTCTGCTGCACGACCACGCTGGCAAAGCAGGGCACGGCCTTGGTCCCGAGCTGAGCGCATTCGTCGCTGCACCACCCAACCATGCGAAGACGTGCCCGACCCGAGCGCGTTCGGCGACACGTCGAGGTCTCCAACATTCGCCTTCGGTCACTCGTCGACGAAGGAGACTCAGTCCCACACGACCGCGATCCGAAATCCACAAGCCCGACGTAGCGAAGACGTGCCCGACCCGAGCGCGTTCGGCGACACGTCGAGGTCGCCAACGTTCTCCTTCGGTCACTCGTCGACGAAGGAGACTCAGTCCCACACGGGACCGAGATCAGCGACATCCACAAGCCCCGACAAAGCGAAGACGTGCCCGACCCGAGCGCGTTCGGC
>JANNBP010000276.1:0-16841 GCA_031385555.1 Deltaproteobacteria bacterium | reverse complement strand
GACGTCGGTCGCGGGGTCGACGCTGTCGATCTCATAGACCGGGCTTGGCCCCTCGGGAATCGGGACCTCGATCGACGCGATTGAGATCTCGCCGGGTTCACTTTTGGTGAACTGAATCATGCGCCCACGCCTCTTCGCCATGGACGCGACGATGCCATCGGCGTGTCCACCGCGTGTCCAGTTGCCACGCCAAAACGGGGTTTCGACTGCTACCACCGTTGCAGTCGTGACAGTGAATCCGCCAACTTCGCGGACTGACTACCTACGGTCTTCGTTTCGTAAACCGTAGGTCGCCGGATCATACCCGGCCAGCGGCTCCAAGTTCCTCGACGGCCATGGTGTGTCCCGCACGCGGCCAGCCGTCCCATCCGTGCACACGGCATGATCGGAGTGTCACTCGTGGCGGCCAGCCCGTGTGCAGGACCGGGTGGTTGCGCGGGCGCACGTCTTGCTGCCCACCACACAAATGCCCAACTCCTGGTCGAGCCTCGTCGTGGTCGCAACGTTGCTGGCTGCCTGTGGCGATTCTGACGTTGGCAAGGACGGCAAGGTGGTCGGCGCGAGTTGCACCACCGCCGGGGGTGCCTCGGGCACCTGCGCAGATGGCTCGAAGTGTGTCGTCGACTCCGACTTCCCCGATGGTAGTTGCGTGAAGGACTGCGTGGCGCAGGCGGATTGCCCGGACGGTGCCGCGTGCATCCAAGAGAACGACGGGATCTGCGTGCTCGAGTGCAGCGACCCGAGCGACTGTCGTGAGGGCTACAACTGCGTCGAGAAGAGCACCCTCGATCCGGCCGGCTCCGCGAAGGTCTGCATTCTCCAGTAGGTTGGTACCCCGCGGCTACGAGGCGTTTCTCGCGGGCTCGACCGCCTGGGCGATCGCCCGTCCGATCTTGTCGAGGATGGTGCGCCGCCTCCACCGTGCTGGGGGCGGCCGTTGCAGCCGGTGCGGACCGATACGCTTCGGCTGCAGGCAATTCACGTGTGTCCTCGATGATCCTCGAGACATCCTGTTCGGCTTCGCGGGCGGCGGCACCGGTCAGTCAGTCAGGTGGAGCGCCGACAGTCGCAGCTGCGCGTAGGCCAGCGTCGCCTGTCGCTCGTCACTCGCACCGAAGCGATCGATGCCGCTCGGGGTCTTGCGTCGGCAACCTCGGCCCACCTCCGAGAACTGTTTCCGAGGTCATTCCTCGGGATCCGGTTCACCGCCCCGGGCCTTCGCGTTGAAGGTGCGGATCACCTTCCGCAGCTCCTCGATCCGCGTGTCGGTCCAGTGCTGGTTGCGAGACCCGACACGGAGCACGTCGTTGTGGTGGTACTTGGTCCCCATTCGGTTACCGATCCCGTTGGCGGTCACACACGCGAAGCCGCCGATCGGATAGCTGAGGAGCCCGAACCCGACCGCGGCCGCACCCGTCACGTAGGTCGCGTTTCTCGTGTCGCTGGGCCACTCCTCGATCTTTCCGAACTTCAACCCGCCGTAGATCGAGAGCGCACCGGCGGCGAACAGCGCGGCACCCGCGATCGCGGTGGGTACGACCGAGAGGCGACAGGTCCCCTTCCTGCTCTCGATCCGGTCCCAGTCCGCGTTGTAGCGGGGGCTGACGAGCGCGAGGAGCTCGCCCTCGGTGAGCCGCTTGCCGCCGTACGTCGCCGTGTACCCGGTGTAGTTGTACGTATCGGTGCCGGTGGCGCAGATCTCGCGAGTGTCTCGGTCACTGCACCGCTGGTTGACGGTCTTGTCCTTGCTCGACAGCTCGATCTCCGCACCCGGGATGACCTTCGGGTGCGCTCGGTTGCTCGGCGGATGGAAGTAGAAGTAGCAACCCGAGGTCGAGACCAGGCAGAGCAGGAGCGCTGTGATCGACGGCATATTCCCTCTGTCGACGATGCCACCGCTGGCACCACAAAAACATCGTCGGCGACGGACGAATCAGTCGGGTTCCTGGCGGTCGGCGCTGATGCTTGACACACCCACATCGAGCCGCGTTGCCGCAACATCGCGCATCGGAGCGAGCTCGGCGGCCCCGGCGCGATGCCGGTGCCGACGATCGCGGACGTCGATGGCGACGGTGGTGCTCGATATCGTCGTCTCGCTCGAGGATGCCGAGGATCGGGTGCGATCCGTCGAGATCTACGAAGTTACCGGCTCGTCGGAGAACTGCCTGTCGTGGCTGACCGGCCGCGGCTGACCGGCCGCGGCAATGTGCTGCGCGACGGCTACGTGCGTCCGAGCCGGCTCGTCGGAGAACTGCCTGTCGTGGCTGACCGGCCGCGGCAATGTGCTGCGCGACGGCTACGTGCGTCCGTAGTCAGAGCGTCGTCCGCAAGTACAGGACCCATCCCGAGAGGCCGACGATCAGCCCCCAGGTCAGCGCGATGCCGATGATCCGGAACACGTTCGGCGCCTTTCGCGGCATCCCGATGGCGTGGGCGACACGGGCAAGCAGCAGCAGCCCTCCGCAGGCGTGGATGATCACACTCGCACCGCCGAGCAGCTCCGCGATCAGCAGCATCACGATCGCGAGTGGAACGAACTCGGCGTTGTTGCTGTGGATGCGCGCGGCGAGGAGCAGCTCCGGCGAATCGCCGTGGCCGATGCTGACCTTGTGCTTGCGTCGCGCCGTCGAGACGTTGCTCGCGAGGAAGATGTTGAGGATCGCGTTGAGCGCCGCGTAGAGCGCCGTGATCGTCGGGGCAACCATCCCCACATCATCCGTTACTTCGCGAGCGTACGCTCGGGCCGATCGATCAGCGATCGTGGGTAATTCGAACGCGCGCGATCAGCTCGCGAAGCTCGTCGTCGGCGACCTCGGCCACCTCGTTGACGATCCGTTCGCGCGCGGCACCCGAGGCCGGCGGAGGCAGTGGCTTGTTCGGCTTGGGCGGTGGCCGCTTCGCGCGGAGCTGCGGTGCGTCCCGACGGCCGCGGGCGAGCCGGAACTTCAGCTCGTCGAACAGCGTCGGCTCGCCGAGCCGCTCGAGCATCCCGGACAGGATCTGCGGCTTGAGGAGATCGAGCTGCTGCATCCACGCCGTCGACGCCACCTCGACCCACAGCGTGCGACCACGAACGGTATCGGGGCGCGTCTGCTGCGCGATCTTTGGACCGACGAGCTCCGCCCACTCGGTCTCGAGCCGCCCCGCCCGCACCTCGTCGGTGAGGTGATGTGCCGCGAGTACGTCGCCGATCGCCGTCCCGGCCGAGCGCGTCTCGAGCGACCGCGTGGTCGTGCCTCGGCGCTTCAGCGTCACGACGCCCGCAGGCGCCGGATCAGCTCGCGTAGTCGGCGGTCGCCGTCGCCATCGCGACTGACGAAGCGCAGCCCGGAGCCACCATTGGGCACGTGGTACGAGCAGCGACTCGAGATCTCGAGCGGAGCCGCGCTACCGGGCGGTACCACCTCGAGCGTCAGCTCGGTGTCGATCGGGAGTGGAGTCGTGGTGTTGAGCAACGCGCCACCGACCCCGATCTCCGCGACCACGCAATCGGTCCACGCCGCGCTGTGGGCGAGGCGATAGCGGACCTGGAGCTGGACCGGGAGGCGCAGGTGGCGACGGCGAGGCACGTCCGTGCGGCTGCCCGCGAACACCTCGTGGAGGAACGTCAGCTTGACCTGCTCGTCGGTGGCCAGCTCGACCGTCGCGCCGGCGCGCACGCGCATCCGGGGCAGGGCGGGCCGCCAGGTCTGGACCGCACCGCGCACCAGCACCTTGTTCGGCAGCAGCTGCGAGGACACCTCGATGATCACCTGCTGGCCGGGCTCGAGCTCGTCCGTCGTGGGCACGAAGACGGGCTCGCCCACCAGATCACCGGGGGCGAGCTCGCGCCACTCGTCGGGCGTGCGGATGCGTAGCTTCAAAATGATCACGGCCGCGCGGCGACCATAACACAGGGTTCCGAGGCAACTACGCCCGGGATCATCGACGCTTGAAACGCAGTGCCCACACCTTGAGGAGAGCCTCGGCGACGATCGCGCGCGACATCTTCGATTGGCCGACCCGGCGGTCGACGAACACGATCGGGGTCTCGACGAGCCGGAAGCCATGCTGGAGCGCGCGGTACTTCATCTCGATCTGGAAGCTGTAGCCGTTCGACGTGATCGTCGGCAGATCGATCGCCTCGAGCGTGGCGCGCCGCCAGCAGATGAAGCCCGCGGTGAGATCCTGGATGTCGACGCCGAGCACGGTCCGCGCATAGACGCCGCCGCCGCGCGAGATGACCTTGCGCCCGAGCCCCCAGTTCTTGGTGCCGCCGCCGGGGATGTAGCGCGAGCCGATGACGCCATCTGCACCGTCCTGCGCGAGCGCGAGCATGGTCGGGAGATATTTCGGATCGTGGCTGCCATCGGCATCCATCTCGAACAGGTACTGATAGCCGCGCGCGAGGCCCCAGGTGAACCCCTCGACGTAGGCGGTCCCGAGTCCGAGCTTGCCGGCGCGGTGCATGACGTGGATGCGTGGCTCCGACGTCGCCATCCCATCGAGCAACTGACCGGTCCCGTCGGGCGAGTTGTCGTCGACGAATAACAACTCGCAACCGGGCAGCGCCGCGAGGAACTTCGCAGCGATGTCCTGCACATTGTCGCGTTCGTTGTACGTCGGAACCACGATCAGCGAGGTCATGCGGGAGGCCGGACCATAGCGATCCGGCGAGCGAGCCGCAACGCGCGTTGCGAGTGTTACGCGCTATGCTCGTGCGAAGTGCGATCGCGCCGCGTCTGGGTCTACGTGCTGTCCGTGGCGGCGCTGCTCGTGCCGGCCGGCGGGATCGCGTACCTCGGCGCCGTGTCGTACCGGGACGAGCGCGGTGCGGTCGACAGCGAGAACGAGCGCCAGCGTCAGGGCGCCCAGGCGATCGGTCGGCGGATCGAGCAATCGGTCGAGGAGTCCCTCGACGACGTCGAGCGCATGGTCACGCGGGGCGAGCGCGACAACACCGCGGATCACGCCGAGCCGACCACGCCGCTCGCGAAGTACTGGTTCTGGATCGATAGCCAGCAGAAGCTCCGGGTTCCGCGCGCCGCCCCGGCCACGATCGAGCTCGGCGAATCGCTCGATCGCGGGGTGGGCTGCGCGAGCGGCCACCTCGAGGAGTGCGAGCGCGAGCTCCGCACGCGAACCAAGCGCGCGGCGCTGCTGCGAGGTGCCCGTGCGGCCGAGACCACCAAGAACTGGGCGGAGGCACGGCGGCTGTATCAAGGCGCCGCGTTCGACGACACCGAGCCCGAGTCGCTCCTCGGGCTCGCCCGGGTCCACGCGAACCTCGGCGAGGCTGCGAAGGCGTCGCAGGCGCTCAAGGATCTCGAGACCAAGTATGGCGACCGCACCTTTAAGGGCGTGCCGGTCAAGCTCGTCGTAGCGACGCTGCGCGCCGAGGCACTCGGCCCCGAGGCGCTCCTCGCCGTCGCCGAGGCGGTGCTCGCCGGCCGCTACGGGCTCGATCCGGTGATCCGGATCGGCGTGCTCGCGCGATTGCGTGGCGTGATCGCCGGCGAGCTGACGACCGACCAGAAGCGCCGCCGCAGCGAGCTCGACGAGCGCGTCACGTCGATCCGCAACGCGGCCCGTGCCGCGGCGGGGCTCACCGACGAGATCGCCGAGATCCAGCGCACGGCCAGCCCGGCGTGGCGTGGCCGGCCGGCGGCGCGCGAACCGAACCGCTCGCTGATCTATCGCAGGCGCGCGGATGGCGGCGTGATCGGGATCGCCGTCGATGCGCCGATGCTCGAGCGCGTGGTCGAGGGCAGCGTCGGGACGCCGAACGCACGCCCCCTGGTGTTGCTCGCCGGTGCCTCACCGGGGGTCGGCTTGCGCCCGATCATCCAGGTCCCCCTCGGCACGCAGCTGCCCCACCTGTCCGTCGCGGTGGTCAACCCGGTCACCGCTCCGAGCCCCCTCGACGAGGTGATCCGCGAGCGCTCGCAGCGCCATGTCATCTACACCTCCGCCCTCGCGGTGTTGCTCGGCCTCGGGCTCCTCGTCACCATCCGGGGTGCGGCCCGCGCGCGCGAGCTCGCCCAGCTCAAGAGTGACTTCGTGTCGACCGTGTCGCACGAGCTCAAGACCCCGCTGACCTCGATCCGGATGTTCGCGGAGATGCTGGAGCAGGGCGTCGCGAAGGGCGATGCCGGCAAGATGGCGCGCTATCACGGCGTGATCGTTCAGGAGAGCCAGCGACTCGGGTTGCTCATCGCGAACCTCCTCGATTACGCACAGATCGAGCGTGGCACCCGGCGGTACACCCCGAGTCGGCAGGGGATCGCCGAGCTCGCCCGTCATGCGGTGACCACGTTCGAGACCCTGCGAGATCCGGAACGGGGACGCAATGTGGTCGAGATCGCGGTGTCTCCCGAGGCAGTGGCTGCCGTCGTCGACACCGATCGCGATGTCGTCGTCCAGGCCGTGCTGAACCTCGTCAACAACGCCTCGAAGTACGGCGGTGCCGATCAGGAGATCGCGGTGAGCGTGGGTGCCGATGCCGGTCACGCGTGGATCGCCGTACGCGATCACGGCCCCGGCATCCCCGCCGCCGAGCAGGCGCGGATCTTCCGCGAGTTCTATCGCGCGCCCGAGGCGTATCGCTCGGGGGTCGAAGGTACAGGGCTCGGGCTCGCGCTGGTCAAGCAGCACGTCGAGGCGCTCGGCGGTGTGGTCGCCGTCGAATCGACCGTCGGTAGCGGCGCCACGTTCACGATCAAGTTGCCGCGCGCAGCAGGAGAGACGGAGTGACGCGCATCCTGGTGGTCGAGGACGATCCGTCGATCCGTATGGGACTCGAGGACACGTTGACGGCGAAGGGCTACGAGGTCGACGCGGTCAGCCGTGGTGGCGATGGCGCCGACAAGGCGATCAGCGGTCGCTACGACCTCGTCGTGCTCGACGTCATGCTGCCCGACATCGACGGCTTCGAGGTCTGCCGGCGGATCCGCGGCAGCAAGGGCACGTCGCGCACGGTGCCGGTGATCATCCTGTCGGCCCGCGGAGCAGAGCTCGATCGCGTGCGTGGGCTCGAGCTCGGCGCCGACGACTACGTGACCAAGCCGTTCTCGTTGATGGAGCTGCTCGCGCGCGTCGCGTCGGTGCTGCGGCGCGCGAAGGGAGAGGTGCAGGAGCCGATCGGGATCGCGTTCGGCGACATCGAGGTCGATCTGATCGGCCAGGTCGCCCTGCGCGGCGGCAAGCGCATCGAGTTGCCGAACCGCGCATTCGCGATCCTCAAGGTGTTCGCGCGCCGCCCCGGTGAGGTGGTCAGCCGCGACACGCTGCTCGACGAGGCGTGGGGCTACGAGGACTATCCGAACACCCGCACCGTCGACAACCACCTGGTGAAGTTGCGGCGCGCGCTCGAGGACGAGCCCGACAAGCCGAGGTACCTGGTCACGATCCACGGCGCGGGCTACAAGCTCGACGTCCCGCGCGACTCGGTGCGCTGGCAGCAAGGAGGCCGGTGAAGCGGCTCGCGTTGCTCGTGCTCGTGGCGTGTGGTGACCCGGCGCCGCGCACCGCCGTGGCGACCGTCGCTCCGACGCGCGAGCGGATCGCGGCGGATCCGGCGATCGGTGCGGCTACCGATCTCGACGGCGCGGCCCCGTCGTTCGGCGAGGCGGTGCTCGCGGAGCTGACCGGCGACGACAACGCGGCACGCACCGCCTACGAGCGCGTCCTCGCGGCGCCCGAGGTGCCGGCGCACGTCGCCGCGCGTGCCGCGCTCCACCTCGCACAGCTCGAGTCGCGCACCGGTCGAACCCGTCCGGCGCTCGATCTCGTCGCGCGCGCGACGGCCCTCGCCCCGACGGATCCTGTCGTCGCGGCCGGTGCCGCCGGGCTGCAAGCCGAGATCGTGGCAGCTGCCGGTGCCGGGGATCTGCGCGGGCCGCGGCTCGGTTCGCCGCTGCCCGGCGTCGGCGCCGACGTGGCCGGGGCGTGGACGGCGGCGGAGCGCGACCTCGGCACGGTGCATCGCCAGCACCTCCGGATCGCGATCGAGGCGCTGACCAAGTCGATCAACCTCAAGGTCAACCAGTTCGCCGAGGTCGTCGCGAAGTACCAGGCGGTCGGCAAGCGCGGCGCGCTGCCGCTGATCGCCGCCACCTATCGCGCGGGCAGCCTGTATCACGATCTCGCGCTCGAGCTCGCGTTCGCCGAGATGCCGCCGGAGCTCGAGCGGCGATCCGCCGAAGGCCTGCGGGCGACGTTGCGCGGTCTCGCGATCACGTACCTCAAGAAGGCGGTCGTCGAGTATCGCGCGTGCATCGATGCACCGCAGGTCCCCGAGGGCGAGCTGTGGCGGCTCGCGGCCGAGACCGACATGCGCCGCGCGATCGACGTGCTGCGCGCCGCGGGCGTGCGTCTCTAACGCCGGCTCGCCGCGAGCGCGGCGGTGATCTGGGAGCGCCACGTCGCCTCGAACTCGGGCTCGGGATGCAGCTTGTACGTCGTGATCTCGCCGCTGGGTAGCGTGATCACCGCGCCGCCCGTCCACTCGAGCTCCGTCGTCGGGAACGCCTCCGCGAGTGCGAGCGCGGCATCGATCGAGAGCTCCAGATCGATCTCGAGCTCTGGTTGATCGAGCTCCGCGTAGATCCGCGGTAACAGCGCCACCGCCTCGGCGCCCGGCATGGCGACGTGTGCGTTGATCCACGTCACCGCACACGCGGCGCGAAACCGCTCGAACGCCGTCGATCGCGGCAGCGCGAGCTCGCCGACGAACGCCTCGTCGCGCTGCGGCCACACGCTGAGCGTCGACGTGGTGCCGGCGATGGTGAGGAACTGCGCGTCGGCGACGGCGAGCTGCGCGAGCAAGGGCGCGGTGGCTTCGCGCGTGATGCCCTCGATGTCGATCCGCGTGTTGCGATCCGGCTCGACGGCCGCGAGGACTCGCGCGATCGAGGGCTGATCCTTGAGCGCCCAGGCGCGCGTCTGGGGTTGCGTGACGCGCACGTGCGTGACGGCGAGCGCGCGGACCAGCGCCGCGGCTTGGCGCGCGCCCTCGACGCGATCCGGATGCGCGAAGACCTCGAGCAGATCAGTACTCGGATTCGCGCGACCCCGGCCACACGACGGTGTCGAGCTCGCCCTGCGGTGCGGGGACGTGCTCGCTCGCGAGCTCGCCACGGGCGTCGGTGTACGTCGCCCACACCAGGCCATCGGGCGAGTGGAGGAAGTACGGCGTCTGGCGCACCGGCGCATCGTCGGCGCCCGGGTCGACGACCTGGAACACGCGCCACTCGTTGCGTGCCGCGGGTGGGGGTGGGGCAACGGACATCGCGGCCTTGGCGGCGGCCTTGACCAGCGGATCGGACTCGCTGTCGACCGCCTTCTTGAACGCGGGGGCCGCGCGGTTGCCACCGACGCGCGCGAGGTTCCCGATCGCGGCGGCGCGGACGTGCACGCTGCTGTCGTTCTCGACCATCGTGGCGAGCGTCTTCGCCGCATCGTCGTCGCCGGTCAGCGAGCCGAGCGCGAGCGCGAGGTTGATGCGGACGAGCCGCGAGCGGTGATAGCCGAGCGCGACGAGGGCGGGGCGGCGCGATCCGGCGAGTAGCTGGTTGCGATCGGCGCGCGGCAACGCCCACAGCACGCGTGTGAGTGCGGCCGTGGCATCGGGAGCCGCGGCCCAGCCCCCGTGCTTCGCGAGGTACAGCCAGCGATCGACGAGCCCGGCGATCTTCGGATCTTTCGGATGCGCCGAGGCGATCTCGCCCAGGGCCCACGCGGCGTCGCCGACGAGGCGGTCATCCTTCGCCGAGGACAGCGCGCTGCCGAGCACGTCGATCGATCCGGCATCGCGCATCTCGCCGAGCGCCCAGGCGGCAGCGCGCCGGCGATCCGAGGCACCGCGCTCGACGAGGTCGCGCAGGAACGGCGTGTCGCTCGGATCCTTCGCGGCGGCGAGGCTCGAGATCGCGGCGAGCGAGACCTTCACACTGTTATCGTTCGCGAGCTCGCGCAGGACCTTGCGCGCGTTCGCATCGGGCTTGGCGCGCAGCGTGGCGCCGAGTGCGCGAACGACATGATGGCGCGTCGAGTTGCGCTCGTTGCGCAGCTGCTCGATCAGCGGTGCGATCGCGTTCGGATCGGCGATGTACGACAGCGCGGTGGCGGCGGAGTTGTGGAGCTCCGCCGGGCCGTCCTTGAGGATCGCGACGAGCGGCTTGGTGGCCTCGGGGCGGCGGATCTCGCCGAGCGCGTCGATCGCGGCGCGGCGCAACCGCGGCGGGTTGCCGGGGCCGAGCAGGACAGCGAGCTTGGGCACCGCGGACGCGACGCGCAGTAGGCCGAGGTACTCGGCGGCGAGCACGCGCAGCTCGAGATCGTCGTCGGCCAGGTGCTCGATCAGCACGTCACCGGCGCGCGCGTCGGAGCCGATCAGCGGCCGCAGGCTCTCCATCGCGGCGACCCGGATCGCGGCATCCTTGCTCGACAGCGAGCGGAGCACCGGCACCAGCGCCTGCGAATCACCGGTGGCTCCGAGGGCGCGCAGCACGATCGGGATCGCCACGCGGCCGCGATCGAGCTCGGCGGTGAGGGTCGCCGTCGCGCGCGGATCCGCGGTCTCGGCGAGGAGCTGCACGGCGGTGGATGGATCGCCCTTGATCCGGCCCTGGAGATGGAGCACGAGGGCAGGCACCGCCGCCTTGCCGGCGACCCGCAAGGCATCGCGCGCCGCGGGACGCTGCGTCGGTTGCGCGAGGATCTCGACGAGCGCCTTCATCGCGTCCTCGCCGGCCTTGCCCGATCCCGGCGTGCCAGCGATCTGGCCGAGTGCGTAGGCGACCTTGGTGCGGAACTGATCGCCGCCGGTGCCGAGCTGCTCGGTCAGGGCGTCGATCGCTTCGACCGCGCCGAGACTGCCGAGCGCGCCGACCGCCGCCGTCTTGACATCGTCCGCGGGGTCGCTGATCAACCGGATCAACGCCGGCACCGCGGAGCGATCGCCGAGCCGGCCGACCGCCCGGACCGCCGCCTTGCGGACTTCGATCTGGTGATCGCCGAACTTCGCGACCAACGGGATCACGGCGCGCCTGTCACCGAGCTCTTCGAGCTGCGTGATCGCGGCGGTCTTGATCTCCTGCTTCGCATCCTCGAGGCGCGGGATCAGCGCGATCACCACGCCGGCGTTGCCGCGCTTGCCGATCGAGCCGACCGCCTTGACCGCCTGCAGGCGCACGGCATCGTCGGAGTCGCCGAGCGTGCGCGTCAGGGCTTGCGTGGCCTCGCCGCCGCCGATGTCTCCGAGTGCGCCGGCCGCGACCTGCTTGGTCTTCGATTCGCCCGAGGATAACCAGTCGATCAGCTTCGGCACCGCCTTCAGCGAGCCGCCCTGTCCCAACGTCTTCGCAGCCGCGTGGCGAACCTTCTCGTCGGGATCGTCGAGCGCCTTGAGCAGATGCTTCTCGGTCAGCGCGACGTCGTACTTGCCGAGATCGGTGACCGCGTCGAGCCGCTTCTGCGCGTCGTCGCTGGAGAGCCCTTCCGCATCGACCTCGACGTGGCCGGCCCAGTCGAAGGTCCAGGCGGCCGACTGGCGAACGCCGATCATGAGGCCGAGAGCGACCACGAGGTTTCTGACCGTCCGCACTGCTGGCGAGTATGGCCGGCGGATCAAGCCTTTGCCAGCACTCGTGTCTGGCTACGCGACAGTCCCAGAATGCGCCGGAGGGGAGTCGAAAGGAATCCCAGAAAGGTCCGCGACAGCGAAGCGCAACGACGAAGCATAGCGCACACGCGAACACAGCTCTGGCTCACCGCGAAGGGATGATCAACCTGCCATGAGCTGTGAGGTCAGGGCCTTGCCGACGAGGCGGCATCCGGCTTCGCGAGCTCGCGGATCGCCCACTCGACTTTTGCGCGCAACCGGTCGGGCAGGTCGAGCTCGAGCAGCCCTCGATACTCGGTCGCCGCACCTGGCTTGTCGCCGAGCTTCCAGCGCAGCGCCGCGAGCGCGACGCGCGGACGCGGGTCCTTCGGCGCCTGCGTGCGCGAGGTCTCGAATGCCTTGATCGCCGTCGCGTTGTCGCCCGCGTGGTGTTTCAGCACGCCGAGGTCGTGCCACGCGTGCGGATCGACGGGACGCGCGGCGAGCGCTGTCTCGAGGTGCTTGATCGCGAGCGGGAACTCGCCCCACGACGCGAGCGTCTCGGCATATTCGCGATGCGCGTACCCGATGCTCGACGGATCCTTCGCACCCGCGACCGCCTTCTCGTAGTGGATCTTCGCGAGGTCGTGGCGGCGCGCCTTCTCGGCTTGTTCGGCCTGCGCGATCTCCGCACGGACGTTTACACTCGGCGGCGGCGTCGGCTTCGCGCGCGCCCCGCCACACGCGACGAGCAGGGCGAGCAGCAGCGACTTCATCCTGGCTTCTTCGGCTTCGCGACGCCGATCGTCGATGGCCCACGCGTCCGTGCGCGCGGCGCCACCTCGATCGACGCCTCGATGTCGTCGGGATCGACCTCGTGGGTGTCGCGATCGGGGCGCGGCGGAAAGATCGCGGGATCCGACTCGATGTCGAGCGCCTGGAGATGTAGGCGCTCGATCTCGTCGATCGATTGTTGCTTGGTGACGTCGGGGACGCCGAGCAGCGAGCGCAGCGCAGCCGAAGGCGGCGGGACGACGGGTGTCTCGAGGCCCCACTCGTCGAGCACGGCGTCGACGCGCTCGGCGAGAGGGCTCTTCGGCTGGGAGGCGATCGGCGGTGGGTCGGTGAACGGCGCACGCAGCGGCAGCTCCACCCGCATCGACGGCTCGGTGCGCCCGGCGTCCTCGTACGCGTCAGGCGAGCCGGTCCCCTTGGGGTGCGAGCCGGAGTGACCGGCGAGGGTGACGCGCGAGACCGGGATCCGCGGCGCGGTGACGCGAAGATCGTCGTCGCTCGGGCGCGGTTGGTTCGGGAACAGCCGCAGGTCGTGCTCGACGGCCTCGCTCTCGAGCAGGATGCCAGGCAGGCGCTGCACGCCGGGGATCGACTCGCGGATCGGCGGCTGCGAGCCACTGCCGCGACGGAGTGGAGGCGGGTTGGTCGTCGCGTTCTCGAGCTCGACTGGCGCGGGCGGACCCGACACGCGAGACGGCGTCACGCTCGACTCGATGGGTGGCAGGTTCGGCGCACTGACGTCGGGGAACAGCGACGGTGCGGCGGGAAACTTCGGCGGGCCTTCCGGAGAGGCCGGCAGCCGTGCGGGTGCATTGCCACCACGCAGCGTGTCGCCGACGCCCCCGGGCGGCGGCTCGGCAGGGAGGCCGGGGACGCGCGAGAAGCTCTCGCGACGCGGCTCGGCAGCGCCGGCCCATGCAGAAGGGTTCGGTGCGGGACGCACGATCGCACCCGGCGGCGCGAGCGTGGTGGCCGGCGTGCCGGCGACGGCTTGCCGCGACAGGATCGATTGCCCCTGCGGCAGGTTGACTGGTGGATCGCTCGGCACCGTCAGCGCGCGCCGCCGCTCGAGCTGATCGGGTGCTTGACCGAGCAGCGTGCTCTTGTCGATCGGACTCGACGCCAGCCCCGAGGCGCGTGGCTCGGGGACCGCACCGGGAAGCGTGATCGGCGTCATCGGGATCACGGGTGCGATCGGAGGCACTGTCGGCGAGCGATGGCGTGGAGCAGGCGACAGCGTCGCGGCACGCTTGCGCGCACCGGTGTCACTCGTGCGGCGCGCGCGCGGTGGGTTGCCACCGAACGTGCCCGGCCCGATCACGTCAGGCGGGGGACCGTGCGCGACCCGGGCCCCGACCGGAACCTCGTCGACGTCGACGTCGACGTTGCGCGCGACCTCGCGCTCGAAGTCGGCATCCGTCTGACTCGGCTTGCGGACGCCGACCTGTGCCGGCACGGCGCCGACCCCGACCGACGTTTGCGACGGCCACTCGGTCTTCGGCGGTGGGGTCTGCGGTGCGGTCTCGAGGATCGCGAGCTCGTCGTTCGAGATCCGAGGAGCGCTGATCCGATCCGCCGGCACGGTGAGGTCCCGAGACACGCGCTCGATCCGCTCCGCCGGCCGCGTCAGATCCTGCGACTTGCGATGCTCCGGCCCGAGCTCGATCGGCATCGACGTCGAGGCGCGCGGATCGACCGAGTCTGGCGGTGGTGCGACGGAGGGGTTGCTCGCCGTCGATCGCATCGGGCGGCGGTCGAGCGAGTCGAGCCGCAGGAGCTGCGACGTCTCGTTGCTGACCGGCTTGGGGGCCGCGACCACGCTCGCACTCGCGTCCTGCTGCGCCTTCTGCCACGGGTACTCGATGCGGCCGTGGTTCGCGTGGCGGATCGTCTCGCGCAGCGAATCGGAGACACACCGTAGATCGCTCATCGACAGGCCGCTCTCGTCGAGCTGGCCGAGGTGCAGCTTGCCGTAGACGATGCGCTGGACCAGCGAATCGATCGATGCCGGCGTCGGGTTCTTGAGCGTGCGCGACGCGGCTTCCACGGCGTCGCAGATCGCGAGGATCGCGGTCTCGCGCGACTGCGGCGGATGGCCCGGATAGCGGAAATCCTCGACGCTGAAGCTGCGCGGATTGCCCTGTTCCTTGACCTTGCCCCAGAAGTACTCGAGCACCCCGTTGCCGTGGTGCATGTGCATGAAGTCGATGATGCGCTCGTGCAGCCTCGCCTTGCGCGCGTGCACGATGCCCTCGGTGACGTGCGCGAAGATCGCATCGCACGACACCTCGGGAGCCAACCGATCGTGTGGCGACGTCTCGCCCGGGTCGAGGTTCTCGATGAAGTACTTCGGCTGCAACGACTTGCCGAGGTCGTGATAGTAGGCACCGACCCGGACGAGCCGGCCGTTCGCACCGATCGAGCTCGCCGCGTTCTCGGCCATGTTCGCCATCGCCAGCGAGTGCTGCCAGGTGCCCGGCGAGCGCTCCGCGATCTGCTTGAGCAACGGGTTTGACAGATCCTCGAGCTCGACGAGCTTGCTCTGCGTGATCTCGCCGACCGCGAGCTGGTAGAGCGGGACCAGCGGCACCGCGATCAGCGTCGCGAGGGCTGGACCGACCGCCGCCGCGAGCCACGGCGAGCGCCATAGATCGCCGCCAAACGAGGGCATCGCGCCGGTGGTCAGGTACGTCAGGAGCACGTACGTCGCGACGGTGAACAACGTCGTCACCAGCCCGGCGAACAGCGTGCTCTTCCAGCGGTGCCGCGGGCGCTCGGCGACCACGAGCCCGGCCGTCGCCGCCTGCACCAGCATCAGGATCGCGACGCCGAGATCGAAGGGACCGAGCAGACTGATCACGAGCGCGGCGAGGATGCCGGTGGCGAGTCCGACGATGCGGTCGAGCACGAGTGTGGGGACCAGCGCGAACAGCGCGACCGGGACGATCAACACCGAGGCCGCGGTGCCGAGGAGGATCGCCTTGACCGCGCCGGCGAGCAGCGCGATCGCGATCAGGCTGACCACCTGCACGCGCACCAACTTGCCCCGCGTCGAGCGCCGCATGTGGTGCCCGAAGATCGTCGCGAACACCAGCGTCAGCGCGAAGAACGCGGCGTACGGTAGCCAGCCCCGCGGCGTCGACGCGATGATCAGCTCGGCGGTCGCCGCGTCATCGGCGGTCGCGACGTCGCCTCGCGCGATCACCACCCCACCGCCGCGCACGATGCGCTCGTTGCTCTCGAAGCCGAGGAGGGGTGGCACGCGCACGGTGAGTGCCGCCGGCTGGTCCTTGATCACCTTGCCGGCGCCCATCTCGATCAGCCAGCGCTCGGCGGTGACCGAAGGCGTCACCAGCACCGCGAACACGATCGCGAGGATCAGCCCGACGACGAACTTCACCGCCGGCCGCCGCGGGATCAGCTTCGCTCGTCGGCCCCCGCTCGACGGAGCTGGGGCTGGCAGGCCCGCCGACGAGTCGCTCGGCCGCAATGAGATATCGGTGCGGGGCTCCACGGTCACATCGAGATGTCGAACTCGGCGCGCGTCCGCGGACCCTTGATCGACGGGAACTGCATCCCGCGGAGCACGCGATTGAGGCAGCCGTAGAGCGGGCCTCCTTGCTTGCCGTTGACGCGTACGAAGCCGACGCGACCACTCGGACCGTCGATGTTGATGTAGATGTTCGCCTGGCCTTCGCCGGTCGAGGCGAGGCACCCACCGAGCTGCCCGCCGTAGCGCGAGTACGTCTGATAGACGCGCCCCATGTCGAGCGTCTCGCTGCCCTCGTCGCTGTCGTCGGACATGTTGAGCGAGAGATCCTCGCTGCCCTTCGTGAAGTTGCCGCCTGCGCCGGGGGTTCGCCGGCCCCCACCGGTGTTCCGCTTCGCAGGCGGTGGCTTCTTCGGCTCGCTGACCTTCACCTTGAGATCGCTCTTCTCCGGTGCCTCGAGTGCGGCGATCTTCTCCTGCTTGCTCGCGCTCATCGTGTCGATCACGAAGTAGACGGCCGCGCCGATCCCGCACAAGCCGAGCGCGATCAGGACGTACAACAAGACTCCGCGCTTCTTGTCGCGCCCTTGCACGGCGACCTCGGCCTGCGCGCGCCGCGCGTCATCGCGCTTCTGCTTCGACTGATCGACAAGCGGACCGAGCAGCGGGTGGTCATCCACCTTCATCCGCGCGCCGCTGTCCTTGTCCATGATGATGGCGCCGTGCTGGATGTCGCCCTTCTCGATCTGCTTCAGCACGTCGGCCAGCGAGAACGGGCCGTAGTCCATCTTCTGCTTGTTGACGAGCCACTTCTCCGTGGTGTCGGCGAGTGCGGAGGCGAGCGCGCGATCCACCGGGTTTGGGGCCCGAGCCCCAACTGTGGCGGCGCCCCCCAGCTGGGTGTCGGTCGGGAGCGCGATGCCCGGCATGCTCTGCGCGGCGTGAATCTCGGAGGCGAGCGAGACCTGCGCTCCG
>JANNBP010000008.1:0-7374 GCA_031385555.1 Deltaproteobacteria bacterium | reverse complement strand
CCACGTGTACATCGCCTCGACCGCGAACGCCATCGTCAGCGTCTGGCGCTTCGACAACCCAACGACCAACATCACGACGCGATCTGCGAGCCAGTTGATCGACCACTTGTTGACGCGCGCGACGATGTCCGTCAGCGGGATCGATTCGTGGCGACCGAGCTCGACGGGGAGCGTGCCGCGCGCGACGGAGTCGCCGAGGAAGTCGCCGAGCTCGAACGTCTTCCACTCGCCGGTGATGTCGATCTTGTGCGTGCGAAACGCGGCGAGCATCGCGTACGCCGAGGTGGCGGCGCGCAGCTTGTTCGCGTTGAGCGGGTAGGTGAGCTTGCCGGCGGCCCCGAGCGTTCCACCGATCGCGAGCTCGAGCCGCGGTTGGCCATTCGCCAGCGTGGTCTGCGTGACCTTGAAGGTCAGGCGCGGGCGCATCGCACGGCGCGCCGTCACAGCCGTGTTCTTGATCGTGACGAGCTCGAAGTTCGCCGGCAGGTGGATGATGGGCGCCGCGCCCGGCTCGCCGGCGAGGATCTCGACGGGGATCGAGGCGCGGTAGATGCCTTCGCGCGTCTGCTCGGAGCCGCTGAGCAAGTTGCCCTCGATGCGCGTGATGCCGCGGCGCTCGAGCGACGAGGCGAGGTCGTCGAAGTCGGGGATGGCGAGCGTCGGGTCGTAGCTGCCGAGCAGATAGACGTCGCCCTTGATCGTGCCGGCGACGGGATCGGGTCCGAGGACGCGCGTTGGATAACGAAACGTCGGGCCGAGGAGATCCATCGCGGTCGCCGTCGAGATCAGCTTGACGTTCGACGCGGGGTTCAGCGGATCGTCGGCGTTGACCGCGAACAGCGGCTCGCCGGTGCGCGCGTCGGCGACGAACAGCCCGGTCACGCCACGCCGGAGCAACGGACTGCGGAGCAGCGCCTGGATCTTCGCGGCGGCGGCTTCCTCGTCGGTGAGCACCTGCGTGCGGCGACCGAGCTCGCGCGCCTCGCGGGTAGGGCGCAACTCGCGACCGTAGTTGACGCGTGCCGAGGCCCCGAGCTTCTTCGGATCGAACGGCTTGCGTGCACCCGGTCGCGCCTCGGCCTGCATCGCGAGCGAGGCGATGAGCGCGACAGGCGCGAGGTGCCGGAGGTTCACACATTCAGTATGTATGGCCGGCTGGTTCCAACATCCAGAAATCTTGCGTGACGCGTTGCAGCGGCCTCATCCGGCAGGGCAGGTTCCCTCCCATGTCCTCTGCCCCCCGGGTCGCGTATTTCTGCATGGAGTACGGCCTCGACGCCGCGTTCACGATCTACTCCGGCGGCCTCGGCATCCTCGCCGGCGATCACATGAAGTCCGCCGGAGACCTCAGGGTTCCGGTGACCGGCATCGGCCTGTTGTGGAACGAGGGGTACACCCGCCAGGTCATCGGCAAGGGCGCCGGCAAGGGGGCCAAGTTCACGATCGAGGACCAGTATCCGCAGACCGCGCGTGACGCAGTTCGCAAGGTCGACGCTCGGATCGAAGTCACGGTGAGAGGCAAGACCGTGCCGCTCCGGGCCTGGAAGGTCGAGCGGTACACCAGCGCGGACCTCTATCTCCTCGAGCCGGAGCGCGAGGCCGACAAGTGGATCACCCAGCGCCTCTACGGCGGCGACAACGACATGCGGCTGGCGCAGGAGATCGTGCTCGGCGTCGGCGGCGTGCGGCTGGTCCAGGCGCTCGACCTCGACATCGACGTGTTCCACTTCAACGAGGGCCACGCCGCGTTCGCCGGACTCGAGCTGCTGCGGCAGAAGAAGTACGGCGGCAAGAAGCTGAGCGACCGGATCGTCAAGCTGCGCCCTCACGTCGTGTTCACCACGCACACGCCGGTGCCGGCCGGGAATGAGGTCCACGACTACGAGTCGCTGCGCCGCAACGATGCCGACTGCGGCTTCACGGACAAGGAGCTCGAGCAGATCGGCGGCAACCCGTTCTCGATGACGGTGGCCGGGCTCCGGATGTCGCGGATCGCGAACGGCGTGGCCGAGCTCCACGGCGAGACCGCGCGCGCGATGTGGAAGGGCGTCCCGGGGGCCGCGAAGATCATCTCGATCACCAACGGCGTCCACGTGCCGACCTGGCAGGACGCGCGGATCCGCGCCGCGTTGGTGCCGGATAAATCGAAGAAGGCACAAGACGCGGAGCTGTGGGTCGCGCACCAGACGATGAAGGCGGAGCTGATCGCGGAGGTGGCGAAGCGCACCGGCATCAAGCTCGCGCAGGACAAGTTGCTGATCGGCTTCGCGCGGCGCGCGGCGACCTACAAGCGCGCGGATCTGATCCTCGGTGACCCCACGCGCCTCGCGAAGCTGTTCGATAAGGGCGTGCAGATCGTCTATTCGGGCAAGGCGCACCCGCGCGACACAGGTGGCAAGGAGATCGTCGGCAAGCTCGTCGAGGCGTCGCGAAAATATCCGAAGCACGTCGTGTTCCTCGAGAACTACGAGATGACGCTCGGAGCACTGCTGACGCGTGGCACGGACATCTGGCTCAACAATCCGCGGCGTCCCCTCGAGGCCTCGGGCACGAGCGGCATGAAGGCGGCGATGAACGGCGTGCCGAACCTGTCGATCCTCGATGGCTGGTGGCCCGAGGGCTGCGAGCACGGCGTGACGGGCTGGAAGATCGGCGATGCCGATCCGAAGGACAACGCGTTCGACGACAAGGACGCGCAGCGCATCGACAAGCGCGATCGCGAGCTGCTCTACAAGGCGATCGAGACCGACGTGCTCAAGGCGTTCGGGAATCGCGCGAAGTGGACCGAGATCATGCGCGCGAGCATCGCGATGTCGCAGTGGCGGTTCTCGTCCGATCGCATGATGCAGGACTACGTCACGAAGATCTACGCGCGCTGATTACTCGGCGGAGCCGGAGCCCGGCTTGCTGTTGTCACCGGCGGCGATCAGCATGCAGTTCGTGTAGTCGTTGACGACCTGCGCGATCCGCGCGGCGACCTCGGGAGAAGGCCGGAAGTCGGGGTTCTGTGCGGCCATCTTCTCGCCCCACTTGTTCATCTGCTGCCGCACCGGCTCGGCGCAGACCTTGTCCTTGCAGGCGCACATCTTTCCCTTGAAGTCGCTGAGTGCGGCGAGGGTCTTGTTCTCCAGATCCGGCGTCATCTCGTGGCCACTGCCGGCCTTGCTCTGGCACTTGGTCTCGAGCACCGCGCACTTCGCGCTCTTCATCTTCTCGAAGATCTCCATCGTCGGCGGCTGACCGGCCGTGATCTTCAGGGTGCCGCACAGATCCTCGGCAGCGAGCTTCTTCATCACCTGCGTGAGGTCCTGCACGCAGTCGCTGATCTCGCCGATCGTCAGCTCCTTGCACATGCCCATCTGACCGAGAAACTCGGGCGAGTTGCAGTCGAGCTCGGGCTCCGGTGGCTTCTCCTGCTTCGCGAAGCAGGTGTCGAACTGCTTCTTGCACTCGGCGCGGAGGGCGGGCTCGGCTCCGGATCCCACGAGCGTGGTGACGGCGGCCTCGGCCTGACACGTCATCCGCCGGCCTTGCTCGTCGCTCGGCTTCGTCTTCTTCTGGAACGCCTTGAAGTCCTCGCAGAGCTTCTTCGTCTCGTCCGTGGAGAGCTCGCCCATCGTGCGCGTGGGCGCGAGCGTGGTCAGGAGCTCGCCGCCGCCGAGGGCACTGGTATCTCGGCCACTGCAGGCTGCGAGGAGAGCGATCAAAACAAAGCCGCGCATGGATAGGCGCGCAGCATCGCACGTCACTCGGGGCGGTAAAGCACCTGGCGACGCTTCCCGCGCCACTCGAGGATCAGATAGTCGCCGAGCTGCTCGGCGGTGGCTTCGTCGAGGGTGCGCTTCGGGGTCGTACGTAGACACGCGTGATCGCCGGGCTCGGCAGACAGCTCGTGAAAGTGCCAGTGCTCTTCCTCGCGCTGACCGTCGAGGACGAACGCGTCGTCGAACGTCCACTTGCTCGCGTTCGCACACGGGATGGCCTTGCCGTCGGTGCTGTTGACGATCACGCGGCGGCGATACGTCCCGTCGAGCGTCGTGTCGGTGCGCGTGGTGACCTCCCACCACTCGTGCTCGGTGCGGAGGTTGCCGTCGTCGTCGTAGGACACGGCGTCCCAGCGCCACGGGCCCGCGAGGGTGGCCACGCCCCACGGGTCGGCGGGGAGCTCGCGGCGAGCGTCGTCGACCTGGAGCAGCGTCTGTGTGCCGCCGGCCCACGACAGCAGCAGGCGATCGCCGGCGAGCTCGGCGGTGTAGTTGCCGACCCTGCGAAACCCGTGGTCGCATGGCGACGGCTCGGCGCGATACGCGGTCTCCTTGAGGGTGTAGCCGGTCGCCGTCAGGTCGAGCTGGACATCGAACACCGCGCGCTGCCGGTACCACGGCCGCTGATTGCACTGGAACGGCTGCTTGTCGTCGGAGCGAACCTCGACGGTGCGCACGTAGCGTCCGGCGAGCTTGGTCGGCGAGTCGGTGGTGACGAACCGCCAGCTCTCCGACTCGACCCGCGTGGTGCCGGCCTCGGTGGTGCGATGGAGCCAGCTCCACCCGCCGACGAGGTCCGTCAGCGTGAACTGGAACGGCGCCGGGGTCGGGTGCTTGGAGGTGGTGCTCGGGGGACCGCAGGCCGCGATCGCGATCGCGAGCACGAAACACTTCATCAAACGCGTCTCACGACCCCGGGCGGCGAGCGTAGGTGTCGCGGACGAGCTTCGCGATCGCGTCGTCCGTCAGTCCGACCGGGCGCTTGTCGTACTCCCACGCGATCCGCGCGGTCAGCCGGGCGGCGGCGTCGGCCTCCGAATACCCGAGCCGGTAGAACAGCGCGGCGCGGTGCGAGAGCTCGTCGGCGGCGACCTTCGCGCGCTGGGCGGCTCCGTCGGTGCGGGGAGGCGTGGAATCCAGCCAGGAGAAGGACATCCCACGAGTATACTCGCCGTGTGGGTGGCCTACCGTGCGTGTGCCTCGCGATCGCAAGCGTGTCGCGAGATCGGCGAGGTCCACCGATCGACCACCGTTGGGACGCTGGCGCCGGCTGCCGCTACACGTATTCTCGGGAGAGACTGTGAGGTGCACCCGCAACCGCGAAACTCACCGACGGATCTCCGTTGCCGCGAGGGCGAGTCGGTGGACATGCTGAGCGGTCCGGCGATCGGCGGGGCGGGTTGGCGGAGCACGCGCGGGCGCGAACAGGTCGAGATGCGGCCGCTCAGCATCGGGCCCGCGATCGGTGGCGCGGGGTGGCGCAAGCGGCGTGCGCGAACGTTGATCGAGATGCGGCCACTGAGTGTCGATCCGGCGATCGGGGGCGACGGCTGGCGGCGCGATCGCGTGCGTGCGGTGCGCGAGCTGCGACCGATGCGGACCGATCCGGCGATCGGCGGCGAGGGCTGGCGCAAGGATCGCGGGCGGACGCGGATCGCGTTCGAGCCGCTCACTGTCGTGGGCCTGATCCTCGCGTTGCTTGTCGGGTGTGCCTCGACGGCGCGTGCCGATGGCGCCGGCGTGATCGCGGTGACCACGGGGGATCGCGCCGCCGCGAGCGCCGCCGCGAGCGCCGCGATGAGCGAGGCGATGACAGGGCGCGCGCGCCGGATCGTCGGTGATGCTGTCGGGGACGCGCGTGCAGCCGTGGCGGCCGGCGCACTGCCCGTCGACGCGCTCGCGCGGTTCAAGCGGGTGCGCGAGCTGGTCGACGAAGGCTGGCGCGCATATCTGCGCGTCGCGGTCGAGGTCGCCGCCCAGCGGCTGACCACGGCACGCACCGAGGCCGAGGCGTTGATCGCGTTGCCGGGCGGGGCCGAGGTCTACGCGGACGCCGCCCTCCGCCTCGGGATCGTGCTGGCTCACCTCGGGAGACGATCCGAGGCGAACACGGTGTTCGCACTCGCGCTCGCGCTCGATCCCGAGCGCCCGATCACGAAGGCCGAGTTCGATCCCGATGTCGTCGAGGCGATCGAGGCCGTGCGCGCGTCACCGCCGGTGCTCGACAAGCTGCGCGTGACCAGTACCCCGGGCGGTGCGCTGATCCGGATCGACGGCAAGGAGCTCGGTCGCGCGCCGATCGAGCTCGAGCTGCCCCGAGGCCAGCACGTCGTCGTCGGCCGGCTGCCGCACTATCAGGTCGCGGTGCAGGGCGTCGCGCTCGGCGATTCGCCGGCGCAGGTCGAGCTGACGCTCGATCTCGATCGCGAAGTCGCGCGGCTCGCGAGCGGCGCGGGATGGTACGGAGGGCTCGACGAAACCGCGCAACAAGAGCTGGTCGATGCGACGCTGCGCTACGCGGATCTCGACGAGGTGATCCTCCTCGCCGAGACCACCCGGCGCGGCGGCCCCACGCTCCTCGCCCAGCGCTGCGCGGGCTTGCCGGCGCGGTGCAGCGCGGTCGTCGACATCGGCTTCGCCGACGGTGGACTTAGCGCAGCGGCGCGCTCCGCGTGGGACGCCGTGCGCACGGGCGAGCTGCGCTACAAGCCGAGCGTCCTCGGCGAGCGCGCGGGACGCAGCGGGCCGAGGCGCTGCGAGGTTTGCCGAAGCCCGTGGCTGTGGGGTGGGGTTGGCGCGGCGCTCGTCGCCGGTGCGGTGATCACGGTGATCGCAGCGTCGGGCTCGAGGCCGCCGCCGATCGTGGGCGTCGATCCGTCGCAGTTCCTTCCGCGCTGACTCCGATCATGCTGGTATAGCTGCGCGATGCCGCTCGTGCCGCGCGCTGATCCGAGCGGCGAGCGCTAGGCATGTACGCCACCGTCGAGGCCTTCAAGCCGGTGCTGCCGCCGGAGGTCCGCGAGGTCATCGATCAGGCCGAGCAGCACACTGGCATCGGCTACACCTGGCTCGCGGGGATGCCGCCGCTCGCGATCAGCGAATGCATGAGGATGCTGAACGAGACGCGGGTCTCGTCGAAGGTGATCGGCTGGCTGATCGGGATGACGCTGTTCGGCGGCGACCCGCGGACGCAGCTTGCCGCGGTGCTCGGCAAGCGCAGCTTTCGCGACGACGTGATTCCCCACGTGCTCCTGGCCTTCGCCGCCGGCGTGCTGCATTGCGGGCAGACGGCGACACCGCGGTTGTGGACGGCGATCGAGATGCTCGCCGCGCGCGGGATCCCCGAGGTGGGTCGTCGCCGGACCCACGAGTTCGCGGCGGTCGCGCCGAGACGCACGGGTGAGATCGCGATTCCCGACACGCATGCCCTCGCCGCCGCCGAAGCGCTCGTCGCGATCTGCGAGGCGCTGCCGATCGCGATCGTCTCGAAGTCCGCGATGGTGCGCGGCATCGCGCTACGCCTCGCATTCGAGCTCGGCGCCCCGGCGCGTGCGGCGATCGAGAGTGCGCATCGTGCGGCGGACGCATCGTCGTCGCGCTCGTTGTCGGC
>JANNBP010000222.1:0-2036 GCA_031385555.1 Deltaproteobacteria bacterium | reverse complement strand
GACGTCGTGGATGCTGGCGGAATCGAAGATCGACTTCGCCGTGAAGCTCGAGGCCTCGACTGCCGGTGCGATCAAGCTTCGCTAGGGCCCGAGGCCGATCCACTCGGCGCCGTCCTCGCCGAACTCTTTCTTCCAGATCGGCACGCGATCCTTGAGCCGATCGATCATCGCGCGACACGCGGTGAACGCCTCCGCCCGATGCGGCGCCGCCGCCGCGATCACCACGGCGAGGTCGCCGATCTCGAGGGAGCCCACGCGATGCTCGACCGCGAGCTTGCAGCCCGCGATCTCCGCCTCGAGCTCGTCGCACAGCTTGGTCATCTCGCGGATCGCCATCGAGTCGTAGGCCGAGTACTCGAGCTTCTCGACGGTCGTGCCCCGGCTATGACGGCGCACTGCCCCGGTGAAGGTCACGATGCCGCCCATCCCCGGGCTGGTCACGGCGCGCACGACGCGGTCGAGCGAGAGCGGTTCGTCGAGGACCCTGACGTGGCGATCGCTCCCTCCGGCGACCGGGGGCACCAGCGCCATGGTGTCGCCGTCGGACAGGAACATCGCCTCGTCGTCGATGAACTCCTCGTTGATCGCGATGCGGAACTTGCCGCGCAGCTGCGCGACGTCCCAGTACTTCGCGGTCAGCAGGTCGATCGCGTCCTTCACGCGATTGCCGTCCGGCACGGTCAGCGCCTCCTCCGATCGCCCGAGGCGTTCCCTCAACACCGCGAAGTACAACACCGTGATGCGCACGTAACGTTCCTACCGTGCGACGGCGTCCTCGAGCAACCTCAACCGCCTTCGCCGTCCGGGTCCCTGCCGCGTGCTGCGCGACGAGCTCGCGTACGATTGGGGGATGAAGCCGACCGACGGGCTCGAACGCACCTTGGCCGCGGACACGGATCCGACGTCGGGAGAGACGACGGAGGCCCTCGCGGCATCTCGATCCCTGCCGAATCACACGCTCGGGCCCCTGCTCGGTCGCGGCGGGATGGGGGAGGTGTTGCTCGCCGAGGATCTGACCGTCGGACGCGACGTCGCGGTCAAGCGCATGCGCAGCGAAGCGCCGTCGCCGGAGGCGGTCGCGCGCTTCCTGCGTGAGGCGAAGATCCAAGCGCGCCTCGATCACCCGGCGATCGTCCCCGTTCACACCCTGGGCTACGACGCTGGTGGTCGTCCGTACTTCACGATGAAGCGGCTCTCGGGCACCACCCTGAGCGACATGCTCGCGACCAAGCGCAAGGGCTTGCAGCAGTTGCTGCGGGCGTTCAGCGATCTGTGCCTCGCGATCGACTTCGCACACGATCGCGGCTTCATCCACCGTGATCTCAAGCCGGGAAACGTCATGCTCGGCGACTACGGCGAGGTCTACGTGCTGGACTGGGGAGTCGCGCGTCGGATCGGCGTTGCAGATCCGCAAGCTGCTCCCCGCGATCTCGAATCACTCGGCGGCGAGACCCAGGCAGGCGCCGTGCTCGGGACGCCTGGGTACATGTCTCCCGAGCAACTCCTGGGCGATGAAGTGGGGCCGTCCGCGGATGTCTATGCGCTCGGTGCGATCCTGTTCGAGGTCCTGGTCGGCGAGCCCGTGCACCCTCGCGGTCAACCCGCGATCGCATCGACCCTCGCGGGCGGCTGGCACTCGCCGATCATGCGTGCACCCGAGCTCGCGATCGCACCCGAGCTCGACGAGCTGTGCTCCGAAGCGCTCGCCGAGGATGCCCGGAAGCGGCCAACTGCACGCGCGCTCGCCGAGGCCGTCCAGAAGTTCCTCGATGGCGATCGCGATCTCGTCGCACGTCGGGCGTACGCCTCGAAGCTCCTCGGATCCGCGCAAGCCGACGTCGAGTCCGGAGATCCGGACCGCCGCGCGAGCGCGATGAGGAGCGCCGGTCATGCCCTCGCGCTCGATCCGACGTCCGAGGCCGCGGCGCGCCTGGTCACGCAGTTGATCCTCGAGCCCCCGCGCGAGCTGCCACCCGCGCTCGCAGCTCGCCTCGAAGCGACCGATCAAGAGCAGATCCTGGTCCAGGGCACGCTCG
>JANNBP010000209.1:0-22391 GCA_031385555.1 Deltaproteobacteria bacterium | reverse complement strand
GGTCGCGAGCGGGTTGTTCACAGTGCGCAGGCGTACGCGGAGGACATCCTGGCGGTGGTCCGCGAGGTCGCCGCACCACGCGTGATCCTGATCGGGCACTCGATGTCGGGTGCGTACGTGACGCTCGCGGCGCCGCAGGTCGCCGGGCTCGCCCGGGTCATCCTGGTCGACACGTTGAAGAACCTCGACGCCATGCCGAAGCTCGAGATGCTGGAAGGCATGCTCGCGTCGTACCGGGCGGATTTTCCCGCGGCGGTGCGCACCCTGTTGCCGGCGTTTCTCTACGCGCCGGGCACGCCGCAGGCCGTCCGCGATCGGCTCGAGCGCGAGTTCTTGCAAGCCACCGGCGAAGAGTCGGTGCGCCTCCTCGAGCCGCTCTATCGCTTCGACACGCGCGAGGTGGCGAAGACCGTCACGGTCCCGGTGCGCGGCCTCGACACCGATCTGCATCCGCACGCCGCGGACATCAACCGCAGGTACTTCGCCGACTACGCGTACGCGACGATCAAGGGGTTCGGGCACTACCCGATGCTCGAGGCGCCCGAGGCCTTCACCGCGACGCTGCGCTCCCTCCTGATCGCCTAGCCGACATCTCAGCGAGAACCACATCTTAGAAGACCGCGCTTGGCCTGGCCGCGAGTTCGGGCAGAGTTAGAGGATGGGCCGTCATCACGCGTGTGAAGCCTGCAGGGAACGCCCGATCATGCGCTGCGGCCGCTGCACGCTCACGCGTTGCCAGGCGCATGCGCTCGAGAGCGGCACGCGCTGCGATCGGTGCGAGCTCGACTGGGACGACGATCGCCCGACCCGCCGCGCCCTCAAGCTGATCTTCGCACCGACGATCGCGGTGCTCACCGGCGGCATCCTGTTCGGGCTGCTCCTCCCGATCTCGCTCGGCGGTGCGATCGGCGCGTTCGTGATGTGCGCGCTCGCGTGTTCGGCGGCCGTCGGCGTCGGCGTCGGCGCGTGCCGGCTCGTCGATCGCAACGCGCGCGCCTTGTTCCTGCGCGAGCGTGCCGGGGGCTTGCCGCCCGCGCGCCTGCTGCCGTCACCCAAGCGCTGAGGTCAGCCGCGTCGCGAGATCACCGCGGTCGACGACCTCGATCTCGTCCAGGCCGAGCCAGCCCGCGAGGAGGCGCAGCTCGTTCGCGAGCGCGCCGGGCATCGCACGCGGTGCGCCTGGCTCGGCATGCGCCGCCTGCACGCGCAGGACACTGGCCTCGCGATCGGACTTGAGGTCGACGCGCGCGACGAGCGCATCACCGAGCAGCAGCGGCAGCACGTAGTAGCCGTGGACGCGTTTCGGCGCCGGCGTGTAGAGCTCGATCCGGAACCGCATGCCGAACATCCGCTCGGTGCGCTCGCGAAACCAGACCAGCGAATCGAACGGAGACAACAAGGCTGCCCGCGCGGGATCGATCGCCGCGGTACGCGCCGCGCGATGGCGAAACGCCGGCTGCTTCCAACCCTCGACGGCCGTCTCGAGCAACACGCCTTCCTCGACGAGCTGCGCGATCGCGGTGCGCGCCTGCGCGTTTGGCAACCGGAAGTAGTCGCGCAGATCGGCGGAGGTCCCGATGCCGATCGCGGTCGCGGCGTGGGCGACGAGCGCACGGATCGCATCGGGCTCGCGGGGCGTCTCGGCGGCCAGCACCTCGGCCGGCAGCACGCGCTCCGGCAGATCGTAGAGCCGCTCGAAGCCCTTCCGCGCCGCCGAGGTCACCTGCCCGCTCCAGAACAGCCACTCGATCGCGACCTTGACGTCGCTCCACTCCCACCATCCCGACTTGCGCGCCTGCGTCGACTCGATGTCACCGCACCGGATCGGTCCGCGATCGCGCACGGCCGCGAGCACGCGCGAGACCAGCGCCTTCTTCGAGCGCACCTCGCGAACGCGACGCCACGCATCGTCCTTCGCGCGCGCCATGCGCCAGCGAAATAGCGGCTGCATCGCGACCGGCAGCAGCGAGGCCTCGTGGCCCCAGTACTCGAACAGCACGCGCGGACCTGCGTGGCTCAGGCGATCGAGCGCCTCCGTGTCATAGGCACCGAGGCGACCGAACAGCGGCAGGTAGTGCGACCGCCGGAGAACATTGACCGAATCGATCTGGAGAACGCCGAGGCGCGAGATCATCGCGCGCAGCGCAGCCGACGTGAGCTTACCGGGACGAGGAGCAGCGAGGCCTTGCGCGGAGAGGGCGAGCGCGCGGGCTTCGCGTGCGCTCAGTGACCCCACTGACTTCGGAGGAAGAAGACGATCGCGATGATCATCACGATCGCGATGCCGAAGGTGTGGAGGACGTAACTCTGGGGCAGCTTCGCGGACACGAGGGGGACCCTATCAAACCCCGAGCGCCATTGTCATCCGTGGCGGTAGGGGTGCGGGGCCGGCGGACGCGGCTGGCGCTTCGACTTGAAGGCCAGCTCGTCGACCAGCTCGACCAGCGCGTGCAGCGTCTCGCCGCGATCGATCGCGATGGCCCAGTAGTAGGAGCGATCATCGCCGACCATCATGGTCAGGTTGCCAAACCACGGCTCGCCTTTCCTGGGTGGCAGCACGCCGATCATCACGCCGAGCCGGCGCACGATCGGGATGTAGAGCTCCGGCGCCGGCGACATCTCCTCGGTCCACGCGCCGTCGAGCCAGAAGAAGATCCCCGGGCTCGAGAACCCGGTCATCGGCGCGGGGACCACGCGGATATGCGAAGCGCCCTGGTTGATCGCCGACAGCATCAGCGCATTGACCAGCTTCTCGACCGGCTTCGCTTCGCTCACGTCGGCAGCCCGAGCGCTTCCCGGATCTCGCCGACCACCATGTCCGCGAGCTTGCCGATCTGCTGCTCGCCCTCCTCCACCGTCGCGCCCGCCGGGTTGCCGGCATACGCGAGCTCCATCCCCATCGCCGAGAACGTGGTGATGCCGGCGGACAGCTTCTCCGACAGCGAGATCGGGACCGGCTGCAGCACCGTGCGCATCGACTCGTCGACCATCTCGGGCGCTGCCGCCATCATGATCGACGTCTCGTACTGCCCGGCGTGGCATGCGCCGCTCTTGAACTCCGCGGACAGCGTGCGCGCCCACTTGCGCGTCAGGGGACACGCGACCGACACTTTCTTCTCGCGGCCCGGGAGCACCGCACGGATCGCGACATCGTGGTCGGGCTCGAGATGATTGTTGACGAGGCAGACGTGCTTGACACCCTGCGCGAGCAGCCCGTCGACGACAGCGGCGACATACGCGGTGAGCACCGCCGCCGGCACGCTGACCGCGCCGGGAAAGCCGGCCGCGCACTCGGTCACGCCGTAGCTGATCGCCGGCGCGATCACGCCGACGAGCGGGCCGCGCTTGTCGAGCACCTCGCAGGCCCTGACGCACGCCGCGGCCGAGATCACGACATCGGTGCCGAGCGCGAGGTGCGGACCGTGCGGCTCCGTCGAGCCGACCGGCACGAGGGCCACGACGTGGCGGCCCTTCGGATCGTTGGTCAGCAGCTGGTGAAACGAGGAGGTGGTGTGGCGGGCGAGGAACTTCGAATCGGTGGGCATCGTTACTCGGTGAGCTCGCCCCGCTTCTCGCGTTCGAGCAGGAGCTTCTTGTCCACCTTGCCACGATCGTTCTTCGGAAGGTCGTCGACGAACACCACCCAGCGCGGATACTTGTGCTTCGTCAGCTTGCCCTGGACGTGGGCCTTGAGCTCGGCCACCAAGGCGCGCCGATCCTCGACGGTGGACGCGCGTGCCTTGGCATCCGCGCGCAGCTCGATCACCGCTTTTGGCTTCGTCAGTCCGCCGTCCTCGGCCGGGATCACCGCAGCGACCGAGACCGCGGGATGCGCGAGCAAGCAGTCCTCGACCTCGCGCGGTGCGACGAAGATCCCGCCGACCTTGAACAGATCGTCGGCGCGTCCCGAGAAGTACAGATAGCCCTGCTCGTCGACGTGAAACAGATCGCCGGTCCGGCACCAGTGGCCGTGGAACGTCTTCCAGCTCTTCTCGCGATCCTGGAAGTAGCCATGCGCGACGCTGTCGCCCTTGACCCACAGCACGCCGATCTCGTTGGGAGCGAGCGGTGTGGCGCCGGCACCGTCGGCCTCCTCGGGCAGCACCTTCAGCGTGTAGCCCTCGACGACACGGCCGAGCGAGCCCGGCTTGATGTCGCCGGGCCGATTCGAGCAGTAGATGTGGAACATCTCCGCCGATCCGATGCCGTCGTAGACGTCGACGCCGAACCGTTCGGTGAACCGCCGCTGCAACGCTTCGGGCAGGGCCTCGCCGGCGGAGAGATGGAAGCGCACGCTCGACAGATCGAGCGTCTTGCCGAGCTGATCGTCGAGGTCGAGGATCTTGCCGAGCATCGTCGGCACGTTGGTGACGACCGTCGCCTGGTAGCGCTGGATCGCGGCGGTGATGCTCTCCGCGGTCGGCCGCTCGGAGAACAACCCGACCGTGGCGCCGACGGCGAACGGAAACCACAGGTTCGTCCCGGTCGCGTAGCCGAAGAACAAGCGCGGCACGGACACGCAGACGTCGCTCTCGCGATACCCGACGGTGCGCTTCGCGAACACCTCGGTGTTGAACGCGAAGTCGCGGTGGCTGTGCATCGCGGCCTTCGATTTTCCCGTCGAGCCCGACGTGAACAGCCAGATCGCCGGATCGTCGCGTTTGATCGCCGGCAGCGGATCTTGGTACGGATTCGGGCCGACGCCGGCATCGGCCGAGCGGACTTCTTCGATCGCCTCGGTCAGTGACAACACGTCGACACCGAGCTCGCTGAAGCTCTCGATCACAACTTCGCGTCGCTCCGCGCCGCTGCGCGCGCCGGCGACGGCGGCACTTTCCGCGTCGCTGAAAACCTCTCCTTCGGAGTTTTCTCCTGTTGCGGCATCCGGAACTAACAGGATCGTCCCGAGTCGCGGCACCGACGCCGCGTGCGGGACCAACGCCTCGGCGACCGACGGCGTCGTGATCAACACCGTCGCTTTGACGTACGCGAGCGTGTGCGCGAGGTCTTCGATCGGCGCGATCGGGTTCCCCATCGTGAGGACGCCACCGCAGGCGAGCGTGCCGAAGATTCCCCACGCAAAGGGCGGAACATCCGAGAGCACGATGTAAACCCGCGACTCGGGCGTGACGCCGTTGACCGCGAGATACCGCGCGAGCAAGCGCGATCGCTCGGCAACCTCGGCGTACGTGTACGCGAAGTCGCCGAACCGGATCGCGACCTTGTCGCCCTTACCCTCCTGGATCCGATCGAACAGCCAGTAGTCGGCGAGGTTGAAGTCCTCGGGGAACGCGACCGTCATGCTCATTGTCCTCGGGTGGCCGCGAGTGCACGCCCGATGATGGTGCGCTGGATCTCGCTGGTGCCTTCGTAGATCCGCAGCGGACGGATCGCGCGATACAGGTGCTCGACGATCGAGCCCTGCATCACGCCGCGCCCGCCGAACAGCTGCACCGCGCGATCGATGACGCGGGAGGCCGCCTCGGTGGCGCCGAGCTTGGCGATCGAGACCTCCATCGTGATCTTCCCGCCGGTGGTGTCCTTCAGATACGCGGCGCGCAGCACGAGGAGCCGCGCGGCATCGAGATCCACTTGCATGTCGGCGAGGTGCCCTTGCACGAGCTGCTGCTCGACGAGCGGCTTGCCGAACTGCTTGCGCTCGCAGACGAACGTCAGGGCCTCGTCGAACGCCCGGCGCGCCATCCCCACGGCGGCGGCACCGACCGACACGCGAAACGCGTCGAGCGTCTGCAGCGCGAGCTTCATCCCACTGCCGGCATCGCCGATCCGCGCCGCGACCGGCACGATCGCGCCACGCAGCTCGAGCGCACCGATCGGATGCGGCGCGGTTGCCGTCTGGATCGTCACGCGCACGCCCGGCGTGTCGAGCGGCACCCAGAACGCGGACAGCCCACCGGAGCCGCGCGTCGCGACGCCGGGCTCACGTGAGGTCGAACCAGGTTCGACCGGATCATCGATCTTCGCGAACACCACCGCGTGATCCGCGATGCCGAGGTTCGAGATGAACAGCTTGTCGCCGTCGAGCCGATAGCCCTCGGGACACGGCGCGGCGCGCGTCTGGATCGCGGCGACATCGCTCCCTGCCTCGGGCTCGGTGAGCGCGAAGGCCGCCACCGCCGCACCGCGGGCGTATGCCGGCAACTGCGCGCGCTGCTCGGCGCTGCCGGCGAGCGAGATCGGATGTGTGCCGAGCCCTTGCACCGCGAGGATCGAGTCGGCGCGCGCCGAGACGTAGCCGAGCATCTCGCGGGCAAGGCACAGCGAGCGCGCATCGACCTTGCCGACGACGAGCTCGAACAACCCCGCATCGGCGAGCGCGATCACGGCCGCTCGATCACGCGCGGCTTCGTCGCCGGCGAGGCGTGCCAGCGAGCCGTCAGGCGAGCCAATCCCCTCGGGGTGCTCGACCGCCTCGAGCTTCGGCGCCACGGCGCGCAACCGCTCCGCCAGGGCGACGTGTGCGTCGCCGAACATCATCGGCAGGTCGTCGGTGGAGAGCTTCATCGTCTCAACTACCTCTCGGACTCGCTGCGCTCGTCATTCCGTCGGAGCCCCGCGGAACCGCGGCGCGCGCCGGTTATCCTTGAACGCCGCGTGCGCCTCGGCGAAGTCGGGGTGCTGCATGCACAGCGCCTGCGCCTGGGCTTCCGCCTCGATCGCGTCGGCGAGCCCCATCGTGTGCTCGCTCTCGATCATCTGCTTGGTCATCGCGTGCGCGAACGCCGGGCCGCGGGCGAGCCGATGAGCCCACTCGTTGGCCAGCTTCACGCACGCCTCGCCGTCGGGGACCACGCGATTGACGAGGCCGATCGCGAGCGCCCGCTCGGCATCGATGAGGTCGCCGAAGAACAGGAGCTCGGAGGCGTGGCCGAGGCCGACGATCCGCGGCAGCAGGTAGGTGATGCCCATGTCGGCGCCGCACAACCCGACCTGCGGGAAGATGAAGCCGAACTTCGCGCCGGCCGCGGCGATCCGGAAGTCAGATGCACACGCGATCACGCCACCCGCACCGACGGCGACGCCGTTGACCGCCGCCACGATCGGGCGCCGGCACTGCCGCATCGCACGGATCAACCGTCCCGTCGCGCGCGTGAACGACAGCAGCGCAGGCGTGTCCCGTCCGAGCAGGTGCTTGATGATGTCGTCCTGATCGCCGCCCGAGCAGAAGCCCGCGCCGCGTCCGGTGATCACGATCGCGCGCACATCGTCGTGATGTCCCAGATCTTCGAACGCGCGGGCGAGCTCCTCGTAGACCTCGAAGGTCAGCGCGTTGCGCCGCGCAGGACGATCGAGCGTGAGGGTGGCGACGCCCGAGTCGAGCGCCGAATGAAATGATGTGGAAGTGATCATCCAGCCTACTCCTCGCGATCTTCGGTGTCTTCGAACGTCCGTGCATACGACACGTGGGGACCGTGTTCGCGGATGACAAGCATCTGCGATCTCGCGATCCCGATGCGCGGCGCGATCATCCGCCCTTCTCCTCGAACTCGTCGTCGTGCTCGATGTACGCGATCGCTTCGATCTCGATCAGCGCCCGTGGCTCGACGAGCGCCGACACGCCGAGCAGCGCCATCGCGGGATAGTGCCTGCCGAACCGCTCTCGCCAGATCGGACCGAGCTCCTTGACCGCCGCGCGATACGCCGGGATGTCGGTGACGAACACCGTCATCGCCGCGACGTCGTCGGCCCGCCCTCCCGCTGCCGTCACCACGGCGAGCACGTTGTCGAGCGTGGCGCCGAACTGCGCCGCCATGCCGTCGGGGAACTGGCCCTGCGTATTCCACGCGATCTGACCGCCGATATGCAGCGGCGCCCCGTGACCGACGCGTCCGTTCGCGTACCCGCGCGGCGTGGGCCAGCCGGGAACGATGACTTCTTCAGTGGCCATGGGTGCTCATTTCAGGATCGCTCCACCGTCGATCACGATCGTCTGACCGTGGATGCCGCGCGCCTCGTGCGCGCATAGCATCAGCGCGGTGTGCGCGACCTCCTCGGGCGAGATCAACCGGCGCTGCGGGCTCATCGACGCGAGCGAGGTCTTGGCTTCCTCGAGGCTGCGGCCGGTCTTCGCCGCGATCCGCGTCACCGCCTCGTCGGCCATCTGGGTCTCGACCCAGCCGGGGCACAGCGCGTTGATCGTGATGCCGGTGCGCGCGAGATCGATCGCGAGCGAGCGGGTCATCCCCACCATCGCGTGCTTCGCGGCGCAATACGCCGACGTGTACCCGTAGCCCGAGACCCCGGCGTTCGACGCCACGTTGATGATCCGTCCCCACCCCGCCTCGATCATGCCCGGCACGAACATCCGGGTGACGCGGAACGGCGACGACGCGTCGAGCTCCATGATCCTGTCCCACAGCTGGTCGGTGGTGCGATCGATCGTAGCGCTCTCGGCGATACCGGCGTTGTTGACCAGCACGTCGACATGCCCGGCCGACGCCATCGCCGCGTCCGTCGCCTTGCGGTCGAGCAGATCGACCTGCATCGCGACGCCCCCGATCTCCTTCGCGATCGCGTCGAGCTCCGGCTTGCTGCGTCCGCACACGATCACGCGTGCACCGGCGCCGGCGAGCGCCCTCGCGATCGAGGCACCGATGCCGCGGCCTCCGCCGGTGACCAGCGCGCGCTTGCCTTCCAGGATCCGGGTCATCGGCGCGGACCTTACTATGTCCCCGAATCAGCGTCCGCTCGATGGTCGACCTCGATGCGGTCACGCTGGGTCCCTTCCGATAGAGTGCGCGCGCATGCAGCTCTCTGACCTCGACGCGACTGCGTGCGCCGAGCTGGTCCGGACCGGAGCTGCGTCACCCGCCGAGCTGGTCGACGCGGCCATCGCGCGCATCGAACGCGAAAACCCGGAGCTCGGCGCCGTCATCTACCCGATGTTCGACACCGCCCGCGCCGCCGCGAAGTCCCCCGCGTCGGGTCCGTTTCGCGGCGTGCCGATCCTGATCAAGGATCTCAACCAGCACGTCGCCGGGACCCTGCATACCGAGGGTCTGCTGCCGCTCAAGCGCGCCGGCCATCGCGTGCCCCACGACAGTCACCTCGTCGCCGCGCTGCGCCGCGCCGGCTTCGTGATCGTCGGCAAGACCAACACCTCCGAGCTCGGCATCGTCCCGACCACCGAATCTCCCGCGTGGCCTCCGACGAAGAACCCCTACGATCTCACGCGCTCACCCGGCGGGTCCTCGGGCGGCTCTGCCTGCGCGGTCGCGACCGGCATGGTCCCCGTCGCCCACGCCACCGACACCGGCGGCTCGATCCGGATCCCCGCGAGCTGCTGCGGCCTCTACGGGCTCAAGCCGAGCCGTGGTCGCGTGTCGTACGCGCCGACCTACGGCGATCTGCACGGCGGCCTGGTCTGCGATCACGTGGTCACCCGCAGCGTCCGCGACTCCGCCGCGATCCTCGATCTCCTCGCCGGCCCGCAACCCGGCGATCCGTACGCCGCGCCACCGCAGCTGACGCGCTACGCGGACGAGCTCAGCGGGTCGCGTCGCCCGCTGCGCATCGGCTTCGCCACGCACTACCGCGGCACCGACGGCACGCTCGTCGACTCGCATCCCGACTGCGTCGCCGCCGTCGCACACGCGGCCACGCTGCTCACCTCGCTCGGTCACGTCGTCGAGCCCGCGACGATCGCCGTGCTCCACGATCCCGAGTGGGCGCCGCGCTTCCTCACCGTGTGGGCCACCAGCGTCGCAACCGATCTCGAAGCAGCCGGGCGCGCGATCGGTCGGCCGATCGAGAGTCACGAGGTCGAGGTCCTGACCTGGTCGCTCGCCGAGCTCGGTCGCCTGATCACCGCCCCTGGCTACAGCGACGCGTGGCGCTGGTTGCAAGGTGCGGCGCGATCGGTCGCCGAGTTCTTCTCGCGCTTCGATCTGTGGCTGACGCCGACGATCACCGAGCCCCCGGTGCCGCTCGGCTCGTTCCGCTCGCCGCCCGACGATCCGCTTGCCGCCGCGTTCGCGTGCGCGAAGCTGACGCCGTTCACCACGCCGTTCAACGCGACGGGGCAGCCGGCATGCTCGCTGCCGCTGTATCACACGGCAGCCGGTCTCCCGATCGGCGTCCAGCTCGCCGCCGCATACGGCCGCGAAGATCTGTTGCTACGGATCTCCGCACAGCTCGAGGCCGTGCAGCCGTTCATGCACACGGCGACACGCTGATCGACGTGCGCCTCAATCCCGAGCTTCGAGTAACTGAGGCTATTGGCAAGCGTTGCCGATCACCGGTCCACCCTGGGTTTCCCTCAACTCACCCGTGCAGATCTGTGCTCCCGGGCAGGTCCCGTCACACTCACCCGCTGCACACAAGCCGTTCGAGCCCGTCAGGTCCTCGCAGATCACACCGCAAAACGTCTGCCCTGCTCCTCCGCCCTGGGGAGTCACGGTGAGCAGGCACGCGGCCTTGCCCGGGCCGTCGTAGCCGGTCGCGCACGACATGTCCGTCTGACCTGTGCAGGTCTTCGAGCACCACGGGTTAGTGGCACCCGTGAGGTTGAGACACTGGAATCCGGCGGGGCAACTCCCCTGCGGGTTGTTCGCGTCGGGTGTGCATGTCGTCCCGATCGGGCTGGTCCCCGGGTTGACGGGACCGTCCGTCTGGTTCGGACCGTCCGTGGTGTTGTTCGGCCCGTCGGCCGGAACGTCGTCGTCATCACCACCATTCGAGCTACCCCCACCACACGCGAACGCGGAAATGCACAGCAGCGCCGTCAGCGCGGTCATCCTCATGGTCAGGAACCTACTCGGAAATCCCGGTGGGTTGGCACGCACGGTGACTGTCAGCCGATCACCGGCGCTGGTGTCATCAGTCCCAGCGGCTGCCGATCACGAGCTCGACGCGGTCGATCGTGCCGGTCTGCCCCGAGGCCTTGTCGACGACCTTGAGGATCCACGCACCGCTGACCGTTTCGTCGCCGGAGAAGCCGAGCACGGGAACGTCGAGGTCGACACCGTTGCCGGCGGGGACGGCGATCGTCGCGACCGTACCGGCCGGGTTCTGGAGCGTGACGATCAGATCGGCGGCGCGCGGGTGGCTGATCTGGAGCTTCAGCCAGACGTCCATGTCGACGGTGGCGAGGCCGTACGCGAACAGCATCGCGCTCGCACCGATCACCTTGTTGTCGGGGATCGCGAGCTGCGGCTCGCTGACGAAGCTACGGCGCTGCCACGCCGGCAGGCAGAGGCCGCTCGTCCCGCGCGACAGCCCCGCACACAGCAGCCCCGCGTTGCCGCAGGCGAGGTCGCTCGCGCAGGTCGCGCCTTCGTTCGCTGCGGTGTCCGCGGCCACGTTCACGCAGGTGCCGCGCTCGAGGACGTCGATCTTGCCGACGCAGCGCGTGCCGGGCTTGCAGTCGAGGTCGGCGCCGCAGTCGCGGATCTCGGGGCCGATCTTGACGCTGCAGGCGTCGGGGTAGATGTCGCCGTCGTTGATGTTCGCGACGTGGGTCGCCGAGCTCGCGGGGAAGATCCGGCCGAACGAGTTATCACCCGAGCCGTACTCGAAGGAGACGAACGCGCGGCGGTTGGACGAGTCGTACCAGCGACGGCGGAAGATCTCGTGGCTATCAGCGCGCTCGAAGGCCTGGGCGGCGGTCGTGACGTCGTCGTGGATCGAGGCCTTCATCGCCGAGACGATCTGCGCGCTGTCCAGCGCCGGCAGCCCCGAGGCGGTCGTCAGCCGAACGTCCTCGACGAGGTGCATCGCTGGCATCGCCGCGATGTCGCGATACGTGGTGCCGAACACGCAGAAGTTGTCGAGCACCGTGTTCTTGACGTCGCGGATGCACGCCGGCGCGTAGACCTCGTAGAACGCCTCGAACGAGCCGAGACAGTGGGCTGCGGTCGAGCCCGCAACACACGTTTGGTCGTAGATCGGCGCGAGCAGATCGGCGTCGGCACATTGCTCCGCGAAGTTGAGCCACGGCGTCAGCGGCTCGTACGGACCGACGTTGTCGGTCAAGCAGGTCCGCATCTTGTCGACGATCACCTGCGGGCAGCTGCCGAGCGGAAGCTCCGCGATCGGTGCGCACACGCCGGAAAGACACGTCGGCACGAGCCGGTAGTTGCCCCGTCCCTTGCCGGTCTTGGTGCCGACCACCACCGCGTAGCGTCCCGCCGCCGACAGCGTGACCGTCAGCTTGGACAGCTTGCCGTAGCCCGCGTCGTTATCGAAGGCGAGGTATGGCTCGGCGAAGTTTCCGCCGACGTCGGCGGGCCCGTACACGAACAGCGTCGTGTCGAGCTTCATCGAGGAGCCCTTGTGGGTGACCTCGAGCTTGACCTCGGCACCCGCGCGGACGTCGAGGAAGTACCCGTCGAACTGCTGGTTGTTGGTGAACGCGCCGGTCACCGGGGTATCGGCGAGCGAGCCCTTGAAGCTGACCGTGTCGATGCCATCGGCGGCGCCGCTCCCGAAGGTCGGCAGGACGACCGCGTCGTCGGCGCACGCGGTCAGGAGAAACAGCAACGCTAGGCTACGCATGAAGGGGCGTTGCTACACCCCACACCGGATGGGGACAAGCACCCGTTTCGACTCGAGAGATCGCCAGGAAACCCATGTATCGGCGCTCACGCGCGCTGCGGGCATTGGTCGAATTCGCGTGCCCCCGATGGAATTGTCGAACCGGTTTTATCGTCTACGATATCGCCGTGCGCGTGGTGATCTTGGCGGTCTGGGCGATCTTGCTGGTGACGACCTCGGTCGCCGCCGCGGACTCCGACGCTCGCTCGCGTGCCGCCCGCGCGAAGCTCGCGATGCAGATCGAGCTGCTCGCCACCAACAAGGTCGATGCGTTCGTCGCCACGTTCCAGGACACCGACAAGGTGGCCGCGATGTTCCCGTCGAGCCGGTTCGTCGCCACGGGGCGCAAGCAGATCCGGACCGCCGCGCTCGAGTGGGCCGGCGTCGGCAAGGTCGCGACCGCCGCGTCGATCGTCGGCACACCCACCGTAGGGCAGCGCGTCGATGACGAGACGTCGAAGCGGTCCGAGCGGCTCGTGGTGGTCAGCGCCGCGCTCGAGGCCACGGTCCGCGGCGCGTCCCGCCCCCTGCCTCTCCGCGTCACCAGCGTGTTCAGCGATCAGATCGATGCCGCGAACCCCAAGGCGCTGATCGCGGTCGCGTTCTTCGTCAGCGCTCCGCTCGAGATCAAGGACCTGCGCGGCGAGGACAACCTCGGCGAGAGCGGCGAGATCGATCGCTTCCTCGATCTGCTGCGCGTCCCCGATCTGATCAGCGCCCGGTTCGATGCCGCTCCGGGAGATGTAGTCATCGGCACGGGTGCGAAGGAGCATGTCGCCGGTGACGAGGCGAAGAAGCTGCTCGAGACCTGGCACGCGAGGAAGGTCACCGTCGTCGGCAAGCCGCATGTCGTCCGCCAGCTCGACTGGGCATTCGCGATGGGCACGATCAGCCTCAAGCGCAACGGTGACAAGCCGGCGCCGATCAACGTCCTGCTCGTCGGCTATCCCGAGTGCAAGGGCGGCTGCACGGGCACCGAGATGACGCCGCACGTCGTCGCGCTGCACTACGGCCAGGCGCGCTAGAGCGGACCGCGAATCAGTCGATCGACTGCGTGCTCGTGTCACGTACTCGTCCTCGGTGCACTGCGCTTGTTCTCGCGGCATGTCTGCGGCACCCGGGTCCCCCTCGGCTCGAGCGGATTCCCCTCGAACGGGTCTAGGTTCGAAGCCTCGGCCGGAACCCGTCGTTCTCTGATCGGGGAAGGAACGCCCGCTGGCGTGCACGAGCACGTGACACGTGCACGCGGCAGACACCTAACCGAGCTGCGAGTCGGCGAGCGCAGCCTCGGCGGGCGTGCCGAGCTCCGCGAGCACTGCACGTAGCTTGTCTCGCGCGCGCGACAGCCGGCTGCGCACCGTGTTCTCGGGGATCTCGAGGACACTCGCCAGCTCGCGCGTCGACAGCCCCTCGAAGTACGCGAGCTCGAGCGCGATCTGATCGTCGAGCGGGATCCGCGCGAGCCCTGCGGCGAGCAGCTCGCGACGCTGCGCGCGCCCGAGCTGCGTGGCCGGTCCGGTGCCGAGATCGATCAGCGACGAGCGCGCGAGATCGAGCGCGGGCTGGCGAGCGCGCCGGCGGAAGTGATCGGCGAGTCTGCGCCGCGCCACGGCGAACAGGTACGCCTTGACGTCCTCGATGCGATCTAGCCCCTCGACGCACGCCAGGAACACCTGCGAGATCAGATCGGCGCCGTCGTCCCCGAGCTTCGAGCGCACGAATCGCGAGATCGACGCCCAGTGGCGCGACACCAGCGCGTCGCCGGCCTGCATGCTGCCGGCACGCCACGCCTCGAGTAACTCGAGGTCGGTGCGCTCACTCGCGTCGGTCACCACCTTATAGTAGTCGCGTGCGGGACCTCGCCGACGAGCTGCTGCAGGCGAAGGTGAGAGCGCGCCTGTTCGGCGGCGATCACGCGCCGCGCCTCGGCCGGCTCGTGATCCTCGATCGGCTCGGCGCCGGGGCGATGGGCACGGTCTACGCGGCCTACGATCCGCGGCTCGACCGCAAGGTGGCGGTCAAGATCATGCACGCCGGTGGTGCCTCGGCGAACGCGCGCGTCCTGCGCGAAGCGCGCTCGCTCGCCAAGCTCGCGCACCCGAACATCGTCACGATCCACGATGCCGGCGAGGACGACGGCGCCGTCTACGTGGTGATGGAGCTCGCCACCGGCGTGCCGCTGCGAGCGTGGATCGACAACCCGGAGCGCACCTGGCGCGACGTCGTACGCGTGCTGACCGACGTCGCGAACGGCCTCGCCGCCGCCCATCGCGCCGGGTTGATCCATCGCGACGTCAAGCCCGAGAACATCCTGGTCGGCGAGCGTACGCGCCTCGTCGATTTCGGCCTCGCCGTGGAGCCGGCGCTCGAACCCGACGACGTCAAGCTTCAGCTCACCAGCACCACGACGTCGGGCCGGCTCGACGCCGTCGACATCTCTCCCCTCGACGCGACCGACCTCGCGAGCCTGCAGGACGGCGGCGCCGGCACGCCCTCGTACATGGCACCCGAGCTCCTCGCCGGTGGGACCGCCACGCCTGCGAGCGATCAGTTCAGCTTCGCGGTCACGCTGTTCGAGGCGTTGCACGGCGAGCGCTCGCATCGCGGCACCACGCGGGCCGAGCTCCACGCCGCCGCGCTCCACTCCGCCGAGGCCACCAGGCGCGGCCCCAAGAAGTCGAGCCCGCCCTCGAGGCCTGCCGATGGCAAGACGATCGCCGAGCGCAGCGAAGCGCGGCGCGAGGGCTCGGAGACCGTGCTGTCGCTCGCGGAGACCGCGCTGGTTCGGCGTGGCGGCCACTCCGTCGGGCCTGTTCCGGCGTGGATCGACGCCGTCGTTCGCCGTGGCCTCGCGGCCAAGCCCGAGGATCGGTTCGCGTCGATGGACGCCTTGCTCGCCGAGTTGGTTCGCGACCGCACGCGCCGCCGGCGAGCGATCGGGATCGCTGCGCTCGCGCTGGTCGCCGGGACTGGCCTCGGCGCGCTCGCGTATCGCGCGCGCGATCAAGAGCAAGCCCCGCCGGCGGCCCTCTCCTGCGACGGCAAGGCACGCATCGACGCGGTGTGGAGCGTCCACGCGCAGGGCAAGATCCGCGAGCAGCTCGGCGAGGCCGCGTGGGCGAGCGTCACGCTCGCTGGCCTCGCGCGGACCGCCGGCACCTGGGAGCACAGCTTCCGCGCGGTCTGCGAGGCGACGCGCCTGCGCGGCGCGCAATCGGATCGCCTGCTCGAGCTCCGCATGCGCTGTCTCGATCGCGCGCTCTCGCGCTTCGATGCGTTCGTCGAGGCCCTGCAAGTGCCGCTCGATGGCAGCGGCAAGATCGAAGCAGCCATCGCAGTCGATCACCTCCCCGACGCCGCGCTCTGCGAAGCCGTCACCGACGATCCGACGTTCGCGCTTCCCACCGATCCCAAGGTTCGCGCCGAGGCCGCCTCGATCGAGGCCGAGCTCGACCGCGCGTGGGCGTCGTATGCGATCGGCCGCTACACCGCCGCCAGCACGCAGGCGACCGCCCTCGCCCAACGCGTCAACCGACTTGGCCTCCCTGCGCTGCAGGCCTCGGTGCTGCTGATCGGCGGCGCGATCGAGGCGCGGATCGGCGACGGCGCACGCGCGCGCAAGCTCCTCGAGGACGCCGCGGTCCACGCCGCACGCGCGAAGGCTCCGGAGCTCGAGCTCGCGGTGTGGACGCGCTTGTTCCGGCAGGAGCTGTTCTCCGGCCGGCCCGATCGCGTGATCGAGTTCGGCGCGATCGGCGAGGCCACCGCGGTGCGCGCCGGTCACGAGGGTGCCGAGATCTTCGGACTGATCGGCGAAGCGCAGCGCACCACCCACAAGCTCGACGCCGCGAAGCTGACCCTGGCCAAGGCGCTCGCCTCGAAGGATCCGCTGCGCGAGGATCAGCGCGCGATCCTCGAGCTCAACCTCGGCGCGGTCGAGCTCGCACTCGGCAAGTCCGACGCGGCGAACCAGCTGCACGAACGCGCCCTCCAGCGCGCCCGCCGGGCGCTCGGCGACGGCCATCCCTCGCTCGCGCACCACTACGACAAGCTCGCCGAGGTCGCCCGCGCCCGCGGCCGGATCCGCGACGCCCTCGTGCTCCACGACCAGAGCCGTGATCTCCGGCTCGCCGCGTACGGCGGCGACGATCGCTCGTACGCCACTTCGCTCTTCCATCGCGCCGAGACGCTCCTCGAGGCCGGTCGGCTCGCCGAGGCGACGAAGGACGCGGCCCAGGCGCGCCTGATCCGCCTCAAGATCCACGGGAAGGAGAGCCGCCGGCTCGCCGAGATCGATGCACTGCTCGGCGAGATCGAGCTCGCCGCCGGCCACCTCCTCGAGGCCAAGCGCTCCTACGAGAACGCGTCGAGGCTCGATGGCGAGCCCCGAGGCATCGTCCGCACCATCGCGGCGATGCGTTCCCTCGGTGCACGAGCCGCCGCGACGAGCCCGCTCGACCCCGCGCGCTTGTTCCCCCTCGTCGACAGCCTCGGGATGGATCGCTCGGTGCTCGAGATCTGGCAGATGCTCGAGGACGCCAGGACGCTCGAGCCGTTCTCGGTCGAGCGCGCATCGGTGGTGGCCGCGCAGCTCACGTTCATGCCGCGCGACCGCGCGAAGCCGTTGCTCGCGCCGTACCTCGCGCGCTACGACAAGGCGCTACCCGTCGACGCGGGGATCTCGCTCGCAGTCGGCGACGCGATGCTCGCCGCCGGTGATCGCGGATCCGCGGAGGCGGCCTACGCGGCCGCGCTGGCCGCGCTCGCCGACGAACCATCGCGCGAGCGGCTCCACGCGTTCTACGGCCTCGCGCACGCGCGAACTGGTGATGCCGCGAAGGCAGCCGCGGCGTCGGCGAAGGTCCTCGCCGCCGCGATGCCCGAGCTTCGCTAGGAGATTTCCTTCCTGATGTTCTCGATCACTTCGGCGTAGCTGGTGCTCTCGACCACCTGCGCCATCTCCGCGGTGTAGCGCGAGACCAGATCCTCGCGCCCCCGCGACAGCGCATCGCGCCGCGCGTTGTGGAGCGTGACGAACGCGCGCTCCGCGTTGACGAAGAACTGCACCATCGCGAGCACGGAGCGCGCGATCGAGATCGTCACCGACCGCGACGCATCGCTGAACGTGAAGTGCTTGCCCTCGCTGTTGGTGACATCGATCGTCACCCGGCCGACGGCATCGACGCCGGCCTGCGCCTTCTTGGTCTCGATATCCGCCGCGACCTTGAAGCCGATGAACTGGATGGTCTTGAGCGACTGGTACTCGCGGGCGTATCGCGTCAGCAACCCCTCGAACAGGGCGTCGACGACGCCGATCCCCTTCCCGTCGACGTCGAACGGGTCGGCGCCCTCGGAGACCGCCATCTTCACCTCGCTCGTCATGTCGTGCTCGGTGACTTGTAGCTTGCGAAGTCGGAGCTCGAGGTAGTTGGTGCCAAGGACCCGACGGATCAGCGGCTCATGAGGAGGAGTGGTCGTCACGGCCCAAGAATACCGCGCGACTCGACAATTGCCCGGCGATCTCTCACGACTTGTTCGACTCCCGGTTCCCGCTGTCAGGGCCGTGATCCATAGTGGCACCCGTGTCGCTGATCCAGCTGCGCCGCCACGTCACGCGCCTGCTCGCATGCGAGCAATGCCCGGACATGATCCGGCCGGTGGTCTCCGGCAAAGCGGTGATGTCTCCGGTCATGTTGATCGGTCAGGCACCCGGCACGCGCGAGGGGCCCGCCGGCAAACCCTTCGCGTGGACCGCGGGGAAGACGATGTTCGGCTGGTTTGGCGATGACGTGCTCGGCCTCGGCATGCCCGAGGAGCAGTTCCGAGAGCGCGTCTACCTGGCCGCGGTGTGCCGCTGCTTCCCCGGGAAAGGCAAGGCCGGTGGCGATCGCGTGCCCGATGACGGCGAGGTCGAGCGCTGCAGCAAGCACCTCGCGCGAGAGATCGCGATCCTGAAGCCGCAGCTGATCATCCCCGTCGGCAAGCTGGCGATCGAGCAGCTCGTGCCGGACATGGAGAAGCTGATCGAGATCGTCGGCGTCAAGCAGCGCGTCACGTTCCACGGGCACGCCACGGACATGATCGCGTTGCCGCACCCGTCGGGCGCCTCCACGTGGCACCGCACCGAGCCCGGCAAGACGCTGCTGATCCGCGCGCTCTCGTTGATCGCGCAGCATCCGGCGTGGCAGCAGATCAAGCGCGGCCCGGTGGATACCCACGAGGTGTCGGGTCCCGCGATCGAAAAGGGGAAACCCAAGCGGTCCCGTTCTCTCGCGGTGATCTAGTAGTAGATTCGCGGCGTGAACGCCGCCGATCATCTCGCCGAGCTGGTGAAGTTTCCCACGCAGCAAGCCGGCGCGGACGGCAAGGCCGGCAACGAGCGCGCGATCTGCGAGTACCTGGTCACCGCGCTCAAGAAGCACGGGCCCGACGAGATCGTGCTCGGCACTGCCCCGCGTAGCGAGGGCGGCGACGGCGCGTACGTGTTCGCGCGCTGGGGACTGCCGAAGCGCGTGATCAACGCGCACGTCGATACCGTCCCCGCGAACGCCGGGTGGTCTCGCGATCCGTGGCAGCCGCACATCGAGCACGGCAGGCTCTACGGCCTCGGCTCCGCCGACACCAAGGGCTCGATCGCCTCCACGCTGGTCGCGCTCGACGGTGGGAAGCGCCCGAGAGATGTCGGCGTGCTGTTCTCGGGCGATGAGGAAGCCGGCAGCGGCGTGATGCACGCGTTCCTGTCGTCGTCGCACATCGCCGGCATCCGGGAGGTCCTCGTCTGCGAGCCCACCGCACGCGTCGCCGGGATCTCGCATCGTGGCGTGCTCGCGCAGACTGCGACGTTGCGCGGCCCCGGTGGTCACTCGTCGAAGGCCGACTTCCTCCCGAAGCCACTCGCGCAGCTCGCACGCCTCGCCGTCGCGATCGACGATCTCGGGAAGCGCCGTCTCCACGATGGTCCCGCCGGGATGACCGGCACCTGCCTCAACATCGCCGACCTGCGCGGCGGCGTCGCCTTCAACGTGATCCCGGCTCGCGGCGAGCTGGAATGGTCGCTGCGTCCGTATCCGGGCTTCGATCGCGCGAGCTGGGATGGCGAGGTCACGGCTCTCGCACGCGGCGTCGATCCCGGGATCTCGATCGCCGCCACACTCGATCACGTTCCGTTCGCGTGCGAGACGCTCGCGGAGTTCGCACGTCCGTTCGTGCGCTCGATGGGGCCGCTCGACTTCTGGACCGAAGCCGCGCTCTGGATGACCGCCGGGATCGACGCGATCGTGATCGGCCCTGGCGATATCTCGCAGGCGCACGCCGCCGACGAGTTCGTCGAGCTCGCCGATCTCGAGTGGGCAACCTCCATGTTCCGGTCGTTCCTTCGGCTCTAGCTGGGGTCGCCCTGGGAGTGCGGGGACTCAGGCCCCAGACGAGCGGCTCCTACAAGGCGTATCTGGCTGGAATCACGCCACTGGCCACTGGCCTCACCGTTGCTTTGTAACGTGGGAATGAAGCACGGCGCTGTCGCTAGCCTGATCCTCCTCGCCGCATGTGGTGTAGGTGACGACGGGACAAACCCCGTCAACCCGAACCCCACTTCCGCAGAGCGCCTGTGTACGGACACGTATGACCTCGCGGGCACCTTCACGCTCGGCATGCCGTCGCCCGACAACGTCAACAACGACACCCAGGTCGCGCCCGGCGATGGCGTTCCCGACATCCAGGGTTGCTGGCCGACCGGGACGTGGAGCTTCACGCTCGCGTCGACCGGCGGGGATTGCACCCCGGAGCCGACGCTGCCGACGTCGGTGCAGTTCCGCGTCGACTTCATCAACGACCCCATCGAGCCTGGCTACGAGGAGGTCCTCGTCGCACCGGTCACCGAGCATCATCGCGTGCACGTCAGCCAGGGCGGCGGCGGGCTCTGCGAGGGCGGTATCGAGCTGTTCAGCACCGACGGCAAGGAGGTCTACAACCTCCATCCGACGCTCAACGTGTTCAACCAGAACGGTCCGCTCGGTGGCTCTGGCGAGTTCTCTCGCTTCTCGAAGAACCAGGTTCCGGATACGAACTAAAGGAGCCCCGACGATGACCAACCTCGCACTCATCGCGCTCGGGTTCTCGCTGGTGGCCTGTGTTCCCTCGGGAATCGAAGGGAGTAACCCACCGAGCCCCGATTCCGGCGACACCACGCCGACACCGGACTCGCCGCCGACGCCTGTCGGTCCACCGTGTCAGAACGCGGTGGTCGACCCCGCGCAGATTCCCGACGGCCATCACTTCCCCGGTCAGGACTGCAAGGGCGCCTGTCACGAGCACGGCTTCACGCTCGGCGGTACGCTGCTCAAGCAAGATCTCAGCGTCTACCCGGGCGGCGTCATCACCGTGATCGACGCGAATCAGAAGACGGTCAACCTGACCGCCGGCACCAACGGCAACTTCTACACGTCCGAGCCGCTGGTGTTCCCGCTGACGACGTACGCGAGCGCGTGCCCCGACGTCGCGCCGATGATCAGCACCGTCAAGGAAGGCGAAGGCGGCTGCGCGAAGAGTGGCTGCCACACCGGCGGTGCCGGCGGCATCTCCGAGATCAAGCTGTAGACCGTCCGCCCCCTGCTTGTCGAAGAGCCACCTCCCGGGTGGCTCGAGTCGTTTTTGAGGTGGGTCTTGTGGCCGGTGCCGTTCGCCCGGCCGATCGGCACCTACTCGGACTTCTTGATCGGCTTCGACGGCAGGATGTACTTTTCGCGACCCACGACTTCGTCGCCTACGTACTCCATGTTGTCCTTGTAGTACTTCTTGCTGCGCTCGGGACGGATGACGAGCTCGTCGGGCCACACGTAGTCGGGCATGGTGTAGCCCTCGGGCATATCGGTGTTGGCGTCCCAGCCGTAGTTCGCGAGCTTCGAGTGGAAGCAGCTCTCGATCGCCGGATCGTTGATCGTGTTCACCGGCTTGCCGTCCTCGTCGTTCGCGACCTTGAAGTCCTGAACCGTGACCTTGCCGCGCTTGACGACGACGTTGAACGTGTACTTGATCTTCGAGTTGCGGTGCCGCGAGCCGAGCTTGCCCTCGTAACAGATCGAGGCTTCCTTCCACAGCCGCTTCGGGATGGGGTCGATGAAGTGCTTGGTGAACAGCACGCTGCCCGCATCCATCACCTCGGTCTTGCCGGCCGCCCTCGCCTCTTCCGAGGCCTTCTCCTTTGCGGCGGTCTCGGCCATCGCGAGCTCCACCGATGGTGCGGTCTTGACGAGCTCGACCTTCTTCGTCTGCACATGCACCACCGCGGCGGGCTCGTCGAGCTGGCGCCACAGGAAGAACAGGATCACGAGGAGCACGATGGCTGCGGCTGCGACCCACTTACCCATGACAACCTCGATTCAAGCACACGCGTGAAACCGTCGCTGGACATTTCTCGCCAGCAGGAAACTTCTCGTCGAGAATCGGCATAAACACGATCACGAGACAGTTGCACCGGCGATGTTCCTTCCCAACAATCACCTTATGCGCATGACGTGCAAGACCATCGCGATGCTCGTGTTGATCGCGAGCTGCGGTTCGAAGAATGACGCGCCGAAGGTGACGACCGAGAAGGGTCCGGCGCTCGTCGATCCAGACGAGGGCAAAGGTCCGCAGCCGATCGAGACCGTGCGCGAGAAGATGCAGCAGGTCGACCAGAACAAGCCCGACTACGAGGATCCGAACTTCAAGCCGGTGGTGAAGAAGCCCGACGGCGTGAAGGACGACAAGAAGGGCGACAAGGAAGACAGCGAATGGGTGCCCGCGGAGAACAAGAAGGGCGCGAGCCGGTGGAAGGACACCGGCGTCTATCTCGACGG
>JANNBP010000208.1:0-5762 GCA_031385555.1 Deltaproteobacteria bacterium | reverse complement strand
CGCCGGGATTCGCGTCGAGGCGTGGGCACGCGTCGCCACCCGGGCGGGTGGGCTGCGCGTGCGCTTCACGATCGCGAACTAGAGTGGATCGGCGAACGGCGGCGCCGGGCGCGCGATCAGATAGCCCTGCAGCAGATCGCAGCCGAGATCGACGAGGACCTTCGCTTCTTCCTCGGTCTCGACGCCTTCACCGATCACCATCGTGCCCTGCGCGCGGCACAGATCGGTGATCGAGCGGATCAGCCGCTGCTTCATCTGGTGCTTGTCGACATCACGCACGAGCGACATGTCGAGCTTCACGAAGTCGGTGTCCGTGGTGCTGAACGTGCCCATCCGCGCGTGACCGCCGCCGAGATCGTCGATCGCGATCCGGAACCCGAGCTCGCGGAGCTCGGCGACGCGGTAGGGCAGGTCGAGCTGGCCCTCGAGCGAGGTGCGCTCGGTGATCTCGAGGACCACGCGCGAGGCCACGCGAGACAGCGGCGTGAACGCCGAGGTCAGCTGCTTGTCGAACAGGTCGAGCAAGTGGAGATTGACGAACACCACGCCGCGCTCGGGCTCGGCGGCGGCGATCACCTTCGCGGTCTGTGCGCGGATCGCGCGACCGAGCATGGGGATGCGCTCCAGCCGTTCCGCCGCATCGAGGATCGCGCCGGGGTGTGGCAGCGACCGATCCGTCGAACGCATCAGCGCCTCGTAGCCGAAGCGCTTGCGGCTGTCCGCGAGCACGATCGGCTGGAAGTGCATGTTGAGCCCGGCCATGCACTTGTCGAACTTGATCTCGAGCTCGCGCAGCTGATGCGCGACCTCGAGCGATTGATCGACGAGCGCGTTCGGCAACGTGCCACGCGCGAGCTGCGGCAGCTCCTGAGACTGCGAAGCCGGGACTGCGCCACTGCTCGACCCCAAGACGGAAGGCAATGGTTTGTCAGGTCTCTCGCTCGACACCGAGTCACCAGAGTACACAAAAACGCGGCGCACCCAACCGCGTTCGTCGTCGGTGAGCGCTCGCTACCCCAGCGAAGACGAGAACAATGTACGTGCTCTCAGCAGAACCGGCGCAGATGCTCGCGGAACTCGGCGACGACGAGCGACGCCGGATGCTTGTCGAGCTCGCTGCTGATCAGGTCATCGACGATCGGCAGCTCGAGGACGAGCCGGTACAACATCAAGCAGGCGCGGTTCGACAGGGGCACGAAGCGAGCCTCGCCGCTGAGCACCACGTTCGAGGTCGCGGGAGTGCTCCACAGGACCGTCATCCCCGTCTGGTCATAGGTGTATTCGAGCGTGTAGCCGAGCGATCCCCGCTCCAGGGCACGCGTGAAGGCGACGCGGGCAGGGCGGCCATCGAGGTGCCGGCCAAGCACGCGGGCGGTCTGGACGATGGGCAGCCAGCGCGGGATCTCCATGGGGTCCGCGAAGACTTCGTAGGCAGCTCGAGCACCGACGGTCAGCGTCGTCGAGACTTCGCTGGATAGTGGGACAGAGGCGGCGGCGTATGCGAGCGCGGTTGCCATGGTCAGTTCCTTTCGAGGCTGACCTGTCACTCAGCAACCGCGATACCAGCCGTGCGGTGACCCGATTTCAGGCAGTTGAACCCGCTTTCGACCTGGCATTCCCGACCACTCGGCTAGCCATTGGCGGGCGATCACGCCGCTAACTTCTGACCCCAGTGGAAGCCCCAGTGGGGCTTGGCGGCTGGCAGACCGGGCACGACCACGTCCAGCGCGGCGGATCTCCCAGCTGGTAACACAGGATGATCGCCTGGCAGCGCTTGCAGGGCCGGCCTCCGCGCGAATACACGGCGTAGCGATCGGGATGGGTCGGTCGGTCCGGCATCAACGCGTTGCGACCCTTCGCGACGCTGAGCCGCATCTGCGCCTGCGCCGCCGTGTAGATCTCGGTGAGCTTGTCGATCGAGAGCGTCCGGGTCAACGTCCGCGGATCGACGCCGGCCGCGTGGCACGACTCGCACTTGAAGATGTTCCCGATCCCCGCGACCACGCGCTGGTCGAGCAGGACCTCGGCGATCGTACGGCTCGGAAACTGGGCGGCGACCGCAGCACCCGCGGCGGGATCGAAGTCGTCGGCCAGGATGTCGGCGCCGAGCGACGCGACCGCGAGCCCACGCATCGGCGCGCGTCGATCGGCGATCTCGACGACCTTCGCCATGATCCAGAGGTAGACCGCGTCCTCGACCGTGAGCGCCAGCATCGCCTTGCCCGGCGAGATCCTCGCCAGCACGCGATCGCCGGTCACGCGATCGTAGCGACGGAACCGTCCATTCATCCCGAGGTGGATCCGGATCTGGGTCTGGTTCGCCAGATCGATCATCAGGTGCTTGCCGTAGGGTTCGACCTTGGTGACGACCTGACCGGTGATGCTGCGCTCGAGGCCCTGCGTGGTCGCGCGCAGCAGCGTCTTGCCGGGGAGCGCGATACATTGCTTGGCGACGCGCCGGATCGAGTCGCCCTCGGGCACTACGCCTCCTCGTCCTCGTCGGGTTCCTCGGGCTCGGGCTGCGGGATCACGGTCGGCGATCCGCGCACGACGAGACCGCGGTAGTCGATCCGTGCACCGGCGGCGAGCAGGCCGCGCGCGAGGGATGATTCGCCGGCGGCCAGGCCATCGATCGTTTCGACGAGGAGCTCGCGACGCTTGGTCCTCGCCGCGATCCGCGGTAGCCCGATCGACAGCGCGAGCTCGAGGGTCTCGATGGGCAGATTCGCGGTCGCGAGCTTCTTGCCCTTGGGCTCGACGAAGATCGCCAGCTCGCCATCGACAAGGATCGCCGTGGCACCGGTACGCCGCGCCGGATGTGCACCATCGCGCAGCTGTGGCCACGGTAGTGCGCTGCCCCAGGCGAGCGCCGGATCGACGGCGGGGAGCACGTCGACCCGCGACGCCTGGCCTCGCGGTGCCTCGCGCAACCGATCGACCGCGCCGGGCCATGCGAACTGCGCGCCCTCGAGGCCCTCGACGAACATGCCGCGACGCACGGTGCCGGCGTCCTCCATCGCGCGCAGCACGTCGCCGACCGCACCGAACCCACCAACCAGCTCGTCCGCGCGCGCCGAGCTCCGGCTGCCAATGCCCCAGCGCTCGAGGAACGCGGTGGCGACCGCGTGCTTCTTCACCGTCGGCGTCGGCATCGCACCGAGCGACGCGATCAGCGACCACCGGCCGCCGAACGTGGCGTGGGCCGCGGCGCGCCGCGCGTTGGGGGTCGACAGCGAGCGCAGCGGCGCGAACGTGTCGTTGGTGATCCAGCCGGCCCACACCAGGTCCCAGAGCGCCGCGGTGACTTGCCCGCGCAGCTCGCCACGCGGCACCCGCTCGGTGCATGCGCCCTCGATCGCGACGAGGAATGACGCGCCGGAGGTGCCGAGGTGGCCGAGGATCGCGTCGTGGATCGGCGAGCGGTGCGGGACCTCGGACGGTTCGGGCGCGAGGGACAGGGCGCGATCGCGACGCAACAGGATCACCTTGCCATCGCGAGTACCGAGCGAGCCGGCGCCGATCCACACCAGCTCGCCGGCGGCACCGAGCTCGTCGAGCATCCGCGGGTGGTAGTCGGCGATCCGCGCCGGCAGGATCCGCTGCTCGAGCTCGCCGAACGGGATCGCGACGCCTTCGAGCCGCCCGACGGCATCGCGCAGCGCACCGATGCCGCGGCGCGGTTGATCGAGCCCGTGCCAGCGCGCGAGGAACGCGGCGTATGTGGCGCCTCCGACGGGCGCGACCTGCGCGCGGAGGGCCGCGAGCGTGCGGCGACGCAGCTGGCGAAGGACGTCCTGATCGCACGAATCGATCGCCTTCCCGCCCGGGCGCAGCGCCCCGCGCGCGAGCTGGCCGCGTGCCTCGGCGAGCGCGAGCACGACCTCGATCTGCGCGACCGGCATCCCCCAGCGCGCGGCGGGTGCCTCGGCGGTGAACGGACCGTGCGTGCGTGCCCAGCGTGCGACCAGCGACTCGAGCGGCTGGGGCGACGATTCGAGCAGCGCGTCGGGCAAGCCCTGCGGCAACGCCACTCCGAGCCCATCGCGATAGCGCGCGGCGTCCTCCGTCGCGATCCAGCGCTCGTGGCCCGCCATCCGCACCTTGCAGATCCGCTTCTGCACCTCGAGACCCTGCAGCGCGAGCTCGAGCGGAGTGGGCAGCTCGCTGGACCCAGCCGCCGGCGAGGTGTCCGAGGGAAACGTGACCGGCGAGGGGGTGCGAACGCGAGATGGCGGCGAGACGATGACGGCTTGCAAGGGATGCTCGGGCGGTACGTCGACAAAGCGTGCGGCGATCTCGCCCTGGGTGAGGTCGCCGAGGCGGCGCAGCAGATCGTGCACCTCGTCGGCGCTGCGCGCCTTGCGCTCCTCGGCGAGCTGCTGGAGCTCGCGCTCGACCTGCTCGAGGACGTCGGGATCGAGCAGGTCGCGCAGCTCGTCGCCGCCGATCAGCTCGCGCAGCAGATCGCGATCGAGCGTCAGCGCCTGGGCCTTGCGCTCGGCGAGCGGCGCATCGCCCTCGTAGAGAAAGGCGGCGACGTAGTCGAACACGAGCGAGCGCGCGAACGGCGACGCCGATTCGGTGACCGCGGAATCGATCCGGATCGCGCGAGACCGCAACCCGCGCAGCACCTCGATCAACGCCGGCAAGTCGAAGATGTCGCGCAGGACTTCGCGATAGGTCTCGAGCGTCACCGGGAACGCCGGAAACCGCAGCGCGACCCCCATCAGCTGCTGCGCGCGCAACCGCTGCGCCCACAGCGGCGTGCGTTGCCCGGGGCGCTTGCGCGGCAGGAGCAACGACCGGGCGGCGTTCTGACGAAACGAGCTCGCGAACACGGAGGATCGCGCGAGCTCGTCGACCAGGATCCGTTCGACCTCGTCGGGATCCGGGATCAGCTGATCGTCGTGCGGCAGCGCGTCGCCATCGGCGAACCGCATCGCGATGCCGTCGTCGGTGTAGAGCGGATGGATCGGATAGCCGAGGTCGGCCTCGAGCTGCTTGCTGAGCACCAGGGCCCACGGTGCATGGATCCGGCTCCCGAACGGCGACAGGATGCAGACGCGGACGTCGCCGAGCTCGTCGCGAAACCGTTCGATCGTGATCGCGCGATCGGTGGGCATGGCGCCGGTGGCCTCGCGCTGCTTCGCGAGATAGTCGATCAGGTTGTCGGTCGCGAGCGCGTCGAGCTTGTAGTCGCTGGTCAGCCAGCTCCGGGCGTCAGCGGCATCCCCGGCCAGCTTGGTATCGAGCTCGCGGCAGAACGCACCGAGCGCCTTGCCGAGCTCGATCGGTCGCCCCGGGCCTTCGCCGCGCCAGAACGGCATCTTGCCGGGCTCGCCGGGTGCCGGCGACACGATCACGCGATCGCGCGTGATGTCCTCGATCCGCCAGGTCGTCGCGCCGAGGATGAAGGTCTCGCCCTTGCGACTCTCGTTGACCATCTCCTCGTCGAGCTCGCCGATCCGCGGGCCGCTTCCGAGGTGCACCGCGTAGGTGCCGCGATCCGGAATCGTGCCGCCGGAGATGACGCTCAACAGCCGTGCACCCTTGCGGCCGATCAACACGTCGGCCTGGCGATCCCAGGTCAGCCGTGGCCGGAGCTCGGCGAACTCGTCGGATGGATAGCGTCCGGCGAGCATGTCGAGCACGCCGGTCAGCGCCGCGTGGGAAAGCTCGCGGTAGCTCGCGGCGCGTCGGATCACCCGCGCCAGCTCGGCGACCGGCCACGGATCCGCCGCGACCATCGCGACGATCTGCTG
>JANNBP010000191.1:0-9930 GCA_031385555.1 Deltaproteobacteria bacterium | reverse complement strand
GCGCCGACGCCGAGCCCGATCATGCCGTCGTCCTGGCAGCAATAGACAGGACCGGGCGTGCCCTGCGCGTCGGGACGCTTGAACATCCGCATCGAGATCTGGCGATAGCCGGCATCGAGCAGCGCTTGCTTCGCGTGGTCGTAGAGCTCGATCCGCGCTTCATCGAATGTCTGGGTGTGCTTCTTGCCAAGCGTGGTGAGCGGACGGACGTAGAGCGGATAGAGGTAGACCTCCTCGGGACGGTACTCGAGCGTGTTGCGCAGCGAGTACGCCCAGGTCGCGAGCGTCTGGTTCGGCAGGCCGTACATCAGATCGACGTTGAGCACCGGCACGCCCGAGTCGCGGATCGCGGCGAGTGCCTTGTGGACGTCCGCGGCCTGCTGCGGGCGGTTGACCGCCTTGCACTCGCTATCGATGAAGCTCTGGACGCCGATGCTGATCCGATCGGCGCCGTTACCGACGATCACGGCGAGCCGATCCGGCAGCGCGGTCTCGGGCGACGACTCGACGCTCATCGGCGCGGCCTTGGTGTAGCCCAGGTGGCGGAGCAGCCCGAACACGCGCTCGAGCTGGGCTGCCTCGAGCAGCGTCGGCGTGCCTCCGCCGATCGCGGCGCGGGCGATCGAGAACGCCCCTCCCTCGTCGAGGGCGCGGCGCACGACGTGGACCTGGCGCTCGAGCGTGTCGAGGTAGGCGGCCACGCGTTCGGACTCGGGCACCGGCTGCGTGAACAGGTTGCAGAACCCACAGCGCTGCTCGCAGAACGGCACGTGGAGGTAGAGGAACAGGCTGTCGCGCTGCTCTCCCGCCCACAGCGGACCGAGCGGCAAGGCGGGCTCGATCCGGCGATACGCGGTCTTGTGCGGGTACGCGTAGACATATGACGCGAACCGGGAGCCCTGGTCGACCTGGGTCATGAAATGCAAACCTCGGCGTACGGGACGGTGGTCACGAGTGGATGCGCGATGCGGTGGCCGACGTAGCCATCCTCGCCATACAGCGTGCCGTGATCACTGGTGACGATGATGAAGAGCGGGCGGCGGCGCAGCGACGCGATCAAGCGCGGCACGTGCGCATCGATATAGCGCAGCGCCGCGGCGTGGGAGGCGACGGTGTCCTTCTCGGGACCACCCTCGAGATAGAAGTGGTTCGGCTGGTGGAGCGCGGCGACGTTGACGAACGTGAACGCGAGCCGTTCGGCGGGCAAGGCGTTCAGAGATCGCTCGACGATCGCGATCTGGTTCTCGAACGTCTTCGGATCGGTGACGCCGGTCGAGCGATCCCAGTAGCGTTCGGCGAACAGACCGGGCAGGACGCTCCCGAGCGGGTTGCGCAGGTTAAAGAACCCGACGCCACCGACGCACAGCGTGTGATAGCCGCGCGTGGCGAGCCCCTCGGGCACCGACGCCGCACCGTCGAGCACGCAGGTGCCGTCACCCGTGGTCTCGCTGCCCTCGAACGCGAGGGCGAACAGCCGCGCGTGCCGGCCGGGCTTCTCCGGCGTGGGCAAGAACCCGGCGAAGAACGCGGTGTGTGAGGCGTACGTGAACGTGCCCGGGCTGTGTCGCTTCTCCCAGCCACCGAGCAAGGCGGCGAGGTTCGGAGTGCGACCCGCGGCCATCTCGTCGACGGCGACGTCGTAGCGCAGCGCATCGAGCACGATCAGCGCGACATCGTGCGTGCCGACGATCTGGTTCATATCGATCACAGCACGATCTTCCGCAGCTGCGCGATCGACGTCAGGCGGTAGCTCGGAGGGGCGAGCTCGTCCGGCCACGGTCCGCGCACGCGCCACGCGGTGGACATCCCGAGCGAGGCCGCGGGCGCGAGATCGATCACCGGCTCGTCGCCGACGAACAGGACCTCCTCGGGGCGCAGCTCGCTCCACGCCAGCGCGCGCTCGAAGATCCGCGCGTCGGGCTTCGCGAACCCGACCTCCTCGGACACCATCACCATCCGGACAATCAAGTCGAGACCGAGCCGCTGCAGCTTGATCCGCTGCGCTCCGCCGCCGTTGGTCACGATCGCAACGCGGCGCGTGCGCGCGAGCTCCGTGATCACCTCGACGACGCCTGGTTCGGGAACGATCTGCTCGGCGAGCTGGAAGGGGAACGATGCGGCGTCGACCGTCAGGCCGAGCCGGCGAGCATCGTCGGCAAACTCGTGGCGCGATCGATGGCCGCGGCGATCGAAGCCGTGCAGCGACTCGCGCTCGCCGGGCTCGAGGGTCCTGCCGAGCTGGACCTGCGCGATGCCCTCACACCACGCCTCGAACGCGGCACCGCGGTCGAACAGCGTGTCGTCTAGATCGAGGAGCAAACCGCGAAACACCGACGGGGAACTTGGCCCGAAGGCGGTCGGAAAACAACGCCGAATGTGACCACAAAACCCGTGCGTCCTCGCGAGCTTGACTCACTCGATCCAGCGAGCAAGGACGGCTGCCAGATCGCCTTCGAGCCCGGCGGCGTCCGCGTGAAATCGCGGGGCCGGCCACTGGCGCCACCGGCGATCGCGAGCCTATCGTCCGCCGCATGGGTGACGAGATCCAGGGGCTGCTGGGCCAGCTGACCAGCTCGCCCGACGATGCCGCGCTGCGCACCCGCACCGCCGAGGCACTCGATGTCGCCGGCCGTCGCGTCGAGGCGCTCGAGGTGCTCGCTCCCCTCGTCAACGTCACCGGCCACGACGACGATGCCGGCCTGCCCTGTCTCTGCAAGCTCTGCCTCGCGCGCGCCGGCGAGACCGCCGAGGCCGCGGGCATCCACTTCAAGCGCTCGTTCGCCGTGTCCAACACCCGCGTGCTGCACTTCTGGGCGCCGGCCGAGCTCGGTCGGGTGCCGGTGCGTCGCTCGGTGGCGGAGGCGCTGACCAAGCGACTCGCGCGCCGCCGTGGTGCGAAGTGATCGCCGAGCTGCTCGCCGTGTCGCGAGGCGATCGGTTGCGCGCGATCCGCGAGCTCGCTACACCGCCCGACGACGCCACCGCCTTCGCGCTGCGCCGCCTGCTGTTCACCGACGGTGATGCGCACGTGCGATCGGCCGCAGCGAGGACGCTCGGCACGCTGCCGCACGGCCACGCTGCGGAGTCCTGGCTGCTCGACGCGATCCACGATCCCGCGCCCCTCGTGCGCGACACGATCCTCCGCGCCCTCGCACGATGTGGCACCGCTACGAGTCGCGCACCGCTTCGCACGTTGATCGAGTCCGACGGCATCTGGTGGGTGCGCCGCTCCGCGGTCTACGCGCTCGGCGCCGTCGCCGGCGAAGCCGAGCTCCCCACCTTCACGAGCGCGCTCGCCGATCCGTTCTGGCGCGTTCGCCAGGCCGCGGTCCGCGTGCTCGCCGTCCTCGGTGCACAGGATCCCGAGGTCCGCTTCGAGATGCAGGACGCGCCGCCATCCTCCACGCTCGCGTTCCTCCGTGGCACCTGGGGGCCGGTCGCCGTCGAAGCACCTGCACGTGCCGGCGCGGCGAGCCTGTTGCCGCCCGCGTTGCTCGATTTCGATCCTGCTGTGGTCACCGCGCGCGTCCCCGGGGATCCGGACGTCACGCCCCTCGCGCTCGTCGAGCTGCTCTGCGATCCGCACGCGACGCTACGCGCGGCCGCCTCGAAGCGCCTCGCGCGATCCCGCAACCTCGACGCGCTCGAAGCCGCCCTCGACTGGCTCGAGGAGCCGCGCATTCCGCAGGTCGGCGACACGGTCGTCGAGCTGCTCGACGGTCTCGGCGATCCTGCACTCGAGCTCGCGCGCCGAGCGCTCGCACGCCCCGATCGCCCCGCGGCAGCGGCGTGGGCGATCAAGTGGGTGATCGCGTCGAGCGCGGAGACGCTGTACGACGCCGTGCTCGCGCGCGTGCGTGATGCCGTCCCGGCCGCGCTGCAGTTCGACGAGCCACGCACGGTCTCGGCCTCCGGCGCGGCGCTCGCGGTGTCGCCGGCGCCGAGGCCGGAGACCTCGCGCACGTCGCTGTCGGCGCTTCGCTGCTCGGCGGTGCCGCTCGCCGACGACGCGGATCTCGTCGCCTGGGCCGCCGATCCAGCCGTCACGGATGCGGTCGCGGCCGAGCTGCACGGCCGGCGTGCGTTCGATGCGCTGGCCTCGCTCGACGGCGCCATGCGTCCGCGCACCCGCGCCCTGCAGGTCGACGCGGCCGCCCGTCGTCGCGAGCCGAACCTCGCGTTCGTGCGCTCGTCGATCACCGACTCGCATCCCGGCCCACGCGCGATCGCCGCGCGCTGGCTGTCGCGCAAGCGCCTCGTGCCGCTCGCCGAGCTCTTGCTCGATACCGATCCGACGGTGCGCGAGGCCGCGCTGTCCGCGATCCGGATCGACCAGCCGAGCGACGAGCTCGCGAGCATCGTCGGCGCACTCGCGGACACAGATCCGTGGGTTCGCCGCGCCGCGATCCGCGCGCTGGTGACGCTGTCACCCGCCGTCGCGATCCCGCCGGCGGCACTCACCGCGTTTCGCGATGTCGACCCGGGCGTTCGCCGCATCGCCTGCGAGCTTTCCACAGCGAGCCAGGTCGTCGTCGCTCGCGTCCTCGCCTGCTCGCTCGATGCCGACGATGCGGTGCGTGCGTCCGCCGCCCAAGCGCTCGACCGGCTCGCGAATTCGGATCAGCGCATCGAGCAGCTCCTCGACGGCGACCTCGACGAGACGACGCGTACTGCCGCGTACGCGTGGCTGGTGCGCCGGCTCGACGACGCGGCCCGCGACCTCGCGATCACCGCACTCACCACGGAGACCGAGCCGCGCGTTCGGTGCGTCCTCGACGACGTGATCGCCTCGTTCGCGGCGGAGCGCTCGATCGGATCGTCGATCGGATCGTCGATCGCGCTCGAGGCTTCTGCATTTGAACCAAGCACCCCCACCGCCACCATCCCTGCAGTCACCGAGCGCCGCCCGTTCGGCCGCGCCGGCTTCGACGTCGCGCCGCTCGCGATCTCCGGCGCCTTCGATCTGCCCGTCGCGGGCCTCGAGCAGGCCGTCGCCGCCGGTGTCGACCTGTTGTTCTGGGAGCCCGGCTACGATCTGCTCGCGCGCTTCCTGCGTCGCCGCCCGCAGCTGCGCGTCATCACCGGCACCTATCACGCCGACGCGACGTCGATCCGCGCCGATGTCGAGCGTGCCCTCAAGGCACTCGGCCGCCAGACGCTCGACGTGTTCCTGCTGTTCTGGACTCGCTCGCCCGCGCGCCTCGACGCCGCGGCGTACGCCTGCCTCGACGCGCTTCGCCGCCAGGGCAAGCTCCGCGCGATCGGCTTCTCGACCCACCATCGCGACCTCGCGGTCGACGCGATCACCAAGCGCGCCTGGGACGTCGTGATGATCCGCCACAGCGCGGCGCATCCCGGCATCGAGACCGAGCTCCTGCCGGTCGCTCGCGCGCGCGGCACCGCGATCGTGACGTTCTCGGCGCTGACCTACGGGCGCATGACCTCGGGTGCCGGCGCCCCGACGCCCGCCGAGTGCTATCGCTACTCGCTCGCGCAGCCCGGCGTCACCGCGTGCATCTCGGCACCGCGACGCGTCGAGGAGCTCGTCCACAACCTCGAGGCACTCGCCTTTCCTTCGCTCCGCGACGATCGCCTGGCCGAGCTCCGCACCTTCGGCATCGGCGTGCGCGCCGAGAGCCAGCGCTTCAACACGCTGCTTCGCCAACCCACGCGTGACGCAGCAGCCGCTGCGCGCGAGATGCTCGCCTCCGAGACCGCACCCGAGTCCGAGCTACGCGCCCCGGCACCCACCGCCGCTCGCCGTTCGCGCACGCGCCTCGGCGGCCGTCGCCGTCGCTAAGGCCAATGCCGCTCAGATCGCGTTGACGTTGACGTGAACCTGAACATCAACGCCACCTTGGACCTTGACCTTGCGACTTGCGGTCGAATGCTCAACACGTTGGTTGGAAATCAGCGATGGAAGCCGCCGCCGCGTTGGACACGACGCGAGTCATGAATCTGGTCAGCGAGACATCGAACTCAAGCCATGCACGAAAATGACCTGATCTCGTCGACGTCAAGGTCCAAGGTAGCGTTGATGTTCAGGTTCACGTCGAGGTCAACGTCAATGCTCTTATCTGACTGGCATTGTCGCTAAGGCGGGATCCAGGCTCGACCGCGTCATCGCCAGTCCGCTCGTGTCGGATCGACACCAGCGGACGTTGCTTTACTCAAGCTCACCAGGTCGCGAGCTTCTCGTGCGTCGTCTTGCGCGCGCGAATCTCGATCGTCGACGTCTGCTCGCGACCATTCTTGTAGACGGCCCGCAGCTCGTGCTTGCCGGCAGGGAGCTCGAGGTCGAGCGGCGTCGTCCCGAGCGCGGTGTCGCCCTCGTAGATCGTGGCCTCGGCATCCGCCGTCAGTTCGAGCCGCCCCATCTCGTCGTCGCCGACCTCCGGCCTCATCCCCTGCAGATCGTCGCGCATCGCCTCGAGGCCCTGCTTGAGCTTCCCGAGGTCCTTCAGCTTGTCGAGCTGCTTCAGCTTCTTCAGCCCCTCATCGAGGCGATCCTCGACCGAGGCATCGTGCGTGACCGCGACGGCCGCATCCGCGCTCCCCTCCGACCTCCCACCGCGTAGCACGAGCACCGTGATCACGATGGCGAGCGCCGCAGCGAGCACTGCGACGACCACGATCAAGCCAACGCGCGACTTCGGTGGTTCGGGCAGTGGGGACGGACCGGGAGGCAACGACGGATGAACCGGCGGGGCCACAGCGGTCGGAGGTGGCTGCGCCGGACGCGACGGCACCGTCGGACGATCCGGACGATCCGGACGATCCGGACGATCCGGACGATCCGGACGACCTAGCACCGCCGAGTGATCGCGCAGCTCCATGCTCGACGCGGGCTTGAGATCGAGCGTCGCTCCTGCATCCGTCATCGGCCCGGTCGGAAGCACCGGCGCCGACGTGCGCCCACCCACGAACGCCGCCGAGACCCGCTGCGATCGCAGCGCGAGCTTCGCACCGCACGTCGCGCGCACCACGGCTGCGATCTCGGCCGGAGACGCGAACCCGAGCGTCCCGCGCAGCTCGTCGGCAAACACCTTCGCCGAGTCTTGCCGCTCCGCGGGCGTGCGACCCAGTGCGCGATGCACCACGGCGATAGCCGGCGGTGGGCCCGGCCACTTCGCCGCGAGCGGCGGCACCGGCTCCTCGGTGATCGCCTGCCACGTCAGGTAGTCCGACGACCGATCGAACAACCGCTCGCCGGCGAGCGCTTCCCACGCGCAGACCCCGAGGGAGAACACGTCGGCGCGGCCATCGATCTCGTCGCCGCGGATCTGCTCGGGCGCCATGTACGGCAGCTTCCCTTTGATCACCCCGGACTTTGTCCGCGACGGATCCGTCGTGATCTTGGAGACGCCGAAATCGAGCACCTTGCAGATGCCGTCGACGGTGACGAACAGATTCTGCGGCGAGACATCGCGATGCACCACCGGCGTCGGCGCACCCGTATGATCGCGGAGCGAGTGCGCGTAGTGCAGCCCCTCCGCCGCCTGCGCGAGCACGGCTGCCACCACGCGTGGATCCGGTCGCGCCGTCTCGATCAGCTCCGCGAACGAGACGCCCTCGAGGTACTCCATCACGAGGTAGAACTGACCGTTGTCCTCGCCGAGCTCGAAGACCTGACAGACGTTGGGGTGCGAGAGCAGCCCTGCGATCCGCCCCTCGTCGAGGAACATCTGGGCGAACTGCTTGTCCTGCGCGAGGTGCGGGAGGATGCGCTTGATCGCGAACACCCTCGTGAATCCGAAAGCCTGGAGGCGAGCGAGAAACAGCTCGGCCATGCCACCGCGCGCGAGCTCGACGACGAGCTCGTAGCGACCGAGCTGGGCGGTGACCATCGAAGTGATCCTACCCGACCTTTTGCCGTGGCCGTCTTGCACCGTCTACAGCGAGGGGAGATTCTCCGTGGCGGTGCTCACGCTCGTCGATCTCCTGCTCGAGCTCAAGACACTGGCCGCGGGCGACGCGAGCTCGCTGGCCAAGATCAACCAGCTGTTCGCGAACCCCCGCGCGCCCGCCGAGTACGCGGTCGGCCGGCACTACGTCGCGCGCCTGCTCGTGCCCCATGCCGAGGCGCTGATCTCGAGCTTCGATCCGGCGGACCGCACCGTCGCGATCGAGACCTGCCGCACCGTGTTCCCGCGCAGCGTGGCCGCTCGCCTGCTGCGTCGCGTGGTCAAGGATCCGGACCCGCAGGTCAGGACCGCCGCGAGGCGTGCCGTCCGCGCGCTCCAGCTCGACGATGTCGCACCCGCCGATCTCCGCTACCGCGTCGAGCTCGGCTCGCCGCTCGGTCGCTACAACCCCACTGGCTGGGCGTTCGGCATCTTCCCCAACGACGATCATCCGCAGCGCAAGCCGAAGAAGTCGACGCGCCAGACAGCGCTCGACGCATACCAGCTCCCCGCGCTCGCCGATCCGGCGGCGGTCGCGAAGCTGGTCGGCATCGGCGCCGCCGACCTCGCGAAGCTGATGCGCCCCGGCACGGAGGCCGGCTCGGGGTACGTCGAGTTCGAGATCCCCAAAGCGAAGGGGGGTACGCGCAAGATCGCGGCACCGCGCACGCCGCTTCGCAAGGTGCAGCGCAAGCTCCTCGACGAGATCCTCGCGAAGGTGCCGCTCCACGACGCCGCGCACGGCTTCGTCCCGAACCGCTCGACGGTGACCAACGCCGCACCTCACGCGCGCGCGGCGATCGTCCTCAAGCTCGACCTCAAGGACTTCTTCCCGACGGTGCACTACCGCCGCGTCAAAGGTCTGTTCCAGTACCTCGGGTACAACGAGGAGGTCTCGGCCACGCTCGCGGGGCTCACCACGTACCGCCCGAAGCTCGCCAACGGCCACGTCGTGTGGCCCGGCGTGTTGCCGCAAGGCGCGCCCACGTCACCCGCGATCGCGAACCTCGTCTCGCGCCGGCTCGATGCCCGCCTCGGCAAGCTCGCCGAGAAGTACGGTGCCGCGTACACGCGCTACGCGGATGACCTGACGTTCTCGTTTCAACGCGAGCAACCCGTCAAGCTGGGTCGCTTCTTGTGGTGGGTCGACGGCATCTGTCAGCAGGAGGGCTTCACCGAGCGCGCCGACAAGCGCCGCGTGCTGCGCAACAAGCACCAGCAACGGATCACCGGGCTCGTCGTCAACGACAAGGTCAACATCCCGCGCGTCGATCGCCGGAGGTTCCGCGCGATCCTCCACAACTGCGCGCGGCACGGGCTGGCCTCGCAGGCGAAGGACCACGCCGATTTTCCGGCCTACCTCGCCGGCTACGCCGCGTACATTCACATGGTGGATCCCGTGCTCGGCAAGCAGTACCTCGACGAGGTCGCGCGCCTGACGGGTGACGCCCATGGCTGACGAAGGCTTTCCCCGCGCGCCCGCAGGTGCCGTCGCCACCGGCTCCGGCAATCGCCGCGAGCTCCTCCTGAGCACGGTGATCGCGGACCCCACGAACCTCGACGCGCGCCAGGTCTACGCCGATGCGCTCGTCGCGGCGAACGATCCGCGCGGCGAGTTCATCCAGCTCGACACCGCGCTCGACGGCCCCCTCTCGATCCGCAGGCGCGAAACCCTCCAGCTCCAGCGCGATGCGATGTTCGCCGAGCACGCGAAGACGTGGTGGCCGTACGAGCACGTCCGGCTTCGCGTCACCAAGGGCTTCATCGAGGCGATCAGCGGCGTCCCCGCGAAGCTCGATGTCGCCGCCGCGCTGTTCTCGAGCGAGCCGATCCTCGAGGTCGAGGTGCGCGGCCTGCGCGGCCTCGAAGGCGTCGAGCGGCTGCTCGGAGCCAGCTGGCTCCCCCACGTTCGGCGGTTGCTCGTCCGCGGCAAGATCGGCGATCCCGGCTTCCACGCGCTCGTGACCTCGCCCTCGCTTGCACACCTCGAGGGCCTCAACGTCACCGGCAACCGGATCGGTCCCGA
>JANNBP010000185.1:0-1702 GCA_031385555.1 Deltaproteobacteria bacterium | reverse complement strand
GGTCGCGATCTTCGAGTCGATCACGTAGCGGCCATCGAGCGTCGCACCGAGCAGGTGATCGATCGGATCGCCGCCGCTGCGACCACCGCACTGACCACACGGTGCGGATCTGATCCTGCGCCCGGAATCCGGAGCGGTTCTGACGGGTTGAGCGTGCATGAGAACTTCGATGCAGAGATCCGAGGGTTGTGGCGGTGCGACGCCGGCGATGGCGATGACGAGACGTGATCGGATCGACGACCTGCTTCGCTTCGTCGACACTCAGCGGATGAGCCGGAAGTACGCCCCGGGATGGTTCGAGGAGGTCGAGGCGACGCTGCACAGGAAGGTCTCGGAGCTGGAACGCGAGCTGACCGCCGACATTATGGCCGGTCACGATGTCGACGCTGTGGCGATCGAGATCGATGGCAAGGCTCATCGTCGGGTCCTTCGAGCCGAGCAGGAGTACATGACGACGGCCGGGGCGGTCACCGTCGAGCGGTGGCTGTATCGCGATCGAGACGACGACAGCGCGCCGTCGCTGAGCCCGATGGAACTTCGGCTCGGAACGATCGACTTCTGGACGCCGCAGGCAGCCAAAACGGCGGTGTGGGTCGTCTCGCAAATCGTCCCGCAGAAGGCCGCCGAGATGTTCGAGCGTCTGGGCGGGATGGCACCGTCGAAGAGCAGCTTGGACCGCGTGCCCAAACTCGTGTCCGAGCGGTGGGAGGCGCGTCGGCAAGAGTACGAAGCGGCACTGCGCGACGCGATCGTGATTCCCGACGATGCAGCCACGGTCGCGGTGTCGCTCGACGGCGTGTTCGCTCCGATCAACGGTGGCGCCAATCCCGTCGCAGTTCGTCAAGCGGCTGCCGAGAAAGGGACCATCTGCAAGGGCCCCGCTGGCTATCGCGAGGTTGGCTGCGCGACGGTGTCGTTCTGCGACGCGAAGGGCGACTTGATCAGCGCGATCCGTTGGGCTCGCTCGCCCGAGCCCAAGAAGCGCACCCTCAAGTCGACGCTCGAGGCAGATCTACTTGCAGTTCTGCGCAAGCGGCCGGACTTGACGGTCGTGAAACTTGCCGACGGTATCGACGACAACTGGTCCTTCCTGACCAACGAACTACCGGCAGGCGAAGAGGCCCTCGACTTTTTCCATGCGACCGAGCACCTCTACCTTGCCGTCGGAGCGACATACGGGCCTTCCACGCTAGAAGCGCGACACAAGTTTGAGGAGCTGCGTCAGATCCTTCGCGATGACAAGAACGGCATCGCTCGCGTGATTCGAGCCATCGACTACATGCGAAAGAAACATCCGAACCGGATCGAGATCCGTCGATGTGCTGCCTACTTCCGCAAACACAAACGACGGATGAACTACGCGGCGTTTCTCGAGCGCGGGCTCCCCATCGGGTCAGGCGTCGTCGAGGCCGCGTGCAAGACGTTGGTGACCCAGCGCCTGAAACTCAGCGGGATGCGTTGGGGTCGCGGAGCCCAGGCGATCTTGACCATCCGAGGTTGGGATCAGAGCGAACGGTTCGACGTTGCGTGGGCACTTCTAGCCGCCGAGCACCAGGTCGAGGTTCACGTGCTTGCGAACATCATCCCGTTCAGCAAACCAGAGCCGAAACGACCGTCGAAGAAGGCAGGATGAGAGTCACACCCTGAGGACAGTCCCTAAGGTCTACGTACGCGGAACACGAGGGCGCCGCCGAGCCGCACG
>JANNBP010000175.1:0-12475 GCA_031385555.1 Deltaproteobacteria bacterium | reverse complement strand
TACAAGCTTCGTTCCAACCCGAGCAGGTTGAAATTGCTCGGGTTTGGATCTGCGAACCTCGTGCTGGCAGCCCCCTACCGAGAGCAGCTTGGGGCTCGCCACCCCCTAAACAAGCTTCTTGAGCTCGTGAAGAAGCTGGAGCGCTGCGAGTGGGGTGGTGTGGTCGAGGTCGATCGCACCCAGACGCTCGGCAAGGGTTCGCGACATGTGGTCAGTGGGGGCCGACATCAGGGACAGCTGTGTGGTCGTGCCGACTCGCCCGCGGGCGCCTGGGTCCAGCCGAGTTGGACCGACGCACCCGAACAGTTCTTTGGCCTCGAGCTGACGCATGATCTCGCGCGAGCGTGTGATCACCGCCGCCGGGAGACCGGCGAGCCGAGCGACGTCGATCCCGTAGCTCTTGTTCGCACCGCCGGGGACGACGCGACGAAGGAACACGATCTCGCCGGCGTGCTCGCGCACGGCGACGGAGACATTGTGGATGCGTGGGCGCGACTCGGAGAGTGCGACGAGCTCGTGATAGTGGGTGGCGAACACGGTGCGCGCGCCGATCTGGTCATGGAGGTGCTCGCACACGGCCCAGGCGATCGAGACGCCATCGAAGGTGGAGGTGCCGCGGCCGACTTCATCGAGGATGACGAGGGAGCGGCGTGTGGCCTTCGCGAGGATCGAGGCGGTCTCGCGCATCTCGACCATGAAGGTGGAGTCGCCGCGGGACAGGTTGTCGGCTGCACCGACACGGGTGAACACGCGATCGACGACGCCCAGCGTGGCGGACTTCGCGGGGACGAAGGATCCGATCTGCGCGAGCAGCGAGATCTGCGCGAGCTGGCGGATGTAGGTGGACTTGCCGGCCATGTTCGGTCCGGTGATCAAGGTCAGCTGCGCGCGCTGCGGATCCTCGGGGTCGAGCGTGCAGTCGTTGGGTACAAAAGTGTTCTCGGGCAACAGGGCTTCGACCACGGGGTGGCGGCCGTCGACGATCTCGAGGACGAGGGAATCGTCGACGACGGGCCGGCAGTAGCCGCGCTGCGCAGCGACCTCCGCGAGCGAGGCGCAGACATCGAGGACGGCGATCGCAGCGCCAGCCGCGGAGATCTGGCGCGCGCAGGCGACGACCGCGGCGACCTCCTCGCGGAACAGCAAGGCCTCGCGCGCGGTGAGCGTCTCCTCGGCGGCGAGGACCTTCTTCTCGAGCTCGGCAAGCTCGGTGGTGACGAAGCGCTCGCCGTTCGCGATGGTCTGCTTGCGGATGTAGTCGTCGGGGACGCGCGCGAGGTGTGACTTGGTGATCTCGATGTAGTACCCGAACACGCGGTTGTAGCGGACCTTGAGGCTCGGGATGCCGGAGCGCTTCTGCTCGCGCTCCTCGATCACGAGGATGTCTTCCTTGCCGCCGTCGGCGAGGCGACGCGATTCATCGACGGTGTGATCGAAGCCAGTGCGGATCACGCCGCCATCTTTGAGGAGCGAGGGCGGCTCGTCGACGAGCGAGGTGTGGAGCCGTGCGGCGAGCGTGGGGAGCGCGGCGTCGGCACAGGCGCGCAGGTCAAGGAGCCGTGGGAGGGCTTGGTCGCTGTGTGGGTTCTTGGCGTCGCCGCCGAACCCGATCGCAGAGAACGCATCGGCGCCGCTCTTGACGAGCTCGATCAGCTCGGGCAGCTGCGACAGGGCATCGCGGAGGCGGCCGAGATCGCGCGGGGTAGCGACGCCGAGCGTGGCCTTGCCGGCGAGCCGCTCGAGATCCGCGACGCGCGCGAGCATCGCCTGGATCGACTCGGTCAACGATGGCCGCTCGACCAACCACGCGACGGCGTCCTGGCGGCGGCGGATCGCGGCGATCTCGACGAGCGGATAGAGGAGCCAGCGGCGCAGCATGCGGCCGCCCGGCGCGGTGGCGGTGCGATCGATGACGTGCAACAGCGAGCCATCTTTGCGCTTGCCGATCAGGGTCTCGACGAGCTCGAGGTTCGCGATCGCGGCTTCGTCGAGCACGACGCTCTCGCCGGGGCGGTAGAGCCGAAGTTGCGAGATCGGCAGCGAGCCGCTGGGCTGCGTGGAGCGGGCGTAGCCGACGACGCCGGCAGCAGCGCGTGCAGCGAGTGGGCGATCCTTGAGATCGATCGATGCGAGCGGATCGTGAACGCGGCGGTCCTCACTCTTTTCGCGCTTCGATCGGCGATCGCGTTCCTCCGACGGCGCACCGGGCTGGCTGCTCGCTTCGTCGAGGACGTTGTGCCACAGCGCGCCGAGCATGTCCTGCGCGGCGTCTTCATCGGGGACCGGCCCCGCGTTCCACGGGCACTTGATCCGTGAACGCACGGGTGCGAGCCGCGAGCGCTCGACGAGGAGCTCCGCTGCACACACGATCTCGCGGGGCGCGATCCGCACGAGCTCGTCGATCACGGCTACGAGTGGGAGCTCGGTGGCCGCGAGCTCGCCTGTGGTGACGTCGAGATACGCGAGCCCGACCATATCGCCGGTGCGATTGATGACGGGGGATGGCTCGGGCGTGACGCCATCGAGCGTGCCGAGTGCGAATGCGGGTGCCTGCTTGCGTACCGGCGCCGCCTTCTCGACGACCTTCTTCAGTTTTGGTGCGAGCGCGAGGGCCACCACATAGCGCGGCACCTTGGGATCGAGCACCTCGTCATCGAGCGTGATGCCGGGCGTGATGATGCGAACGACCTCGCGCTTGACGAGGCCCTTCGCCAACTTCGGATCCTCCACTTGCTCGCACAGCACGACCTTGTGCCCGAGCTCGGTGAGCTTCGCGATATAGCCGCGCGCTGCGTGATGGGGGATGCCGCACATCGGCACTGCATTCTCGTGCCCCTTGTCGCGTGTGGTCAGCGTCAGATCGAGGAGGCGCGACCCGACGACCGCGTCCTCGAAGAACATCTCGTAGAAGTCGCCGAGCCGAAAGAACAGCACCGCATCGGGGTGCTTGTCCTTGATGTCGAGGTACTGCCGCATCAACGGCGTCTCGGCAGGATTCCGACTCACGCATCGTCCGTACCACGCCTCTCCGACATCCCTCGTTGTGCAACAGGTTGCACAATGACCCATCCCATCCGGATCCCGTTGTGCAACAGGTTGCACAACGAGCCCCACCAAAACCCCTCCGGGGTTGAGGCAACTAGGCAACTTCGATCACACACGACGGCGCAACGTTGGACGGCCGGGCAACTGCCATCGCGCAACACGCACGGGTTTCCCACCGGGGTAGAGGTAACTGCGCGACCGAACTCGAGGTAACCGCGCGACTTCACGGACGCTAGAAGTCGGTGCCGACGCCGAGTTGCAGGATCAGCGGATTGACCCAGACGCTCATCTTTGCCGTCCCGACCTCGACCGTGTCGAACAACGGCAAGTCCGGCGCACGCACCTGGACGTGCTCGGCGCGGGCACGGGCGAGCATGCCGCCGATGAACTTGAGGTCGAGGCGTGCGTAGACCCGTTCGTGCAAGCGCGCTTCGATCCCGCCCTGGACGACGATACCCGGCGCAGGAGAGATCTTGAGATCGACGGGCGCGACCTCGGTGAGAACCGGATTCGTTACCTTGCCGTCGAAGCCGAACAGGATCGCGACCCCCGCACCGACAAAGGGCCGGACTCGCCCTCGCCGCAGATCGTAGACCAGCGTGACCATCGGCGGCGCGGCCTTCGCCTCGCCGAGCTCCTCGCCCAGGGCGGGAACTCCGGTCGGGATGCCAAGTGCGGTCGGCGCGATCGACATGTCGCGCAGCGTGCCAGTTGCCTTGAACTTCACCGTGAAGGGCACTCCGAGCACGGTCTCGAGGGAGAGCCGCTCGCGGAGGCGATAGCCGATCGTGATCGCGGGCACCGTCGCCGACGAGATCGTCGAGCCACTGCCCACGATCGGTCCGTTCTGCACCGCGAGGCTCGCCGGACCGTCGATGTCGGCGAGCTCGAGCTCGCGCGATTGCGTGAGCGGGGTGACGTGCGCGATGCCGGCACGCACGTACAGCTTCTTGTATGGCGATGCAGCGAGCTTCGCCTTCACCTCGACCTTGGTCTCGGTCACAGGCGGCGGCGGCTCCGGTGCCTTCACCGGATCGGGCTCCATCTCGATCTCGGGCTCGGGTTCCTTCTGCTTCGGCGGAGCCTGCCTCTTGGGAGCCTTCTTCGCCGCAGGCTTCTTCTTCTTCGCCACCGGCACTTCAGGATCACCAGCCTGGGGCGCCGCGAGCGCGGATCCCCCGAGCACCGCGACGAGCACCAGCGCGCGCACTACGGCTCCGCTCCGCGCAGCGGTCGCGACACCAGCTGCAGCTTCATCTCGCCCGCCGGCAGGATCATGTTGACCGCCCCACCGAGGCCGAGAGGCGCGTCGATGTTGACGGTGACCGGCACGTCCGCGACGTTTGCGAGCCCGATCACGATCCGGCCATCCGCGAGGAATGTCACCGGGCCCTCGAGCTGCACCGACAAGGGCTTCGAGATCAGATCGTGGTCCGCCCCGAGCGGCAAGCTCATGTCCGGCGCATCCATGTAGAGCTCGAGCGTGACGCTCATCTTCGGCGTCCCTCCACCGTCGGTGATGTAGCCCGTCACCGGCCCACCCCCTGCGGGCTCGCGGATCCGCATCAGCGTGATGCCGGTGTCCGCATCGATGTCCGTGTTGCCGATGATCGGCGCATCGATCGTCGTCTGCATCGACAGGCTTGTCGCGAACATCGCCTGCGGCGTCAGGAACACAGGCACGCAGCTGCCGCCGTCGGGACAGCCTTCGGTCGTCAGCTCGCCGAGCTCGGTCGGCATCGAGCCGAGCAAGTAGATGCAGCCCTCGCGCTCGGGCGTGCCGGGGATGCAGTCGGGATCGTTGAACTTCGCACCGGTGACATCCCCCGTCGTGCCGATGATCCGCATCGCACCACGATTCTCGTCGCGACGAACCTCGACGCCGTTGACCAGGCCATCCCCATTGACGTCGGTGAACGGCCCGGCCGCCGCGAACAGGTACGTCGCCTTGCTCGCCTCGCCACCGACGAAGTCGATCGATAGCGCACTGCCACCGCCGCCGCCATCCACGCCGTTCAGCGGATCGAAGCTCGCGGCATCACCGGTCACGCCGCACAGCTCACCCGCGTCGCAATCGTTGTCTCCACCCGAGATCAGCTGGTAGCGATAGCGCGTGCCCGCATTCCACCGTGCGTCGGGTGAGAACAAGAACCCGCGCTCGCGCCGGATCAGCGAGCCCGGCACCACACGCACGCACGCGCCACCGGCATCGAGCTCCTCGACGCGAACATCCCCACTACCACACGCCGTCCCGAGAGCGAGGGTGTTGCCGTTGAGCGGCTGCGTGAATTCGACCTCGATCGGCTCGTTCGACGGCAGCTCGAACAGGCGATAGGTCTCGTCGCTGCCTTGTCCGCCCGCACACCGGCCTGCCGTCGTCGCGTTGCCACCAGTCAGCGCGCACGGCACGCCGGGATGCACCGCGAGCGCGGTCATCGGAATTCCGGTGTTGGCGAACTGCGGCGTCGAGAAGGCGATCGGGGGCCGTCCGGCAAGGGTGTTGCCGGCGACATCGGCGACATCTGACAGCTCGACGGAGAACGTCGTCGAGTACGGGAGGTTGGTCTTCGGCCGCAACACTATGGTCGCGCCGTGACCCTCGACCACCGTCGGGATCACCGTCCCGGCCTGGTTCTTCAACGTGACACCGCCGGCGCGCAGCCTGTCCAGATCGATCGGCTCGTCGAACACTAGCTCGATCCCGGCGCCGACGCCGAGCTCCTGCGTGCCCTCCCCCGGCGACGTCGCGATCAGCTCGGGGGGCTTCGAGTCCGAAGGCACCGAGCCCTTGGTATCCGTGATCAGCTCGAGGACGAGGTTGGTCGGCGCGGAGGTCACGCCGAGGAGGCCCATCTCCATCGACGCGACAGTCTCGATCGCGAGCACCCCGTCGATCGCGATCGCCGTGCCCGTGGCCTGCACGCCGAGGGCGATCTGCGAGATCGCCGCGTTGCCCGTCGGATCTACCGTGTAGATCGCGATGTCCATCGACAGATCCACATAGAGCGGCGACGCCAGGTTCTCCGGTCGCTGATCGTCGGGCTGGAATGGGTTGCGGTAGATCCGTCCGCCGGCATCGGTGAGGAACTCGATCTGGATGTCGCCCGTCGAGAGCCCGGCAGGAATCTGGCCGCCGAGCTTCACCTCGAGCCCGGTCGCCGACAACCGCTGACCGCGCGGGATCCGGAACGCGATCGGACCGCCGAGCTTGCTCGGATCGCCGAGCTCCGCCGCGACGGATGCGGGCAACACATCCGAGAGCTCGCGTCCGATCAGCGGCTTGTCGATCGCGATCACGTTGCTGTCGGCGCCGGCGCGACTACGAGACGGGCCCGGATCGTTCGCCTGCCGCGTCTTCAGCACCTGCGGAATCGGCGACGACGCGCCGCTGTCGAGCGGCGTGATCGTCACGGTCGATGGCGTCACCAGCTGGCCCGACAGATCCCGCAGCTGGTTGCCGACCTTGATGGTGTACGTCTCGCCAGGCGTCAGATCCTCGATCGGATCGAGCGCGGCGTGGATGCCCTTCGCGAACAACGTCACGCGCACGGCCGCACCCGACGAATCGACCAGCTCGATCCCACCTGCCTTAAACTCGGCGGTGCGCGGATCGAGCGGCTCGCTGAACACCAGCCGGATCGTCGAGCTCTCCAGCATCGGCCGAAAGCTGTCTGGCGTGGCGATCGGTGCACCGTTGATCGCGATCAACGACGGTGCGGAGCTCCGCGGACGCGACGAACGGGTGGTGAACGTGACGAGCGGCTCGCTCGCAGGGAGGTTCTTCGCCTCCGGCAACAGCTCGCTCCGCACGAACAAGCGATAGGCCGTACCGGGATCGAGCGCCGCCGATGCGAACTGCACGCTGAAGCCCTCGCCGCTGACCTCGGGCGTCGCGTTGACCACGCCCGCAGGTCCGACGAGACAGAACGCGCCGGTGGTCTCGGTGCACGGACCGAGAGCGCTCTCCTTCACGCGGTCGGAGAACGTCACGACGATCCGTGTACCGAGCGGAACGTCGAGCTGTTGATCCGCCGGGAAGCTGAACACCACACCGGACTCCGCGGTCTGCAGCGGTGGTGTAGACGAGCTACACGCCGCGAGGACAGCGAACCACCACGCTCGATAGGCCACGGAACACCCTATCAATGTCGGAGCCGATAGATCGAGCGTCTCGTTGGGTTCGTCTCAACGCGTCGTGACGCAGCGCGCGACCTGACAGCTGACTCACAGCGTCGAGGGTGATTCTTACAGATTTGCGTAGACGAACCCGCAGCGGCTCACACCACGATCCGCCATCGATGAACCACTGCGCTGTCGCAGCTCTACCCACGGGCCGTTCACGATCTCGCCGCACCCCGAGCGTGATTCTTACAGGTTCGCGTAGACGAACCCGCAACGGCTCCCACCGACCACGATGCGATACGTGTGAGGGAGACTACCGGCGGCGTGAACGTAGCCAGAGGTCTTGTCCCCGAGATCCTTGCCGTCGATGAACAACTGCGCTGTACCTTTCCATCGCAGCTCCACCGATGGGCCGTTCACGATCTCGCCGATCCGAACCCAGGCACCGATGGTCCTGGCCTCGAGGGTCCCGGCCTCGATGCCGCCGACGCAGGTCGCGCCGGCCTTGAGGGCGTCGAGCACCGACATCTCGGTGGTGTCGGTCGCGAGGATCCAGGTCGTCGGCATCACCGCGCGCTTGTGGTTATCAGTGCCGCCGACGGCGGCGACGCGTTGGCGCTTCGAGCGTGCGAGCTTGTCGGCCTCGAGCCACGCGCGCGTCTCTCCAGTCATGCCTCCGGGACGCGAGATCATGTTCGCGAAGCCGAGCGGAACGTTCCAGACCTCGACGCCGCCGACCGGTGCGACCGGGCCCGAGCCTTCGGACCACGCGCGATACGACAGATCGTAGTGCGAGGCCGAGACACCGGGGATCCTCGTCGGGACCGCGAACGGGTGATTGACGCTGATAAACGCGCCCTTGGACTTTGCGGACGCGAGGAGGTCGCGATCGAGCGATGGGACATCGACGCCGACGACGGTGAAGTGCCCGTCGCGCGTGGTCCACTCGATCCCTGGGACCAGCACGATGTCCTTGATCGCCCGTGCGCGCCTCGCCATGTCGATCCAGTCGCGGTCGTAGCGGTCTCCGCGCGCGTTGCCCCACAAATGCGGCGTGAGCACGACCCACTCCATCCCCGCCGCCTTGGCTTCGCGCGCGACGCCCTCCACGGACAATTCGACATCGTCGTCCGGCGGATTGACGTGCATGTGAACGTCGCCCGCGATCCAGCGTCTGGGCTTGTCAGGTGCAGCGTCACCCGACGAGCAGGCGATACTGGTCAAGAGAAGGGTGAGCGCACGCATTCCCAGGTGACACCTCTAGCACCCGCGCGGTTGACGGGCCGGTCCGAGTTTCGGGTAGCCTTCGCGTATGGGTGATCGAGGCAACGTGTTTTTCGTCGATGGAACGGCGGGCAAGCAACTCGCCGGCATCTACATGTACACGCACTGGTCCGGTAGTTTCTTGCCGGCGATCGTGCGCGCTGCGTTGAAGCGTGGGCAGGGTCGGTGGGGCGACTCGCAGTACCTCGCGCGGATCGTGTTCTGCGAGCTCGTTCAGGAAACCGTGATGGAAGAGACCGGATTCGGGCTCTCAACCCAGATCGGCGACAACGAGCACGCGATCGTTCGCGTCGACGACAACGAGCAGCGCGTGTCGTTTCACGATCCAGGCAGCGAGCGCAACCCCAAGGACAAAGGCACCGCGAGCTGGAGTTACGCTGAGTTCGTCGCCGCTAAAGACCAGACGCTGCTCTCCGCGTTCGCCCCCGAGCTGGAGGAGGACGAGGAAGCCGAGCTTCCGAAGGCGACCGCCAAGCCAGCGGCGAAGAGGAAGCCGGTGACGAAGTCGAAAGCAAAGCCCGCGACCAACGCGAAGCCCGCGAGGCCCGTGACCAAGGTGAAATCGAAGCGCGCGAAATAGCGGGTTAGTCCGGAGAGTCTCGCCGGCACCGAACGCCCGTTGGCACACCAGGGTTGAGTGCACACCGAGCTCCCGTTGGCGCGAGCTTGCCCGTCTCTCGTCCTCGTTCTCCCACACTCCCACACCGGGGTTGAGGAACTGCGCTCGCGAACTCGCTCACCGAATCCAGGCTCAGTCTCGAATCGAACCACCGGGGTTCGAATCGAACCTCTCCGCCCACCCCTCCGGGGTTGAGGGATGGAGTTCGAGAACTCACCACACCAAAGCTCGCCCCACTGGGTCAGTCCTCGAGTCGAACCTCCGTCCAACAGGGCTCGCGAACTCGCCGGCGCCCCCAACCGGGGTTGAGGCCAGCTCTGGGCCGGGGTTGAGGCCAGCTCTGGGCCGAGGCCAGACTCCGGGGCCGAGGTCAGGCTCATCCTGGAATGAAGGCTTGTCCTCGAGTCGAATCTCACTTTCGTTGAGGAGGAACTTTGTCCGGTGTCCGGCGGCATGCGGACAAGCTGTCCGGCCGGCGGACAATGGCGTCGTCAACACCCCGAAACCACGGAGTCGATGCAGTGGCAACGAGTCTGCATTTGCAGGTTGGCGTGTCACTTCCGCGCCCCGTCTATCCAGGCATGACCTATATGGTCACGCGGCGGTGTACTCAGCGTCAGTTCCTGCTGCGACCGGATCCAGAGATCGTCAACGCGTTCATCTACTGCCTCGGGTATGCGTCGCAGTGTTACGAGATCGACGTCATCGATTTCATTCAGATCACCAATCACCTACATGAGGTGATCCACGATCGTCATGGCAATGCACCCGCGTTCTATGAACGTTTCCATGGGCTGCTCGCGAAGTGCGTGAACGCTTTCCGGGGTCGATGGGAGAACGTGTTCTCCGACACGCAACCTAGCGTCGTGGTGCTACCGACAACTGCAGACCTGATCGCTCGGCTGGTCTACGTAGCGACGAATCCGCTCAAGCACCACCTGGTGGCCCGTGTTGACGACTGGCCTGGCGCACGCGGATACCGTGCGCTGTTGAACGGTACGCCACTCCACGCGACTCGACCCAACTTCTTCTTCGACGAAAAGGGGTTGATGCCCACGGAGATCACGCTCCGCGTGGGCATTCCGCCGGAAGTCGGCGACCGAGCCGAGATTCTCGAGGAGCTCCAATATCGAGTCGAGGAATACGAGCGGGACAAAGCGATCGAACGCGCTCGCACCGGCCGAAAGGTTCTTGGTCGCCACGCTGTGTTACATCAGCCTTGGAACGCATCGCCAACCAGTCGCGAACCCCGGCGCACGCTTCATCGAAAGATCGCGGCGGCGTGCAAATGGGCTGTCCTCGAGTCGCTTCAGCGCAAGCGCGACTTTGTCATCGCACACCGAACGGCGCGTGCTGCCCTCCTCCAAGGGATCATGATCCCGTTTCCGTTCGGGACGTATTGGCTCCGACGTTACGCAGGCGCTCCGGTCGAGCCTTCGCATTTTTTGAGCTAGCAACCACAGACGGATTTTCGCGGACCTACGAGTTCGCGCCGTCGCGGCGTGGTCACTCACGACACGCCGGGTGCGGAGCGCGCAGACACTGGAGGGACACACGAGGGACCTCGCCGTCACTTCGGCGTCCCCGCGTCGCTTTGCACACCCCAACCCCGGTGGGGGGGACCGGGGACCGGGACAGGGGACCAGGAATTCTAATCGGCCTTGAGGATCTCGTCGTCGAGCGAGAAGCCGGGCAGCGTGTGGACGCCGGCTCCGAGATCCGCGCGTGCGTCGAACAGCTGGCTCCCACCTTCGCGCCACTGACGAAGCTCGACGACTGGGGCCTGCTCGTCGCGCGGCTGGATCAGCACGTGCGTGAAACTGCGGCGCAGTCCGGGCCGGGTCGCGGGCAACCACGTTCCCGTGTTGACGTAGAGTCCACCAGCGCGGAGCGGTTGCCAGCGAGGATCGTGGGTGTGGCCGAACACCACGACCGGCGCATCGACGTGCTTGCGGATCCGCTGCGGGATCGCGCGCATCGGCAGCTGACTAGTAACGAGATGGGTTCCGAGCCAGCGAGAGATGCCGATCCCACCACCGATGACGGCAGCGGCTCCGGTGAGAGCCCACGGCAGAGAGAGTGTCGCGAACACGAGGATTAGCGCGACGAGGATGCCGAGGATCAGCCCGAACCGATCGAGCATGAGGAGCCGACCAAGCCGGCGCACACTCGCAGTGAGCGGTGCGCGCGACAAGCGATCGATCGCACCCGCCGCCTGAGGGGAGATGCCGCCTTCGCGTGCGACGTCGACCAATCGAGAGAGGTGTTCGCGGCGCCGCCGATCGCGACGCTTCTGCGAGTGATGGAGACGGCGGGCACGAAACAACGACGCGACGAACCGAGCGTAGGCACCCCAAATCCGCGTGCTCGCGCGAAAGCCGAGGCCGATCGTGTACTGCATGTAACCCCAAAATCCCCACGACTCGATGCCATGCGGATCGATCTCGGGCGAGGCCTGACCGAGGTAACGAACCGCCGCGTAGTCGGCGTTGAAGATCAAATTGCCGTCTTTCGGATCCATCGGCGCGAGGTTGAACTCGAACGAGCAACCCTCGTCGTAGACGTGGCCGTGCTCGATCCACACGACACCGGGCACGTAGACGAACCACGGCACGATGCGGATCCGCGACAGTGCGGTCTCGACCTTCGCGACATCGAGTACCGGAGACGAGGCGCGATGAGCTATCGCGAGGTGGGAGTTGAGCTCTGCTGCGACCTCGGGTGCGAGTAACTCGACATCGTGGTTTCCGACGACAATGTCGACCTGGTGTCCCGCGGCCGCGAACCGCGCGAGGTCGGCGAGCAGCGGCCGATGGTTGTCGCAGATCGCGCGCATGCGGAGCACCCCAGTCTTCACACTGCGCGGCAGCCCGTAGATCCGTTCATCACGGGTCTTCGCAGGACGCTCCTTGCTGCCCGGAAGGACGACCGACATGAAGTCGAACAGATCGCCCGCGATCACCAAGCGCCATGGGCGGCCATCGTGTCGGCGCACGGTGTGATGGCGGAGAAACTCGCGGAACGCGTTGCCACCCAACTCGATCGCGCGTGCGCGCTCTGCGGAGGCTCCGGGCAGCAACTCCTCTCCGAAGTGCAGGTCGCTAACGACCAAGATGTTGTGAGGCGGCACGGTGCTCCTTCAACCTTGATAGCTCCAGACGTTCGCGACAACGCAATCCATCACGCTGCACCGCAGTCTTGCCGCAAGTTGCGGGTGAGATATGGCTGCGCGCGGCGGCTCAGCGATGTTTGACGACATCCCGACTGGAAACCGGACGTGACTTTGCCGAGTCGTGAAAAACACCGGGATGAGGCTCGATGCCGGATGTCCCACTATGAAGTTGGGTTCGGATGCTCACCACCGGGGTTGAGTTCCCGATGCTCACCACCTGGTTGAGGTCCCGG
>JANNBP010000152.1:0-18696 GCA_031385555.1 Deltaproteobacteria bacterium | reverse complement strand
GCCGAACTGGGTGTCCACGCCGCCGGTCTTGAAGGCAACCTTGCCGTCGACCCAGTTGCCGGCGACCACCGGCTTGACCTCGAGCTTGGCCGCGGCACCCGGCTTCGGGCAGCCCGCCTTGTCCTCGCACTTGCAGCGCACCTTCGAGAACTCGCCCGAGTTGTCGGTGCTGCGTGCGCTCGTGGTGGCCGGACAGTTCAGCACCTTGCTGATCTGATTCGTCTGCTCGAACGGCTTGCCGTCGCTCTCCTCGAGGACGCACGTGACCGATGTCGACGACGTGCCCGGCTTGGTGCTGACGTACGTCTTCTTGTTGCCCGCCTTGGTCAGCGCGGCCGCGCTCGCCTTGCAGGCATCGGCCGGGTTCGTGAACTCGGTGTCGATCCCGCCGGCCTTGTAGACGACCTTGCCGTCCATCCACTTGGCATCGGCAACGGCCGACGAGACCGAGGCCAGCGAAGCAATCACCAACGCAACGAGCCACAGAGAAGTCTTCATCCGGCTTCCATATCACGCCCGATTGTCGGTCCGCGGCTATGTGTGGTCGAGCCGCGCCAGCCGCGACGCTTGCGTCAGGGCGATCGCGCAGATCTCGCGACGGTTCGACGGCAAGTGCCGCAGCCGGACATCCACGAAACCGAGCTGGTGGATGCGCTCGACCAGCTTCGGCAGCTCGTCGACGAAGCTCCAGTCGTTGAGCTTGAGCGTCAGCACCGCACCGCGCAGCGTGTCGCGCAGCTTCGGCATCAGCCGCGCGATCTCGTGCAGGGCGACCTGCGGTGCCAGGTTGACGTCGAGGAGCAACCAATCGACGCGCGCGGGCAGTTGTTCCCAGCGCAGTGCACCGACCTTGATCGGCAGATACGTCACGCCGGGTAGTGCCAGCACCTGCGGCGCGAGCTCGCCGGGATCGACGGCGGTGACCTGCAGCCCGCGGCGTGCGAGTGCCATCACGGCGCCCCCAGGTGCTGCTCCGATCTCGACGGCGACCTGCCCGGCTTGCACCGGCAGCGATGCAACCTCGATCGCTTCCTCGATCTTCGCGTACGCGCGCGACGGCGCACCCTCGGGCAACGTCGCCTTCACGCCACCCCCCGCCAGGGCGGAGCGCGTGCGGTCGTGCACGTGCGCACCGATCCACGCGCCCTCGGCGTCGACGATCACGTCACCGACGCGGTCACCGTCGCGCGCGCTGCCGCGGCCGAGCGCGGACCAGTCGGCCGAGAGCGACTCCTCGGGATCGCGCGCGAACACGTGGACGCAGGAGACGCCGACTTGCTCGAGCAACGTCCGCGCGACGGCGGGCTCACGCGCCGCGCCGAGCGATCGGCCCCAGACGCGCGCGAGGGACGAGCCCGGCGGATCGGAGAGGGAAATCTCCGACGGAGCTTTGAACGTGATCAAGCCGGGACGCGAGTACGCGAACTTGAGGTCGGGCCGCGTCCGCGCGACCTCGCGCTTCACGGCGGGCTCGAGCCCGGGAAGGCAGGTTGCAAAGACGAACTCGGCCACGCCGTAGAGGTAGCAGGAGGGGGGACGAGAAATCTGCTCGGCACGTCAGATGCGGCTGGTAGGCTGCACGCATGGTCAGCGCGCCGAAGGCTAAACCTGCGACGTACCAGGATGTCCTCGATGCACCGGAGCATCTGGTGGCCGAGATCATCGCCGGCGAGCTCCGGTTGTCGCCTCGCCCCGCCGGACCGCACACCGCCGCAGCCTCTCGCTTGGGCTTCGTGCTCGGGCCGCCTTTCCAGTTTGGAAGCGGGGGCCCAGGTGGCTGGCAGATCCTCGACGAACCGGAGCTGCACCTCGGCTCCGAGATCGTGGTTCCGGATCTAGCCGGATGGCGCTTCGAGCGCCTGTCGGTGATCTCCGAAGACGACACGTTCTTCACGATCCCACCGGACTGGGTCTGCGAAGTGCTCTCGCCTTCGACGCGCGTCCACGACCGGTCGGAGAAGTTGCCGATCTATGCAACTGCCGGCGTCGGTCACGTGTGGTTCGTCGATGCCCGGCATCGAACCCTTGAAGTGATGCGACTGCACGGCGGGAAGTGGTTGATCGTCGACGTCCACCGAGGCGACGTGAAGGTGCGCGCGGAACCCTTCGATGCCATCGACATAGATCTCGCAGCGTTGTGGGCGAACATGGCGCCACCACCCCATCCCTCGCGAACATCCGAGGGCGCGGCCGAGTACATCCTGTAGCGCCGCCGATCGCGCTATCGTGTGCGGCGCAGATGTACCGCTTCCTCTACTGGCTCGTGTTGCAGCGGCTTCCCGCCGAAGGCACGCACAAGGTGTCGTTCGCGATGCTGCGCGCCGCGGTCAAGGTCCCCGGCGTGGCCGCGCTGATGGAGCGTTGGCTCGCGCCGCACGCACCGGAGCTGCGCGTCAAGGCGTTCGGTCGCGAGCTGCCGGGCCCGCTCGGTCTCGCCGCCGGGTTCGACAAGGATGCGAAGGGGGTCCGCGGTCTGTTCGCGCTCGGGTTCGGCTTCGTCGAGGTCGGCACTGTCACCGCGGAGGCGCAGCCCGGAAATCCGAAGCCGCGATTGTTCCGGTTGCCGGCGGATCGCGCGCTGATCAATCGCATGGGCTTCAACAACGACGGTGCCCACGCCGCCGCCGCGCGCCTCGAGCGACGTCCCGAGGGGACCATCGGGATCAACATCGGCAAGACCAAGCGGGTCAGCGAAGAAGAAGCGCTTGCCGACTTCACGGCCTCGGCGTCGGCCCTCGCCCCGCTCGCGGATTATCTGGTCGTCAACGTCAGCTCGCCGAACACACCCGGTCTCCGGAACCTGCAGGCGGTCGACAAGCTGCGCCCGCTCCTGGCCGCGGTTCGCGCAGCCTGCGATCAGGCGTCGCCGCTACGGCGCGTGCCCCTGCTCGTCAAGATCGCACCCGATCTCGCAGATGCGGATGTCGATGCCGTCGCCGAGCTCGCCCTCGAGCTCGGCCTCGACGGGATCATCGCGACGAACACCACGATCGATCGCAGCGGCCTCGCGACCTCCGACGCGAAGGTGACGAAGCTCGGCAACGGCGGGCTCTCGGGTGCGCCGCTGAAAGACCGCTCGCTCGCCGTGTTGCGACGGCTGCGCGCGCGGGTCGGCACCCGCGTCACGCTGATCGCGGTCGGCGGAATCGAGAACGCCGACGATGCGTGGCTACGGATCCGCGCCGGTGCGACGCTCGTGCAGAGCTACACCGGCTTCATCTACGGCGGCCCCACCTGGCCACGCCAGATCCATCGCGGGCTCGTCGAGAGAGTCCGCGCGGCCAAGCTCCGATCGATCGAGGATGCGATCGGGCTCGACGCGTCGAGCGCAGCGCACCGCGAATCGGTGTAAACGCAGAAATGCCGGCAACGAAATGCCGGCATTTCAGAGGTTCCGAAGACCGTCCTAGTTAGTTAGTTCCCGTCCCGGATCACCTAACGGCGCGAGCCGAAAGGAGAATTCCGCGACGAGGATTCCGGAAATTTAGCACCGGGCCCCCGAGTACTTCGGGTGCTTGACGTCCTCCACACCCGAGGTCCCCGATGCGCAGAAGTGTACGCGACCAACTGTCGCTCGTTCCAGCCCCTTTCGGTCACGAGCACGTCCGCGAGCTCCAAGCCGTTCGAGCGCTCCTCGATGCCCATCCGGAATTCGCGAGATGGGTCCAGGCTGATCTGCTTGCAGGGGGTATCGCCGCCGACCGCGGCCGCGTCGGGATGAGCGGAGAGCAGGCTCTGCGCGCGCTGGTGATCAAACAGGCAAATGGATTCAGCTACGAGGGTCTGGCGTTTCACCTGGTTGACTCGCAGAGCTACCGCGCGTTCTGCCTCATCGGCTTCGCAGACAAGACCCCGAGCAAGTCGACGCTCCAACGCAATCTCAAGCGCGTGCGCGCGGAGACTCTCGAGCGAGTGAATCGCGCGCTCGTTCGGCATGCGCAGGCGCAGGCGATCGAAGATGGCCGGCGGCTGCGGAGCGACTCGACGGTCATCGCGGCGGCGATCCACGAGCCTACGGATTCGAGCCTGCTCGTCGACTGCGTTCGTGTGTTGACACGGCTGCTTCGCGAGGCCCGTGAGTTCGTCACGATCGAATTCACAAACCATCACAAGCGAGCCAAGCGCCGCGCGATGGCGATCCAGCATGCGGCCAAGGCCGAGCAGCGCGTGCCGCTGTACAAGGATCTCGTCAAGGTCGCCGAGAACATGGTCGCGTCGGCACGAGTCTCCGTCGAGAAACTCGAACAATACTTCCCGCCCTTGGCGTTTCAACAGCCCGAGCTCGGCGATCTACGTACGTCGCTCAACCACTACATCAAGCTCGCAGAGCAGGTGCTCGATCAGACTCGCCGCCGAGTGTTCGATGGCGAGACCGTACCGGCGTCGGAGAAGATCGTCTCGATCTTCGAGCCGCACGCCGACATCATCCGCAAGGATCGGCGCGACACCCTGTACGGCCACAAGGTGTTTCTCACCGGCGGTGCTTCCGGACTGATCATCGACTGCGTCGTAGAACGCGGCAACCCGACAGATTCCACAAAGGCGGTGAAGCTCGCGGAACGCGCGATCAAGGTGCTCGGTGCCGAGCCCGAGCAGATCGTCTTCGACGGTGGTTTCAGCTCGCGCGCCAACCTCGACGAAATCAAAGCGCTCGGCATCCGGGACGTCGCGTTCAGCAAGGCATCTGGCCTGGCCATCAAGGAGATGGTCAAACGCACCTGGCTCTACCAGCGCCTGCGCCACTTCCGCGCCGGCATCGAAGGCATCATCTCGTTCCTCAAGCGCTGCTTCGGTTGGGATCGCTGCGCGTGGCGCTCCTACGAATCGTTTCGCGCCTACACCTGGGGCTCCGTGATCGCCGCCAACCTCGTGATGCTCGCGCGTCACACGCTCGGCTGATCGTATCTGTGCTGTCGAGCAAGCACGTCCCACGTGGGACGCGACGTCGCGGCGTGGTCGTGACGTGATATTCGGCGTATGGGGCGTCGCGCTGCACCTACCTGCGATCGGCGAGGTGTGCGAAATCACGGCTCCGCCGCCGAATCCTCGACGAGAAACCGCAATCTGGGATCCAAACTAGTTAGTAAGCGGTACGAGCTTGCCGAACTGATCGGCCGGGACCATCTTCACCCACGGGCGGTCGCTGCCGTTGTCCGGGGTGTTGGGCTTCTGGAACGTGGCAGAGCCCTGCTGCAGGAAGAGTTGCAGGCTGTTGAGGTCGGTCACGCAGCCGCCCGCGAGGACCGCACCGTCCGCGTCAAGTTCTGCATAGGACGTCGCCGAAATCGCCGCAGTGGTTTTTCCACCCATGGCCGGAACCGTCTCGGTCACCGTGATCCCACCGCTGGTGGGGAACAGAAGACGGTCGACGTCCGCGCCGTTCTGGCTCTGTAGGTAGACCGAGCGTGCTGCATACGACGTCATCACCGTGATATCGGTCTGCCACGGCACCGCCTGATTCACGATGATCGGCGTTGCGACGTGGAACTGCAACTGGTCCATCGTGTCTCGGATGCCGGTGATGAAGACGAACTCCTCAATACCAGTGTTTGAACCCATGTCCGGTGCGGAATACCAATCACACCCGGTGTTGCCGTCGGCTCCGCAGGCAGCGCAACCGCCAGCAGCCGGGTCGCCACCTGGCGTGCAGCCCGCAGCAGGAACACCAACAGGCTTTGCAGCCGTGCCAACCGAGCCCATCAGGCCGGTCGGTGGGCACGCTAGCGCGGCGGGCGGCGAGTCAGGGGTCGGCGGCGTCGTGTCGACGGGCGTGGGGTTCGGAGAACCTCCACCGCCACATGCGACGGCCGGAACAAAGACAAGAGAAAGCAAAAGACGGTTGAGCATGGACGACTCCTTGGAGAGGCGGACATTAGCCATATTTTTTCTTCGACGGGAATACCTTTTGTTGCTCGGTTCTGACCGGCCTGTAACTCGGCGTTCGCGCCCTGCTATGGTCGTGTCGATGATTCGTAAGATCGCTCAGGTGGGGCATCCCGTCCTGCGACAGGTCGCACGCGAGGTCTCACGTGAGGAACTGATCACACCTGCGATGCAGCAGTTCATCGACGATCTCGTCGAGACCATGCACGACGCCGACGGAGCCGGCCTCGCGGCCATCCAGATCTACGAGCCGATCCGGATCGTCGCCATCGAGGTTCGGGACAACCCGCGGTACCCATACAAGCCGCGAATCCCGCTGACCATCCTGGTCAACCCTGTGCTCACGCCTGTGGGCGACGAGCTGTTCGACAATAACGAGGGCTGCCTCTCCGTCCCGAACCTCCGCGGCGTGGTGAAGCGCTTCGTCCACCTTCAAGTCCAGGCGTGGGATCGCCACGGCACGGTGATCGATGACGTGGTCCACGGGCTCAAGGCCGGGACCTACCAGCATGAGGTAGATCACTTGAACGGAAAACTGTTCGTCGACCGCGCGGATCCGTCGACGTTCGCGACCTGGACTGAGTTCGAGCGCCACCAGAAGAAGGCGTTCGTCGCGCAGGTTCAAGAGCTGGTCGCTCGGGTCGGATCGTAAGCGATCCAACACGTTGCGAGGTTTTCGAACTTTCCACGCAACCCCTCGGATCCGGCTCGACAGCCCGCCACATGTTCGACGACTATTTCGCGATGCGTTCGACGTTGTGGGCGTTGTTGGTCGTTCTAGGTGCGTGCACGAAGCCAAATCCGGCGTCTTGTCTGGATGACTTCTGCAATGACCCGGCTCTGCCGTTCTGCGATGCAGATGGCTCGATCGGCGGCACACCCGATACCTGCATCGCGGTGCAGTGCACCCCCGCCGAGTTCAAGGGATGTCGCGATGATCGTGCTCTGGTCTGCTCTGCGGACGGCGCGAATATCGATGCGGTCGATTGCGAATTCGGATGCGGAGAGGATGGCTGCCTCCCGTGCAACACGAGCGATTGCCAACCGCCTGAGAAACACATCATTCCCAAGTATCTTCCAACCGTCTGCGACGACCTAGCGACCGGTACGCTCGCGGTGAACGCCGACACCGAGCTCGACACATCGGACGATACGAGCTGCACATCGATCGTGGCGCAGCCTACGGGGCCCGAGATCTGCGTCGTCCATCACGAGTCGATCACGATCGCGGCGAACCGTACACTGACCGTAAAAGGCACCCGCGCGATCGCGCTGGTTGGAGATCGTCAGCTGGCTGTCAACGGTATTGTGGACGCCAGCTCGAACGGCTTCAACAATGGACCAGGCGGTGGGATCGAGAAGTCCGGTATTGGCGGGGACACCGTGAACGACGACATTGGAGGTGGCGGCGCGGGCGATCGAACCGCCGGTGGTCACGGCGCTACCAATACCGTTAGCGGAGGCGGCGCCAATGGTGGGGCCGCGCGACCAAACCCCGTCACATTGTCGGAGCTGTTCGGCGGAACGCAGTCGACACAGACCACCTTCGGCGCCGCGGCTGGAGCAGCTGGGGGCGCGGTGACATTAATCTGCTGTCGATGTGAGTTGTCGGTGATCGGTACGATCGACGTCAATGGAGGTGGAGGTAGTGGCGCGAGCCAATCGTTTTCGGTCCCTGCTAAATTCTTCGCTGCGGCTGGTGGTGGTGCCGGTGGAAATGTCGTCTTGCAGGGAATGCAAATTTCCGTTGAGGGTCAGCTGTTTTCAAATGGTGGTGGTGGTGGAGGTGGCGGCCCGATCACTGGCACCGTCGGTCAGGACGGCCGCCGAACGACAGAGTGCGCGCCGGGTGGACCCGCACAGCAAAATGGAGGTGGCGGTGGAGCGGGCGGTTGCGGCGCGTCTGGTCCTACCAACGGTGTTGCCGCCACGAGTCCCGGCGGTGGTGGCGGCAGCGCCGGCTTCATTCTCAGCTACACCCCGCAAGGCGTAACACCAACAATCGCCCCGTTCGCGATCTCCCCAGCCTTCGAGCCGAACGGCGTCATCGCAACGAACTGAAACTGTAAAACTCGCGCAGTAACTTGCCGCGGGACCATGCGCTGGGGTTTGCTCGCTTCCGATGGCGAAGGCTGCGAAAAAGCCGAAATCCAAGGCGAAGCCGAAGGCCGCCACGAATGGTGGCGGCGGCTCTCGCGTTATCGCGAAGACCACGGCGAGCAGCAAGAAGAAGGCGCCGGCCCCGTTGATCACGGTGCGCCACATGCACCGTCGCGACATCAACCGCGTCTGGGAGTTCCTCAAGGTCAGCTTCCGCGAGGTCAACGTCGAGACCGTCGAGTTCCAGCGGCCGCGCAGCAAGCACCGGTTCGAAGAGATCTACGAGGAAGAGGGCATCGAGCAGCTGGTGTTCGAGGTCGAGGACGGCATCGTCGCGTACGCCGAGTGCAGCTACGAGCCGACCGGCTCCGATAACTGGATCAACCCGCGCTACTTCGAGAAGCGCGACATGAAGCCGTTGTTCGTCGACGAGCTCGCGGTGCATCCCGACTGGCACGGCCGCGGCGTCGGCTCGTTCTTGCTCGAGCAGCTCCATCACCTGGCGCGTGTCCACGGCCTCAACCACATCGTGCTCGAGGTGGCGGAGAACAACGAGAACGCGTTCGAGTGGTACAAGAAGCGCGACTTCAAGAAGCTCGACGCCGCCATCTTCATGGCCTGCGCCGTCGAGATCGAAGCCGAGCTGTTGCCGCCCCGCGAGCTACCGCCGTCGAAGAACAAGGCGGTCGAAGCGAACGAGAAGTCGGGTTAGCGGCAAGCGGCGGTGAGCCGCGTGCGTTGCGCCGACGACGGGAAGCGAGCCTCGAACGCCGAGTGCCCCGCTGCTGCCGTGGGATCGTGGAGCGTACACAGCGCCTCGACCTCGATCGCGGCGGCGTCCTCGGCGAGCTGCCCGCGCGTGCCGGCCTCCGTGGTGTAGATCCGGACGGCGGCGAGCGCCCCACGTGCGTCCCCGCGACGAAGCGCGGTCAACGCGCGATCGACGAGCTCGACCTCACGCGCGAGCTCGATCGGCTTCGGTCGGACGAGGGGTGTGCGGTGGGTGGGAGGCATCTCGATCTCGAGCTCCGGTGCCGCCGCAGGTGCAGGCTCGCGCACGCCACGTTGCGAGCGCGCGATGGGGTCGAGCGCCGCGGGCTCGGCGACGACGATCTCGACCGCCGATTGCGAGCGCGTGCTGATCACGAACGCCCCGGTCGCGACGATCACGGCGAACGCGACCAGGCCGAGCTTGCCGGCGAGCAGCGAGCCCTTCGTCGTCGCGGTGGCGATGGCGGGCGCACCGGCAACGGCGCCATCGATCTTGCTGCGCATCCGCGCGATCGCCGCGGCATCGGGGCCTCCTCCGCGCGCGGCGTCGAGCAATGCGCGCGTGCTCGGGCTGAGCTCGGAGGTCATGGCTGGCTTCCTTTCAGGTGGGCACGGGCGGCGAGCTCGAACGCCGCGCGTGCGAGGCGGAGCCGCGAATATGCGGTGTTGAGATTGAGCTCGAGCATGCGTGCGACCTCGGGCACCGCGAGCTGCTCGAGCTCGACCAGCGCGAACACGACGCGCTTGTCCTCGTCGAGGGTGTCGAGAATGGCCATCACCGTGGCGGCGGCCTGGGCACGCGACAGCGCCGCGAACGTGTCGGTGGAGTCGGCGTGCTCGTGGTTGTCGTCGAGCGGCGTGTTGCGCTGCTCGACGAGCCCGCGCTTCCGGCGATAGCTCCCCGCGACCCGGCGGGCGATCGCGAACAACCAGGTCGTGATCGCGGCGCGGCCCTCCCACTCCGGGAGGCGGCGATGGACGACCACGAAGGTGTCCTGCGTCGCGTCCTCGAGCTGGGTCTCGGCGACGCCGAACGACCGCAGCGTTCGCCACACGAAGGCGACGTGCTGCTCGTAGACCTCGTCGAACGACGGGATCTCGACCACCTCTTCTTGTTCGAGCATCAGAGCCATCGCAGGCATCTGCAGCGTTGGTGCTACGAGCACCGCGAATCCGTCACGCTTCATCGCCAGGCGACCTCCACCCCGAGCGCCGAGCGCGCTGAAATCGGAGCGGGTTCGCGGACTTCGCTGCCGTCCATGAACTGGAACGTCGCGCGCTCGACCGGCACCGCGACCTCGAACGTGCCCACGAGGCGCGTCCGCGGCGAGATCGGCCAGCCGACCCCGAACCCTGACGAGATCGCGACCCACCGACCGACCCCGGACGCCGGCGTCCGCAGCGCCGGCCCCTCGCCGTGCATCCGCCCGACCTCGAGCCCGATCCACCCACGCAGCGGCATCTTCGTCGATGCCCAGCCACCGCGCACCGCGACGAGCTGGAGGTCGAACTGGACCGTGCCGCTCTCGCTCGCGAGGATCTGCATCGGGCGCGGGACCCACTTCGCGTAGCCGATCTCGATGAACCGCGTGTCGCGCTGGACGAACGCGGAGAGGTCCACACCGACCCCGACCTCGGGCGTCATGCCGATGCCGCTCAGCGCGAGCGCACGAAACCCCGCGGTCCACGCCGTCGGCAGCGGACGCTCCGGCGCCGCGGGCAACGTCAACGCGAGCTCCGATGGAGTAACCGGCGGGACCCATGTGTTGATCTCGATCGGCGCGACGTCGACGCGATGGCGCGCCTGCGATGCCAGCTGCGCGACGATCAAGGCGACGGCGTCGGCGAGCTCGCTGCACTTCGCGGCGGTCAGCGTGCGCTCGTGGTTCGCACCCGATGCGATCGTCGCGGTGAGCGTGCTGCCGGCCCGCGTCACCGTGACGTCGATCGAGAGATCGTCGAGCGCCATCCCGTCGAGCCGGCGCTCGATCTTTTCGCGCACTGCGGTTGCAGCAGGACATCCCGCCGGTGCAGTCCAGGTCACGTCGGCGGCCGCGGTTCCCGAAGCGAGCAGGACGAGGAGCGTTGCGCGCACGTAGGCGCGACACGTGGGCCGTGCACCCGGTTGCGCTGGCCGCTCCTCACGTTCCGATAGGGACAGCTGTCGCCATGAGGTCTCGACCTGACAACCGAGTTGGCGAACCGCCTTTCCAGCTCCGATCGAACTCCGCGTAGGCACACGATCCACCGACATCCGGCGTGAGGAACTGCACGGCGCGGGCCTACGACAAGTGGGTGGCGAACAGCTCGACCACCGCGGCCGGCGCCTCGATGTGCAACCAGTGCCCGGCCGTGATCTCGTGGACGTGAACGTGTGGCGGTGCGGTGCGTAGTCGATCGCGATCGGTCGGCGTCACCGAGCTGCCGGCGGTCGCGACCACGAAGTGCAGCTCACTCCCCTGGAGCACGTCGGGCCACAGATCGAGCCGGTAGTAGTCGACGAGCAAGCTGCGCAGCGCCGCGACGTCGAGCCGATTGACCATCGCGTCGCCCTGCGCGACCAGGTTCATCGCGAGCCACTGCGCGAGCGCGGTGCTGTGCCCGTCGGCCACCACGGCGGCGACGAAGCTATCGCGCGTCGGCCAGCTCGCCGGCATCCGCGCCATCATGTCGAGCACGCGGACGACCGAGTTGTCGGGATCGTCGATCGCTTCAGGTCGTGCGCCCGGGCTCGCATCGAGCACCCAGGTCTGCGCGAGCGTGACCAGAGATCGTGTCGCGAGGGCGGTCTTGCCGCCGAAGCTATGCCCGGCGAGCGCCTGGACGTCGTCGAGCTCGCGGATCAGCGCGGCGAGATCCTCGGCGCACGCCGCGACGGTGTGTGGTGGCTCGCCCGCCTCGGAACGCCCGTGCAAGCGCAGATCGACGAGCACCACGCCCCACTCGCGCCGGCGATCGACGAGCTTGCGCGCGATGCCGCGCCAGTTCGATCCCGCGCCGAAGATGCCATGTGTCATCACCAGCCACCGCGCAGGTGTGGCAGACGAGTGCGCGATCCGTTCGTGATGCAGCCGAGCCACCGAGGCGACTATGGCATGCGCTGCATTCGCCCGGATCGTCCACGCACGACCACGCAAGCACCGACCCAGACCGGCCTGATGGAGGAGGTCACGGCATGCGAACGTGGCTTCCGATCGGCAGCAGTGTGAAGACAACCTACCAGAGCCTCTTCGGTCTTCAGCCCTCGATTTATCGGGCGTTCTGGCGCTCGGCGAGATGTGATGATGCGTGCCCTCAACTCACGAACATCGTGCCGCTGGCGGGCCGTTCAAGGCACGGAACTGTTCCGGTAGATCGAATCGACGACGAGCTCGACCGCGAGGGTCTCGACCTGCACCCTGCCACCCGCGATCGCGGTGCGCAGGACCCAGACGTTGCCGTCGCCACGGCGATGGATGGTGATCCGGCGTTCGCGATGTGAGACGACGATGTACTCGCGCAGGCTCGCGATCGTCATGTAGGCCTCGAGCTTGCCGCCGGTATCGTAGTCTTCCGAAGAATCGCTCGTCACTTCGAGGAGCACGATGGGGTTGAGAGCCGTGGCGTCGGGACTCGCCCCGTGTTGCTGGAGAGGCCCGCAGATCACCGCGCCATCGGGGAATGTGGCGAGTCCTAGCTGCTCGACGTAGATCCTGAGATCGGAGGTGTGGACCCGGCACGGCCGATCCCCGATCGCACCGTCGAGCGCTGCCAGCACACGTGCTGCGATCGCCGAATGATCTTCCGACCCACCAGCCATCGCGTAGATCTCGCCATCGAAGAACTCATGTTTCGTTGGGCTGATTTTCTCCAGCGCCACATATTGAGCGTACGTGTAGCGGTGTCGCCTCGGCATCACCATGCGCAGAGGATAGCGCACCGCCCTGGTGTCACCCCGTTCCGAGTACCGTTGACTCAGGTTGCAGCGCACCGAAACGGTACGACGTGGCATGGTGTTGACATGTCGACCGACGAGCTGACCGCTGCCGGGCTCGACATCGCCCACGCGTTCGACGCGCACGCCGTCGGGTGGGAGCTCCTCGCGGGTCGTGAACGGCGCGGCCTGTTGATCGGCAACACGCGTGCGTTGTGGCCGGTGTTCTGCGAAGCGAAGAAAACCCAGTCGCTCGCCGTGCGCGAGCATCCGCTCGACCACTACGTCGAGCAGACGCTCGAACGAGCGTTCCCGAACGCGCGCATCTTCTACTCGCATCGTGTCTATGGCGAGACGTACCTCCCGTTCCAGCAGCTCGCGGTCGCGACCGGGCTCGGCGCGTTGTCGGACGGCGGGCTCGTGATCCATCCCGTCTACGGACCGTGGCTCGCACTACGCGCAGTGGTCCTCGTCGATGGCGAGCCCGTCTCGCGCTCGCCGATCGCGAAGCCGTGTCGGTGCGATGCACCTTGCAAGATCGCCCTCGAGCACGCCCTCGACGGTGGCGACTGGCGCGCGTGGCTCGCGGTTCGCGATGCCTGCTCGCTGCGCGACCACCGCTACTCGGACTCCCAGATTCGCTACCACTACACGAAGGCGTGGGAGCGCGGTCCCAATGGTTCCGGCGACTTCTAGGTAACAGATCTCCCCGTCGAACCGGATCATCGGTTCAGGTACTCTGACCGGCCGCATGCAGGATTGTCTGGCGCCGTTTCACGAGCTCGTCGCGGGTTGGTTCCGCGAACGGTTCGGTGCGCCGACGGAGCCGCAGCGCGTGGGCTGGCCGCGGATCCACGCCGGCGAGGACGTCCTGATCGCGGCACCCACCGGCTCCGGTAAGACGCTCGCGGCGTTCCTCGCAGCGCTCGACGATCTGGTGCGGCGAGGCCTCGAACGTCCACTCGAGGGCACGCAGATCCTCTACATCTCGCCGCTCAAGGCGCTGTCGAACGACGTCCACCGCAACCTCGAGGCGCCGCTCGCCGAGCTCAAGGTGTTCGCGGCCACGCGCGGAGAGCGGTTTCCCGAGATCACCGTCGCGACGCGCACCGGCGACACGCCGATGGCCGAGCGCGCGCGGCTCGCGAAGCATCCGCCGCACATCCTGGTCACCACGCCCGAGTCGATGTTCATCCTGCTGACCAGCCAGTCGGGGCGCGCGGCCCTCTCCGGTGTCCGCACGGTGATCGTCGACGAGATCCACGCGATCGCCGGGGACAAGCGCGGCGCGCACCTCGCGATCTCGCTCGAGCGATTGGATCGCCTCACCCTGCAGACGCGCGGTGCCAAGCCGGTGCGCGTCGGGTTGTCGGCGACGCAGCGCCCGATCGAGAAGATCGCGCGCATGCTCGTCGGGACGCGGCGGCCGATGCCGTACATCGCCGATGCCGGGCATCGCCGCGAGATCGATCTCGCGATCGAGATCTCCGATGACGAGCTCGCCGCGGTCGCGTCGAACGAGCAGTTCGGGCGGACCTACGACCGGATCGCGGAGCTGGTGCAGCAGCATCAATCGACGATCGTGTTCGTCAACACGCGGCGCCTCGTCGAGCGCGTGGCCGCCGCGCTGGAGCAACGGCTCGGCGAAGAGCACGTCGTCGCACACCACGGCTCGATGTCGCGCCAGCTACGGCTGGCCGCCGAACAGAAGTTAAAGTACGGCCGGGTGAAGTGTGCGGTCGCGACCGCGTCGCTCGAGCTCGGGATCGATGTCGGCGCAGTCGATCTCGTCGTCCAGCTCGGCTCCCCTCGCTCGATCGCGACGCTGCTCCAGCGGGTTGGACGATCAGGCCACACGCCCCTTCCGTACGATCGATCCGAGGGCGCCGGTGGAGATCGAGCCACCGGACCCCGAGGCGCCACGCCCAAGGGCCGGATGTTCGCGTTGACCCGCGATCAGCTCGTCGAGTGCGCGGCGCTCGTGCGTGGCGTCCGCCGCGGCAACCTCGATCAGATCTGCATCCGCGACGCACCGCTCGACATCCTCGCGCAGCAGATCGTCGCGATCGCCTCTGCGGAGGAACTGCCCGAAGTCGAGCTCGCCGAGCTGATCCGCGGCGCCACGCCGTACGCGGAGCTCGCCGACGACAAGCTCGAACAGATCCTCGTGATGGTCTCCGAGGGCGTGTCGGATCGGCGCGGCCGCACCGGTGCGCATGTCCATCGCGATCGGGTCGCCGGCAAGCTCAAGGGCCGTCGCGGGGCACGGCTCGCCGCGATCACGTCGGGCGGCGCCATTCCCGACATGAACCTCTACCAGGTCGTGCAGTGGCCGGAGGAGCTCCAGGTCGGCACGCTCGACGAGGACTTCGCGATCGAGAGCTCCGCCGGCGACATCTTCCAGCTCGGCAACACGGCGTGGAAGATCCGGCGGGTCGAAGCCGGGCGCGTGCTGGTCGAGGATGCGCACGGTCAGCCGCCGACGATTCCGTTCTGGGTCGGCGAGGGTCCCGCGCGCACCCGCGAGCTGTCCGACGAGGTCTCGGATCTGCGGCGCGAGGTCGATCAGCGGCTCGACCGCGACGACGTCGACACCGTCGCACAGTGGCTGGTCACCGAGACGTCGATGTCCTCGCGGGCCGCACAGCAGCTCGTCGCGTACCTCGTCGCGGGCCGCCTCGCACTCGGCGTGTTGCCACGCAACGACGTGCTGGTCGCGGAGCGGTTCTTCGACGAGGCCGGCGGGATGCAGCTGGTGATCCACGCGCCGCTCGGCGGCCGGATCAACCGCGCGTGGGGCCTCGCGCTGCGCAAGAAGTTCTGCCGCACGTTCGACTTCGAGCTCCAGGCGGCGGCCACCGACGACGGCATCGTGATCTCGCTCGGCCAGCCGCACAGCTTCGCCCTCGAGACCGTGTTCGGCTTCGTGCAATCCAAGACGGCGCTCGACACGTTGATCCAGGCGCTGCTCGATCGTCCGATGTTCGAGATCCGGTGGCGGTGGAACGTGACGCGCTCGCTGGTCGTGCTGCGCCGGCGCGCCGGCAAGAGGGTGCCACCACACCTGATCAAGATGCGCGCGGCAGACACGCTGAGCGTGGTGTTCCCGCAGGCGCAGGCGTGCCCCGAGAACCTGCCCGGCTCGCTGCCCGGGATGCCCGGCGATCGCGAGATTCCAGATCACCCGCTGGTGTTCGAGACGATCCGCGATTGCCTCGTCGAGGCGATGGACGTCGAGGGCTATCAGGCGCTGATCGCCAAGCTCGAGGCCGGCGAGATCCGGATCGTGGCGCGCGACACCGTCGAGCCGAGCCCGCTGTCGCACGAGATGATCAACGCGAACCCGTACGCCTACCTCGACGACGCGCCGCTCGAGGAGCGCCGCACGCGCGCGGTGACGCTGCGCCGCGGCCTGCCCACGGTGAGCGGTGCTGCGAACGACGATCAGATCGGTGCGCTCGACGAGCGCGCGATCGCGCTGGCCGCGGAGGAGGTCGCGCCGGTGGTGCGCGATGTCGACGAGCTGCACGACGCGCTGCTCGGCTTGTGGCTGGTGCCCGAGCCGATGGGCCTCGCGCTCGAGCGCCACGCGGTCACGTGGTTCGAGGCGCTCGCGGGTGCCGGTCGCGCGGTGCGGCTCACCTGGGAGTGCGAAGGCATCGAGCAGGCGGCGTGGTGCGCGACCGAGAAGCTCGGCGCCGTCCGCGCGTTCCTCGGCGAGGACGTCTCGTGCACGCCGCTGATCCCTACCCCCGTGTGGGCGACGTACGACCAGCCGCGTGAGGTCGCGATCCAGAAGCTGGTCGGCGCGCACCTCGATCATCGCGGTCCGGTGTCGACGCGGGCACTCGCCGCGGAGTTGGGACTTTCGCTCGCCGAGATCGTCGATGCCATGCTCGCGCTCGAGGGCGACGGCAGCATCCTGCGCGGCCGGTTCACGTCGGGGCAACCGATCGCCACGACGAGCTCCCGCGAGGCAATGACCGCCGCGTTCGATACCGCCGCGCTGCACGACCTCGAGTGGTGCAATCGCCGCGTCCTCGCACGGATCCATCGAATGACGCTCGCGAAGCTGCGCCGCGAGATCGAGCCGGTGAGTGCCGCCGCGCTGCAACGCTTCCTCCTGCGCTGGCAACGCGTCGCGAAGAATCGCCAGTTGATCGGCGCCGACGGGCTCGCGCAGATCGTCGAGCAGCTGCAGGGCTTCGAGACCGCGTCGGGTGCGTGGGAGCGCGAGATCCTGCCGTCGCGGATCTGCAACTACGATCCCGCGTGGCTCGATCAGATGTGCCTCGCCGGTCACCTCGTGTGGTGCCGGCTGTCGCCGCGCAAGACCGCGGTCGAGGAGCTCGACGAGGCTGAAGCCGCGAACGACGAGACCCCCGACGACCGCAAGCTGCGCAAGGGTGCCGCGCGCGGCAAGAAGCCCGACAAGCGGCAGGACAAGAAGCTCGTCGCACCACTGCGTGAGCTGTTCGGCGAGTCGTATGACCTCGCCGAAGCAGGTGCCGAGGCCGCGCGACTCGCCGGGGCGTCGAAGGAGGAGATCGCGACCGCCGCTGCCAACGCGCTCGGTCCGCACGTGCCGGTGCGTGCGCGCGAGGTGATCGCGCAACTCGTCACCTCGACGGCGATGCTCAAGAACGAGAGCGACGAGGAGCTCGGCGCCTCGCCTTCGTCTCGACCGCCGCTTCCCGACGACGAGCGTATCGACTCCTCGTCTTCGGCTCGACGGTCGGTTCCGGGCAACGAGGCTATCGACGCCTTGTTTTCCGACGTGCAGGTCGGCATCGACATGGTGGACGGCATCGGGCCGGTGAGACCGGTCGAGTCCACGTCTTCGAAGTGGGCCGCGGCCACCGCACGAGCGCGCGCCGCACCGCCCGCATCTCCACGTCGCCCCGTCGAGCTGCCGAAGCCGCGCACCGTGATCTCGCGCCTCGCGCCGTCTCGCTCGGCACCCCTCGCGTTGATGCTGCGCCGCGATGTCGCGTGGCTGCGTGCAGCCGCAGCGATCGAGCACAGCGAAGCGGCGACGCTGGGTGACGGTGCACAGCGGGTGCGCGATCACCTGGCGCAGCACGGCGCGAGCTTCCTGCCGGATCTGTGCGGCGCGATCGACCTCGCCCCCGACGAGATCGAGGACGCGCTGTGGGAGCTCGTCGGTGCCGGGCTCGCCACCGCCGATGGGTTCGCGAGCCTGCGCGTGCTCGTTGATCGCAAGCGCGGCGAGGTCAAGAGCCTGTTCGACCAGCGCACGACGGCGACATCCGGTGCGCCGGTGCGCCGGTGGGCCGATGCGATCCGCAAGGTTCGCACGCACGATCGCAGCCGCCCCGGTCACGCGCTCCGCTCGCTCCCGACCGCCGCCGGGCGCTGGTCGCTGTTGCCACCCACGAAGACCGAGCAGATCGACGCCGACGCCACGGCGCGCCAGCTGCTGCTCCGCTACGGCGTGGTGTTCCGCGATCTGGTCACGCGCGAGTCCTCACTTCCCCCATGGCGCGACCTCCTCGTCGCCTTGCGTCGGCTCGAGGCGCGCGGCGAGATCCGCGGCGGGCGGTTCGTCAGCGGGTTCGTCGGCGAGCAGTTCGCCCTCTCCGAGGCGCTCGACGAGCTCCGGGCGGTTCGCCACCCCAGCGTCGCGCCCGACGTCTGCAAGGTCGCCGCGACCGATCCGCTCAACCTCGTCGGCATCCTGTCCCCGGGGCCACGCGTGACCGCGGTGGTCGGCAACGCGGTGCTCTACGTCGATGGTCAGGCGGTCGCCTCACTCGAGGCCGGGCAGCTGGTGCACCGCGCGCCGGTCTCGCCGGGTGCGCGGATCGATGACGACCTGACCTATCACCCGCCCCCTCGGGAACCGAGCAGCGCGTCGCAAGCCGCGCTACCTTGGTGACGCTCTGCTGGCGAACCTCCCGCATCTCGGACCGTTGCTTGCGACGTGGCGTGGTCGCCTGATCGTGGTCGTCGTCCACGCGCAGCTGTGGATCCCGCTCACCTACTCCAGCCACCGCGATCCCCACGAC
>JANNBP010000139.1:0-7808 GCA_031385555.1 Deltaproteobacteria bacterium | reverse complement strand
AGGGGGGCGAGCGCTTCCGGTGTGACGTCGCGTGGCGTCACCCCGGTGCCGCCGGTCGCGATCACGATCTCGACCTGGGGATCCGCGATCCATGCCGCGAGCTTCGCCCGGATCGCCAGCTCGCTATCGATCACGATCTCGCGCGCGACGATCGCGTGCCCGACCTCGGTGAGCCGATCGACGAGCAGCTGCCCCGACGAGTCGGTCGCGAGCGTGCGGGTATCCGAAACGGTCAGGACGGCGATGTTGGTCGGGATGAACTGGCGATCCACGCGTGCAGCCTACCGATACGGACCGATCACGTCGAGGACCTCCGTCGCGCGGCGCGCCGCCGACTCGCACGCCTCCTGCGGTGACAAGCGTTCGCCGAGCGCGTAGGTGAGGCCCGCGGCGAACGTGTCGCCCGCACCGTAGGTGTCGCCGGTGACCTCGACCGGAACGGAGGCGTAGGGGAGGGTCTCCTCGCCGACTTGATAGGTCCCGCCGCGGGCGCCGTCGGTGCGCACGATCAGCGTGGTGTCGAGCCCGCCGTCGTAGCGCTCGGCCGGATCGTTCGCGCTGCCGACGAGCGCATCGAGCGAGACGCCGCGCAACAGGGTCTGGATCCGCGAGGTCGAGACCACCACGCGCGCGCGTCGCGCATGACCGATCGCGCCGGCATCGCCGCCGGTGACGTAGACCGCGTCGACGGTCGCGAGCTCGTCCCACGGCAAGGCGTCCGCCGCCTCGGGGTGCATGCGCTCGCCGAGGATGATCAGCGTGCGCTCGCGTTGCGCGTCGATCAGCGACAGCCCGCGCCGCTGCGGGCGCTTGCGAAACGCCGCGTGCACGGTGACGCCACGGGCGCGCAAGCCGTCGGCGGCGCGGTGACCGAGCTCGTCATCGCCGAGCGCGGTGAACAACAAGCAGTCGCCCCCCCAGCGCGCGAGCTGCACCGCGGCGACGGCGCCACCGCCGGCGGGCACCTCGAGCAGCGACTCCCCGTGCACGATCTCGCCTGGCGTGGGGATGCGCGGGACGCGTAGGAACTCCATCCATTCGACATGACCGACGACGGCGACGCGCACGCCACCTTATAGGGTCTCTGCGGTGGATCCGGAACACGTAAGAATCAGTCTTGAATACTGAATCAGGTGATTTGACGCTGCGCGTTAGCAGCTGTCAGCAACGCGAGCCCGCTGCATAACGCGGTGCGTTGTAGGGTGAGCGCATGTCGAAAGAGATCAAGTTCGAGGGTTCGAAGTCGACCGCCATCGCCGTCCTTCACGACGCCCGCACCGAGCTGCGCACCGCAGCCGATCACGGCGTCGAGCTGGCCGAGAAGCTGACCGGCGGGCTGTTCCGCTTCGTCAAGAAGCTCACCGCTCGGATCGACGAGTCGAGCGGCCAGGCCCTCGATGGGGTCGAGCGCGTGCTGGTGACCTCGAAGAAGGCGAGAGAGGCGAAGCGCGAAGCCAAGAAAGCTGCGAAGCACGTGAAGCGCTCCGCAGACAAGGCCGCGTAGTCATGCGCGCCGAGCCGGATGGTCCGAGCATCATGAGCACGCCGCGCGAGCCGTCGATCCGCATCGTGATCGATCGCCTCGTCAGCGTGGAGTTCCGCCCGAGCTCGACCCGCACACCGGCGTCGCTCGATGGCGCTGCACTGCGGCCCCCGCACCAGCGCACCAAGGCTTGAGCTACTCGATCCGCGTCGCCGCAAACCCGCTGCATGATGGATGGCGGATCGTTCCCGTCATCGCCTTGCCGTCGAGCGTCTCGACCGCGAGCGGCACCATGAAGTAGTTCGCCGGGCGCACGATCCATTCGCTGTCCGCGAGCTCGCCGGTGAAGCCACTGCCCTGAGGTTCGAGCACGCCGGTCAACAGGTAGGCTCCCGTCGGGACCGTCGGGTTCGATGGTACCGGCCCGAAATCGTAGCGCGCCGTCACGTTGTTCGAGCGATCGACATCGAGCGTCAGCGTCACCGCCGACAGGCCCTGACCGCACACGTAGGTGCCTTCCCAGACGCTGTGCCGCGGGATCTGCGCGCGGCGATCGCGGCGGCTCGACACCGGCAACGTCGCCGGATTATCGACGATGACGCCCGGCGACTGCACCGGTGCGATTGGCACCGTCGCGCTCGACCAGCACCCGGTCAGTAGCAGGGTCGCGAACCGCACGCTGCCATCATCGGTGACGTTTGGCTGTCACGCAACGCCGGGTCCTCGGACTACCCGCCGCGAAGGAGATACGAATGCGGAACAAGATACTGATCTCGTTGTTGCTCGCCGGCGCGTGCACCGATGTCGCCGAGCCAGCTCTGGAGGACAACCCCGAGCTCTCCGAATCCGAATCGGCAGTCACGATGCTCGCTACCTACTCGATCGCGGGCCAGAGCCTGCGCGTACACGAGTACGCCACGCTCAACGCGAGCACCTCACGGATCGCGGCCTGCGGTCAGGGAACCATCTTCGCGTCGCGCACCGACCTCACCTTGTGGGTCAACCAGGGCAGCGGGCTCGGGGCGTGGACCCAGGTCACCGCAGGGACACCCGGCGCTCGGATCGCGTGCGATCGCTCGCACCTCTATGCGTTGTCCTCGAGCGGCACGCTCTACCATGCATACCTCGGCTTCAACGGTCAGATCATGCGAGCCGAAACCGGTCAGACGTCCGACTGGTTGACCTCGATGGGTGGGCAAACGCTCACCGTGCCCGCCGGCACCGACGAGATCCAGGGCGGCATGGGCAACATCTACGCACTCGCCATCAACTCCTCGGGTGTCAGCACGCTGTACGCGAGCCAGCTATGGAACCCGAGCAAGCCGACGATCCAGGGGAGCGCCGCATCATGGACGATGCTCGCGAACAACCTCGGCTCGGCGCACGTCACCGGCGCGGGCTCGAAGATCACCCACCTGAGCTGGGTGCACGACGGGCTGACGTACCGCAAGCGCAACCGCGCGTTCGGCGTGAATCCCGACGATACGCTCTACTACAACGACTCCATGCTGTACGGCATCAACGGCTGGAGCAGCATGCCGAACGCGGGGCTCGACATCAAAGCGATCTCGGCCGAGGGCCCCGATGACCTGTTCGTCCTCGCGGTCGGCGCGTCGGGGAGTGGGCGACGGTTGGTCAAGTTCGAGTTCGAGGAGACGAACTGCACCGACAACCTCGACAATGACGCCGACGGCGAGACCGACGCCGAGGACACCAAGTGTCGCCGGCCGCTCGCCATCGACTGGTGCAGCACCCGGAGCGCCGGGACCACCCACTGCATGGATCGGATCGATGGGAGCTATCCGCACGCGCTGATCACCTGCAACGCCCCGGGTGTCACTCCCACGATCGAGCCCGGCCTGTGCTCGAGGGCGACGACCGCGGGCAACGACTTCTTGACCGCACCGCGCGCGAACACCGCTCCGTCCGGGACCGCGCAGTATTGCAACGTGCACAACAGCGACGGCACGTGGGACTTCGAATGGACCGGCAGTGATCCGTGCGCGACGCTCAAGTCGCGTCATCCGGGCTCGACGATCGTGCGCGCCGGTCTGTACTCGACGACCGGAGAGAACAGCATCGCGATCAAGTGCTCGAACGGCGGCGTGGTCACCACGGGTATCGGCACCGCGCCCCTGGTCGACATGAATAGTGCCGTCGGCCACACGGCGAACCGCTGCGTCGTCACCGTGTCGCCGCGCTACCTGCGCGTGTTCCAGGCGCCGATCGTCAAGGGTGCGTGGGGCGATCCGGTCTACGGCGCCCGCGGCTACTCGGTCGGCCACGTGTTCGATCACCTCCCCAGCTGCCAACCCAACGATCCGGACTGCGGGTGCACCGTCGACAGCTGCGCGGTCCTCACCGGTGCCTACGGTCAGCCTCAGGGTGACGGGGCCAACACGTTCACCCACCGTATCGACATGACCGGGCTCGCGATCCCGAGCGCCGGCCTCGCGTCAAATTCCTACGACTTCATCCTCGACGAGGGCACGCCCCTCAAGTCGCTCGGCTACGGCACCGTCGTGACGTCGCGCGATCGCGATATTCGTGGCTCCGGTGGTCCCGGCACCGCGTATCAAGGCGAGGTCTACATCCGCTACGACGTCGGCTCCAACCCGACGTATCAGGAGACCTTCATCGCCTACTACGCTCACCTGCAGAAGCGCGACGTCGTCGACGGACAGACCGTCAAACCGGGTCAGTTGATCGGCTACGCCGGCACCACCGGGTCGTCGTGGTCGCCGCACGTCCACTTCGGCCTTCTCCGTCTATCGAACACCAACGGCCGCAGGACGGGGTCGGCGGCGAGCGGCCACGCGTTCGGGTATCGCGTTCCGTTCTTCACGAGAGAATCGTCGGAAGGTGCCGGCACGGGATTCAACGAGGCCTCGCTGCCCGGCATCGTCGACCCGTTCGGCTGGCGCGCCCCCACGGGCATCGATCCGATGGGGCACCTGCTCGGCAAGGCCCTGACCGGCTGGGACAGTGTCGTCGGGTGGGGCGCGTGGTCGCCGGCCGTGTTCACGAGCAGCGAGGAGCCGCCCTACCCCGGGCTGTAGATCGCACGCATCCCCGCGGCGTATGTTCGCGCCGTGGAGGATGATCTCGTGATGCTCGAGCGCTGGCGCGGTGGTGACAACGCCGCCGGACACGCGTTGTTCGAGCGTCACTTCGAGAACCTCTACGGCTTCTTCGCGACCAAGCTGCCGGAAGAAGCCGACGACCTCGTCCAGCGCACGATGCTCGCGTGCGTGCGAGGTCGCGACTCGTTTCGGGGCGACGCGAGCTACCGCACCTACCTGTTCGCGATCGCCAGGAACCAGCTGTACTCGGCGATCGCGGCGAAGCAGCAGGCCAACGCACGGTTCGACGCGAGCTTGTCGTCGATCGCGCAGCTCGCCAGCTCCGCCGGGACCATCCTCGCGCGCGACCAGGAGCAACGCGCCTTGCTGACCGCGCTCCAGCAGCTGCCGGTCGAGCAACAGACCTTGCTCGAGCTCCACTACTGGCAGGAGCTCGACATGGCGCAGATCGCCGAGATCTTCGAGTCGAACGCCGCGACGATCCGACAGCGCATCCATCGAGCTCGCAAGGCGTTGCGCGACCTGCTCGAGCAGACCGCACCGCCGAGCGCGCTCGAGACCGATGCAAGTCTCGATGCGTGGGTGGTCGGTCTCGGTCGTCGCTGATGGCGAAGGATTGTGACGACGCCGATGAGGTGAGGCTCGGCGGTCGACCGGTGATCGATCCGCTGGCACTCGGTGTCGCTCGTTCCAGGATCGCGAAGGCGCTGTTCGAGAAGGACGAGCAGGTTCGGGTCGGTCGCTATCAGCTACTCCAGCGCGCCGGCGCCGGTGGGATGGGCACGGTGTGGAGTGCGTGGGATCCCGAGCTCGAGCGTCGCGTCGCGATCAAGGTGATGCACGTCAAGAGCGAGGCCGCGAGGACGCTGTTGCTCCGCGAGGGTCAGGCGCTGGCGAAGCTCTCGCATCCGAACATCGTCGCGATCTACGACGTCGGCACGTTCGAGCAGCAGGTCTATCTGGTGATGGAGTGGATCGCCGGGGACACGCTTCGCACCCACGCCTCCACCCCGCGGACCTCGCGCGAGCTCGTCGCGCTCTACCTCGCCGCGGGTGCCGGCATCGCGGCCGCGCACCGGGCCGGCATCGTCCACCGCGACTTCAAGCCCGACAACGTGATGCTCGGAGCCGACGGTCGCGTGCGCGTCCTCGACTTCGGGCTCGCACGCCCTAGCGAGGCAGCCAGCGGCGTTGCTGGAACGCGTCGCTACATGGCCCCGGAGCAAGCGGCCGGTGCAGCGGCCACGCCGGCGGCGGATCAGTACTCGTTCGCCGTGTCGCTGCGCGAGGCCTTCTCGACCCGCGGCATGCCCGCATGGATCGCCTCGATCGTCGAGCGTGCGACCAGCGAGGATCCAGCCGCGCGCTTCCCCGACATGGCTGCACTGCACGCGGCGCTCGCTCGCGATCCAGCTGTCGTGTGGCGCCGGCGAGGACTCGCGGTCGTCGCGGCGGCGGGGTTGGTCGGAGCCTTCGCGATCGGGACGTCGCGACACGCGCCCGATGTCTGCGGTGTGGGGGGAAGCGCACTCGCCGAGGTCTGGAACCCGGGTCGACTCGGCAAGGTGATCTCCCACGTCCGCACGCTCGGTGGCTACGGCGCGTCGAATGCCGCATCGCTCGCCGGCATGCTCGATGCGTACGGCACGCGGTGGACGACCGCGCGCGAGGATGCGTGTCAGGCGAGGCAGCGCGACGACCTGACCGAGCCGCTCTACGAGAAGACGCTCGCGTGCCTCGAGCGTGCACGCGCCGCGCTCGATGCCGTCGCGACCACGCTCTCGCGTACCTCCGAGGACAAGCTCGCCGATGCGATCCGCGCGCTGCGCGAGCTACCCGCGGCGGAGCGCTGCCGTGCGGAAGCGACCACCGACCCGGTGCCGCCGCCGCCACCTCACCTCGCCTCGCGCGTCACCGAGCTCGCCGCCGATGCCACCCGCGCACGCTTTCTCGCGTTCGGCGCGGACCCGGACGCGACCGCGCTCGCACGACGCACCGCGATCGCCGCCGACACCACGGGCTACCAACCGGTGATCGCACGCGCGCAGCTTGCGCTCGGCGCCGCGCTCGAGGCAGCGCAGGACGACCAGACCGCGCCGACCTACGGCAAGGCGGCGGAGGCCGCGCTCGCCGGTGGTGACGACGTGATGTTCGTCGAGGCGTTCGCGCGGCGACTCTACGTCGCGGCGTCGCTGGGGGATGGCTCGCTCGCCGCCGCGTTGCCGATCGCGACCACGATCGCGAGGCGCACCGGCGCGAGTGGCGCGAGCGCACGGGCGCTGCTGTTCAACAACGCCGCGACCGCCCGCCTCGCCGCGGGCGACGAGCCCGGCGCGATCGAGCTGTTGCGCACTGCTCGGCGCGAGCTGTCGCCGGCGATGAGCAGCAGCGAACCGTTCGTCATCCTCGGCAACCTGGCGATGCTGGTGAGCGACCGCGCCGAGCGCGATGCGCTATTCGCCGAGGAGCGGGCAGAGCTCGAGCGCACGCTCGGTGCAGAGCACCAGTTCACCCTCGCGGCACGGGTGCGCGCGGCCCTGCTCGTCGAGGATCCACGGCGCTCGACGAGCGAGCTGCGCGAGCTCTGCGCGGTGCACCGCCGGCTGCATCCCCACAGCCCGATCTCGATCGATTGCCACTACGACCTCGGGTGGCTGGCCGTCGAGCGGGGCGATGTGGTGGAGGCGAAGGCCGCGTACGGCGTGGTCGCGGCCGCGCAAGAAGGTCCTCGCAGCGCGATCGCGACCGCCGAGCTCGCACGCCTGGCGGGCGATCGCAGCACGACGCGCGTCGATGCGATCGCGCGTGCCTCGGCCGCCGAACCAGCCTGGTGGGCGCGATTGCCCGCCGCAGATGCGTACGCGATCGCCGCGGCGATCCACGGCAGCTCCGCGGACGGCCACCAGGCGCTGCGCGCCGCGCGCGCGATCCTCGGCGAGGCCCTCGGCTACCGAAACGCCACCCATGTCCGGCGGCGCTACATCCGCGCGACTGCGCTCCTCGCGCTGGCAACCCGCGACCGCGCCCTCGCTGCCGAGGCGATCTCCTGGTACCGCACTGCGGGCGGCTACGACCGAGCGATCGCCGAGCTCGCAGCGATCTAACCCCAGAGCTCGCCTGGGTCGATCCTTCGACCAGGCGAGTGATGGGGAACGGGGTGGCGAGTCTTCGAGCCGGGGACCCCGAATACAATCGACCGGGTGAGCGCGACAGCGCGAACTCCTACTCCCTGAGCTCAACCC